>NZ_JBVHHB010000003.1:0-512304 GCF_055561295.1 Kitasatospora sp. NPDC022785 | reverse complement strand
CGCTGGCCCGGGTGGCGCGAGGCGTCACGACCTCGGCATTCGAACGGACTGACAGCAGCCCCCTGGCTCCACCGATCCGCTATCAACGAATTAGGGTGGCGCGCATGGCCTCCCGTACGCCGTCGGCGTCGCCCACGTCCGCGCGCCCCCGCCGGAGCCCCGGCCCCGACGCCGGGCCGGCCACCGGCAAGGGCGTCGGCAAGGGCACCGAGAAGAGCGCCGCCACGAGTGCGGCCAAGGGGGCCGGAAGGGCCGCCGAGAAGCCCCGCCGGCGGCTCAGCGTCGACGAGCGGCGCGAGCAGCTGATCGCCGTCGCACTGGAGCTGTTCAGCCGCCGCCCGCCCGAGGAGGTGTCGATCGACGACATCGCGGCCGCCGCCGGCGCCTCCCGGCCCCTGGTCTACCACTACTTCCCGGGCAAGCAGGCGCTGTACGAGGAGTCGCTGCGCAGGGCCGGCCAGGAGCTGGCCGGCCGGTTCGAGGAGCCTGCCGAGGGCCCGCTCTCCGAGCGGCTGCACCGGGTGATGGGCCGCTACCTGGACTTCGTGCAGAGCCACGGCCCCGGCTTCGCGGCGCTGCTGCGCGGCGGCTCGGTGGCGGCCAGTGCCGGGACGTCCGCGGTGATCGACGAGGTCCGGCGGGCCGCGGCCGACCAGATCCTGGCCCACCTGGCGGTTCCCTCGCCCAGCCCGGGCCTGCGGCTCACCGTGCGCGCCTGGATCGCCAACGCCGAGATCACCTCCCTGGAGTGGCTGGCCGAGCGCTCGGTGCCGCTGGAGGAGCTCCAGCTCCACCTGGTCCAGGAGTTCGTGGCCGCACTGACCCTGACGGCCGCCCGGGAGCCCGCGCTGGCCGCCGAACTCGCCGGGTTCTTCGCCGGGGAGCGCCCCGACGGCCCGACCGGGCGGCTGGTGCGCGACCTCGCCGCCCTGTTCACCGTCCCCGGCCTCGCGGACGCCGTCGCCGAGCTGGCTGCCGAGCCCGCGAACTGACGGCCGGCAGGCCCTGCGCATGGCCGCCGGTTCTGCCCCGACCTCGGCCTCTGATAGGAATGTCCACGGATCTGACGGCACGCCGGTCACCGGCGCGCCCGGACCACCGAACGCAGACGGAGCAGAGCGGGGGCTCATCAGTTGACCCAGGACGGCCAGTTCACCACGGAAGCCAACCCCTTCGCCGCCGCGGAGCAGGTTTCCGCGACACTCGGCGCGCTCACCGACGCCCTCTTCGCACCGCAGGCCTCGCGCCACCCGGCGGCCTCGCTCACCGCGCTGCGCAGCGGCACGCACCCCGCGGCGGAGACGCTGTTCAACCTGCGGCTCGCCCCCAACGGCCCGGTGTACGACGCGGTCGACCGGCTGGGCACCGTCGTCACCGCCGGGACGGCCCGCCCCGGCACCGGCGCCCAGGTGGCCGCACTGGCCGCCGACGCGCTGCACGCCCGGTACGGCGGCGGCGCGGTGCGCGGTGCGGTGGCCGACCGGGGCACCCTCTCGGCCGCGCTGTTCGAGCTGCCGGTGGCCGGCGAGGCCGCCGACCCCAAGCTCCGCCCGCCCTTCGCCGCCGCGCTGGCCGCCCTCGCCTCCGGGCAGCAGACCCGGCAGCCGGTCGAGCTGGCCACCGGCGCCGGCGCCGAGGTCCGCCTCGTCGTGCCGCCCGGCTTCCACCCGCTGACCTCCCCCGGCGGCCCGCCGGGTGTCTCGGCCCGCACGGTGCCCGCCGGCCCGGCCGCCGGCGGCGCGGCCACCGTCCAGGGCGCCGACCCGGCCACCGCTGCGGCGGCCGCCGAGCTGACCGCCCATCTGGCCGAGGTCGCCGAGGAGCTGTTCAGCGGCACCGGCCCGGAGCCTCGCCGCGACTTCGCGGTGGTCGCCGCCTCCCTGGCGGACGCCTTCACCGCCTCGGGCACCGTCTACGCGGGCGTCTGCGCCGTCGAGGCGGACGGCCGCCCCAGCGACGCCACCCTGGTGGTCTCGCTCGCCCAGCACCCGCTGCCGATCACCGGGCTCGCGACCGAGCTGGCCACCGTCCGCCGGCACGCCGAGGTCTGGACGGTGCTGCTGCCGGCCGGCCCGGCCGCCGTCCTGGTCGAGGGCCGCAGCGTCCCGGTGCCCGGCCCGCTGGCCGCCGACGGCCGACGGCGCTGGACGGTCACCGCGGTGGTGGAGGCGTTCGTCCCGCTGCCGGACGGCGTCTCGGTGCTCTGCGTCCAGCTCACCACCGGCCAGCAGCAGGACTGGGAGCTGTACACCGAGGTCTTCGCCGAGCTGCTGACGAGCGTGCAGTTCGGCTGGGACGGCGTCGCCGGGAAGCTCACCGCCCCGGCCGTCCCGGCTCCCCCCGTGCAGACCGCCGCCCCGGTGCTCACCCCGACCCCGGCCCGCGGCGTCCCGGCGGACCAGGCCCCCGCGGACCTCCCGCCGCTGCCGACGGTCTTCACCGAGCCCGCCCCGGCCGACGCGACGCCGCTGCCGGTGCACCTGCGCGGTACGCCGGTGCGCGTCCCCCCGGCCGACTTCAACCCCTTCGCCCGGGTGGCCGACCCGACGCCGGCCCAGCCGATCCTGATCCCGGACGACGGTCCGGCCGACAACCCCGCCGACGATCCGGACCGCACGCCCACGGGCACCCCGGTGGCGGTCCCGCCGCCGGACTTCGACCCGTTCGGCGTGCTGCCCCCGACGCTCACCGACACCGCCGTGCCGGGCGCCGAGGAGGACGACCGTCCCAAGGGCACCCCGGTGACGATCCCGCCGCCGGACTTCAACCCCTTCGCCTTCAGCCCGTCGCTGTCCGGGACGACCACGACGGACGTCCCGGCGGCCGCGCCGGCCGCCGCCCCCGTCACCGACCCGTTCGGCACGGTGACGGCCGACCAGCCGAAGGACCCGTTCGGCACCACCCTCCCGCAGGCCGCGGCCGTCCCGCCGCCGCCCTCGAACCCGCCGGCCGTCCCCGCGCCGAGCACGACCGCGACCACGGTCGCCGTGCCGACCGACGGGTCGCAGGAGGACGACGGCAAGCCGAAGGGCACCCCGGTGACGATCCCGCCGCCGGACTTCAACCCCTTCGCCTTCAGCCCGTCGCTGTCCGGGACGACCACGACGGACGCCGCCGAGACCCCGCCGGCCGTCGCCCCGGAGAACAGCCCCTTCGGCTGAGGCCTGCCGCGTACGGAGGGCCGCCCCGCGTGGGCGGCCCTCCGTACGCTTCCACCCTCGTCCCGGACGCACGCGCGATCAGACGCCGCCGGCCGCACCCCCGGTCGACCGCGCTCCCGCACCCGCGCGGTCACGCCCACGCCCGCCAACTGGTACAGACCTATTGCCAGTTGCCGGCCGGCTCCCTACCCTCGGGGAACACAGGATCCTCCGCGGCACCCCGACGGCCCGAGGTCTCCCGCTCCGCGCCGCCCCACGGCCGGAGCGCCCGCACGCTGCTCCACGCACCTGACACCTCCCCACAGGTAACGGGGCGACCCGGCATGCCCGGAGGCCCCGGGACAGGAGCCATATCCATGCGCAGACGTCGGATCAAGCTGCCCCTGCTGGCGGCCGGGACACTGCTCGTCCCGCTGCTCGCCGTCTCCCTCCCCAGCACCGCCGCCCACGCCGCCGGGTCCGCCACCGCGACCTTCACCAAGGGCAGCGACTGGGGCAGCGGCTACGAGGGCGGGTACACCATCTCCAACGGCTCCAGCACCGCGGTCAACGGCTGGACGCTGGAGTTCGACCTGCCGTCGGGCAACACGGTCGCCTCGCTCTGGAACGCGACCTACACCACCGCGAGTTCGCACGTCACGGTCAAGAACCCGAGCTGGGCCGCCACCCTTCCGCCCGGAGGCTCGTACAACTTCGGCTTCAACATCGCCTATTCCGGCAGCTACAAGCCGCTGCTCAACTGCAAGCTGAACGGCCGGCCGTGCGACGGCACCGGCGGGGACCAGACCGCGCCGACCGTTCCGGGCGGTCTCACGGCCGGCAACGCCACGCAGACGACCGTCGACCTGTCCTGGACCGCGAGCACCGACAACGTCGGGGTCACCGGCTACGACGTGTTCCAGGGCGCCACCAAGGTCGCCACCACCGGCGGCGGCACCACCGCGCTCACCGTCCAGGGCCTCACCGCCGGCACCGCCTACCAGTTCACCGTCCAGGCCTTCGACGCCGCGGGCAACCGCTCGGCCGCCGCCGGCCCGGTCAGCGTCACCACCAAGCCGCCCGTCGACCCGGACAAGCAGGCGCCGACCCCTCCCGGCACCCCGGGCGTCACCGGGTCGGACGCCAACAGCATCTCGCTGACCTGGGCGGCCAGCACCGACAACGTCGGCGTCACCGCCTACGACGTCTACAACGGCACCGCCCTCGCCGCGACCGTCACCACGCCGTCCGCCACCGTCGGCAACCTGGCGCCGGACACCTCGTACACCTTCACCGTGAAGGCCCGCGACGCGGCCGGCAACGTCTCCCCCGCCTCGGCCCCGGCGACCGGCAAGACCAAGCCCGGCGGCACCAACCCCGGCGCGCTGAAGATCGGCTACTTCACGCAGTGGAGCATCTACGCCCGCGGTTACAGCGTGAAGAAGCTCGACACCTCCGGCTCGGCGGGCCGGCTCACCACGCTCAACTACGCCTTCGCCAACATCCACCCGACCACCAAGCAGTGCTTCATCACCAACAAGGCGGCCGGTCCGGACAACGACCCGAACGCGGGCGACGGCGCCGGTGACGCCTGGGCCGACTTCGGCAAGGGCTGGGACGCCGGCAGCTCGGTGGCCGGCACCACCGACACCTGGGACCAGCCGCTGGCCGGCAACTTCAACCAGCTGAAGCAGCTCAAGTCCAAGTACCCCAACCTCAAGATCCAGATCTCGCTGGGCGGTTGGTCGTACAGCAAGTGGTTCTCCGACGCAGCCGCCACCGACGCCTCCCGCAAGGCGCTGGTCAGCTCCTGCATCGACATGTACATCAAGGGCAACCTGCCGGTCATCGACGGCCGCGGTGGCGCGGGCAGCGCGGCCAACATCTTCGACGGCATCGACCTCGACTGGGAGTGGCCGGCCTCCGGCGGGCACGACGGGAACATCTTCCGGCCCACCGACAAGGCCAACTACACGCTTCTGGCCCAGGAGTTCCGCCGTCAGCTGGACGCGCTCGGTGCCACCACCGGCAAGCACTACACGCTGAGCGCCTTCCTCCCGGCCGACCCGGCGAAGATCACCGCGGGGATCGACGTCCCCGGCCTCTTCGGCGCCTTCGACTTCGCCACCGTCCAGGGCTACGACTACCACGGTGGCTGGGAGATGAGCACCAACCAGCAGTCCGCGCTCAAGCTCGCCGCCGGCGACCCGTCCACCCCGGACCGGCAGTTCAGCTCGGAGATCGCGATCAACGCCTACGTCAACGGCGGCGCCCCCAAGAGCAAGCTCACCCTGGGCATCCCGTTCTACGGACGCGGCTGGACGGGTGTGCCGCGCGGCACCACCAACGGCCTCTTCCAGAGCGCGACCGGCCCCGCGCCGGGCAGCTACGAGGCCGGGTTCGAGGACTACCACAAGCTCAAGGACCTTGCCACAAGCGGCGGTTACACCCTCTACCGCGATCCGGTGGCCGGCTTCGCCTACCTCTACAACGGCTCGGTGTTCTACACCTACGACGACCCGACCGAGATCGCCCGGAAGACCGCCTGGATCAAGTCCCAGGGGCTGGCCGGCGCGATGGTCTGGGCCTTCGACGGTGACACCGGCAACGGCGAGCTGATGGCCGCGGTGGACAACGGCCTGAAGTAGCACGCCGGTTCGGCCGGAAACGGCGCCTGGCCCGTCACCTGCTCAGTCGTCGCGGCGGGCCAGGTGCACCACGTCAACGGCGCCTGGCCCGTCACCCGCTCAGTCGTCGCGGCGGGCCAGGTGCACCACGTCAACGGCGCCTGGCCCGTCACCCGCTCAGTCGTCGCGGCGGGCCAGGTGCACCACGTCCGGCACACCCCGGGCGACCGGGATCTCGTGGGTCACCACGTCCGAGAAGCCCGCCGCGCGCAGCGCCTGCTCGAAGGCCGGGGAGGGCTGCGCGCTCCAGACCGCCAGCACCCCGCCCACCTGCAGCCGGTGCCGGAGCACCGCCAGCCCGTCCGCGCCGTACAGCCCGGCGTTGGAGTCGGTGACCGTCCAGTCCGGGCCGTTGTCGATGTCGAGGCAGAGCGCGTCGTAGCGCTCGCCGTCCGCCCCCGCCAGGTACTCCAGCAGGTCGGTGTGGAGCACCGCCACCCGCTCGTCCTCCAGCGCGCCCGCCGAGAAGGCGGCCAGCGGGCCTGTCCGGTGCCAGTCGATGATCGCGTTCTCGCGCTCGACGATCGCGATCCGCCCCCACCGCCGCTCGGCCACCGCGTACGCCAGCGAGAAACCGACGCCGAGCCCGCCGATCAGCACCGACGGCCGCTCGACCACCACGCCCGTCCGGTCCAGCTCGTCCAGCGCCGCCTGGATCAGCAACCGCTCGGAGCGCCCGTCGGCGGTGTCCATCAGGAAGCAGCCGTTGGCGATGATCTCGAAGTGCCGGCCGCGCTGCCGCAACACCACCTCGCCGAACGGGCCCTCCCGCCGGTCGAGCGTGACGACGGCGTCGTTGCCGTCCCGTGCGGGCAGTGCGGTGGCCATCCGGATTCCTCTGCGTACTCGGGTGTGCGGACTACCCGCCCGACAATAGCGGAGGCCGGCCACGGTCCGGTCATGTCGTGAGCAGCACCCCCGCGTAGCTGACCCCCGCCACCATCACCCAGGAACCGAGGCCGAGCAGCGCGATCCGCCCGCCCGTGCGCATCAGGGTGGGCAGGTGCACGGCGCTGCCGAGGCCGAACAGGGCGGCCGCCAGCAGCAGCTCCTGGGCGTCCCCGGCGAGTGTGAGCGCCCGGTCGGGCAGCACCCCGGTGGAGCGCAGCGCGATCATCACCAGGAACCCGGCCACGAACAGCGGAACGATCGGCGGCCGCTTGCCGGCCGCCGCGGCCGTGCCCTCCGCGCTCTCCGCGCCCTTGCGCGCCCGCCGCACCGCGACGGCGACCCCGGCGACCAGCGGCGCCAGCAGCACCACCCGCATCAGCTTGACCAGCACCGCCTCGCGCAGCGCCCCCGCCCCGCCGGTCTGCGCGGTGGCGACCACCTGCCCGACGTCGTGCACGCTGGCGCCGACCCAGCGCCCGAACTCGGCCTCGCCGAGCCCGAGCGGCTGCTGGAGCAGCGGGAGGACGGCGATCGCGAGGGTCCCGCAAAGGGTGACGAGGGCGACGGAGGCGGCGACGTCCTCCTCCTCGCTGCCGGCGGCCTGGCTGACCGCGCCGATCGCCGAGGCCCCGCAGATCGAGTACCCGGTGGCGACCAGCAGCGGCTGGTCGCCGGGCAGGCCGAGCCGGCGCCCCAGCCACCAGGTTCCGGCGAAGGTGGCCGCGACCACGGCGAGCACCATCGCGACGGTGGCCCAGCCGAGCCCGAGCACGTCGTCCAGGCTGAGCTTGAGGCCGAGCAGCACGATGCCGAGCCGCATCAGCCGCCGCCCGGCGGTGGAGAGGCCGGGCCGGGCGACGCCGCGGACCACCGGCCGCAGCCCGGGCAGGTGGGCGGCGGCGATGCCGAGCACCACGGCGGCGGTGAGCTTGGGCACGGCGGGGACGGCCTGGTGGACGCCGAGCGCGGCGGCCACGCCGAGGGCGGCGAGCAGCAGGCCGGGGGTGTCCCCGCCGAGCGGGGGCAGCAGGCGGGTGCGGACGCGCCGCTCCCGGACGGTCAGTGCCACGGCGCGATCACCGCTGGTCGTCGGCGGGGAGCCGGTAGACGCGCCGGATGCTGGTACCCAGCCGGGCGACGTCGGCGCCGTAGACGTGGATCGAGATGGCGGTGGACGTACAGGCGTTGCGGACCAGGTGGATGTCGCCGGGCGGGGCGAAGGCGGCGACGGTGCCGGCCGGCCCGACCACGTGCTCGGTCTCGACCAGGTGCGCGGTGCGCCCGTCGGAGACCAGCCGGTAGCGGGTCTCGCTCTCCTGGCCGCGATGGACCCCGGCCACGCACCAGGAGACGTGGTCGTGGATCGGAGTCTGCTGGCCGGGCAGCCAGACCAGGGCGACGACCGAGAAGCTGCCGTCGCTCTCGGCGTGCAGGACGTGCTGGCGGTAGCGGTCCGGGTCGCCCTCGCGCTGGGTGTCGGTGAGCAGGTCGTCGTCGCCCAGGTGCGGGGCGAGGCGTTCGCCGACCAGGTAGGCGGTGAGTTCGGGTGGCAGGCCGCGGTCGACGACCGCGCGGATCTCGCCGACCAGGGCCGTCATACGCTCGGTGAGCCGGTCACTGCCGACCGTGGCGGAGGGTGTCATGACAGCAGGTTCGGGCCGGGCGACCTATCACGTCCAACGAGGGTTTGTTAGCTCTACCCCAACGCGGGCTTATCGATCAGTGCGGCTCAGCAGCCACCCGGCAGCCGCTCGACAGCCGTCCCGCTGCCGTCCCGCTGCCTGCCCACAGCCCGCCGCTCAGCAGCCCACCCGCGCCGCGGCCGCCGACCGCAGGTGGTCGAGCACCAGCGCCGTGGCCGGAATCCGGCGGTGCTCGCGCAGCACGTACGCGCAGACCTGCCGGCGCAGGTGCGGCTCGACGGCACGCCCGGTGACCTTGCGGTGGCACATGAAGGAGAGCACCAGCGCGGGCATCAGCGCGATCCCGACCCCGGCGGCGACCAGGCTCTGCACGGCGAGGTTGTCGTCGGTGGAGAAGACGATGTCGGGGGCGAAGCCCTCCTCCGCGCAGACGTGCAGCAGGTTGGCCCGGCAGCGCGGGCAGCCGGCGATCCAGCGCTCGCCGTCCAGGTCCACCAGCCGGACGGCGTGCCGGCGGCCCAGCGGGTGGCCGACCGGCAGCAGGACGGTGAGGAGGTCCTCCATCAGCGGAATCTCGTCCACCCCGTCCGGCACCTCGGTGGTCGCGCCCGGGTAGCGGAAGGCCAGCGCGATGTCGCACTCACCGCGCAGCAGACGCTGCACGGAGTCCGGTGGCTCGGCCTCCAGCAGTTCGACCCGGACGCCGGGGTGCTCGGCGAGCAGCCGCGCCATCGCCTCGGGTATCAGGGTGGCGTTGGCGCTGGGGAAGGCGCAGACCCGGACGCGGCCGGCGCGCAGCCGGGCGAGCGCGGCGAGTTGCTGCTGGGCGGCGGAGAGGCTGCCGAGGATCAGCTCGGCGTGCCGGGAGAGCGCCTCGCCGGCCTCCGTGAGCCGCAGACCGCGCCCGGCCCGGGTGAACAGCGGCACCCCGACGGAGCGCTCCAGCGCCTTCATCTGCTGAGTGATGGCGGGCTGGGTGTAGCCGAGTTCGCGGGCGGCCGCCGAGTAGGAGCCCGCCCGGACGACCTCGTGGAAGGTCCTGATGTGCCGTGAGTCGAATACCGGCTCCACTGCCCCTCCGCCCGCCCGCGCCCGTGCCGTCCGGCAATCATAAGCAGACTTTGGAGGCCGCTGACATTACCCCGAGCGCACCTATGGTTTACGGACGAACCGCCCGCCCCGCCCCTCCCACCGTCGAGCGCCCGCTGCCACTGCTCACTACCCTTGCTGCTTGCTGCTTACCGCTGGACGGACGGCGGCAGCCCCATCACCACCTCGGCCTTGGCCACCGGCGCCCCGCCGCGCACGCTCGGGCTGCGCCTGCTGCGGCGCTCGACCCAGCGGGCCAGCCAGGAGAGCAGCAGGCACATGCCGATGTAGATCGGCGCGATCACCATCACCACCGGGATGAACGGCAGGTCGTAGTCCGGGTTGGTGGCGACCAGCTTGCCCGCGTGCAGGAACTCCTCGTAGGTGATCAGGAAGCCCAGCGAGGTGTCCTTGAGCGCCACCACCAGCTGGCTGATGATGGCCGGCAGCATCGCCCGGTTGGCCTGCGGCACCAGGACGTACGCCATCACCTGGGTCTTGCGCATGCCGAGCGCGTACGCCGCCTCGCGCTGCCCGGCGGGCACCGCCAGCACGCCGGCCCGGAACACCTCGGCCAGCACCGAGCCGTTGTAGAGCACCAGGCCGGCCACCAGCGCCCAGAGCGGCTCCACCTTGAGCGCGACGAAGATGAAGAAGATCATCACCAGCACCGGCATGGCCCGGAAGAACTCCACCACCAGTGTGGAGAGCCGGCGCACCACCCGGTGGTCGGAGAGCCGCCCGGCCGCGAACAGCGCGCCGAAGGGCAGTGCGAACAGCACCGTCCAGCCGAAGGCCTTCAGCGTGTTGGCCAGCCCGCGCAGCAGAAGGTCCTGGACTCCCTGGTACTCGAAGGCCGTCCACTTCTCGTAGGTGAACTGCTGGGTGTGGAACAGCATGTAGACGATCCACCCGATCAGCGCGGCGATCGCCACCAGCACGACCAGGCCGTACGTCCGGTGCCGGGCGAGCGCCCTCGGGCCGGGGATGTCGTAGAGCGCCGAGGATTCCGCCGTCATCGCGCCACCGCCACACGTCGTTCCAGCAGGTTGAAGACGGCGCTGACGGCCAGGGTGATGATCAGGTAGCCGACCGCGATCCAGACGAAGGTCCAGACGATGCCGTACCCCAGCTCGTTGATGGTCCGGTAGGTGCCCAGCAGTTCGGTCACGCTGAACGCGCCGGCGATCGCGGTGTTCTTGGCCAGCGCGATCATCACGCTGCCGATCGGCCCGACCACCGACCGGTACGCCTGCGGCAGCACCACCAGGCCCATCGTCTGGCCGAAGGTCATCCCCAGACTGCGGGCCGCCTCACCCTGGCCGGTCGGCACCGTGTTGACGCCCGATCGCATCGCCTCGCAGACGAACGCCGAGGTGTAGCAGCCGAGCGCGAGCACCGCGAAGACGAAGAACGGCAGGGTGATGTCGAACCGCGGCAGGCCCAGCACCACGATGAAGAACAGCAGCGTCAGCGGGGTGTTGCGCAGCAGCGTCACCCACGCGGCGCCGAAGACCCGCAGCGGCTTCACCGGCGAGACCCGGAAGCTCGCGATCAGCACGCCGAGCACCAGCGCCAGCACGGCGCTCACGACGAACAGCGAGAGGGTGCCGAGGAACCCGTGCCAGTAGGTCGACCAGTTGTCGATCAGCGTCCTCACAGCGGCCCTCTCAGTACCGGTCGATCGGCGGCGGGGTGGGTGCCGTGACCCCGGAGAGGCCGAGGGTGGCGTCGTAGGCCTTCTTCCAGTCGCCGTTCTCCTCGTGGTGCGCCAGGGCGTCGTTCAGCGCGCCGCGCAGCACGGTGTCGTTCTTCGGCGTCCCGATCCCGTACGGCTCCTGGGAGAACAGCGGTCCGACCACCTTGAGCTCGTCGGGCACCTTGGCCGCGTAGCCCATCAGGATCGTGTTGTCCGTGGTCACCGCGGCCACCTGGGAGGTGATCAGGTTGTCCACGCAGGCCGAGTAGCTGTCGTAGCCGATCAGCCTGGCCTGCGGATAGTCCTTCTGGATCCGCTGGTACGGGGTCGAGCCGGCCGCCGAACAGACCTTCCTGCCGCTGAGGTCCTGAGGGCCGTGGATGGCGTTGTCGTTCCTGCGCACCAACAGCGACTGGCCGGCCAGGTAGTACGGGCCGGCGAAGCCGACCAGCTTCCTCCGGTTGTCGTTGATGGTGTACGTGCCGACGTAGTAGTCCACCTGACCGTTCTGCAGCGCGGTCTCACGGTTGGCGGAGGCGATCGTCCTGAACTCGATCTTCTCGGGGGTGAAGCCGAGGTCGGCGGCGACCATCTTGGCGATCTCGATGTCGAAGCCCGAGTACTGCCCGGTCGCCGGGTTCTTCTGCCCCAGGTAGGGCTGGTCCTCCTTGGCGCCGACCACCAGGTGGCCACGACCGCGGGCGGCGTCCAGGGTGGGAGAGCCCGTGATGCCGGTGCCGCTCTCCAGCTGATAGCTGGGCAGCGCGCTGGGCTGCGGGCCCTTCGGCGGCGGGGTGCCGGCCTTGCCGCAGCCGGCCAGCAGCACGGTCAGGACCGCGAGGGTCACGATCTTCTTCACGGCGCGGCCTCAGTGCTTCAGGATCTTCGACAGGAAGTCCCGGGCACGCTCGCTCTCGGGGGCGCCGAAGAAGTCCTCCGGGGCGCGGTCCTCGACGATCCGTCCGTCGGCCATGAAGACCACCCGGTTGGCCGAGGCCCGGGCGAACCCCATCTCGTGGGTGACCACCACCATGGTCATGCCCTCGTGTGCGAGCCGGCGCATGACGTCCAGCACCTCGGTGATCATCTCGGGGTCGAGGGCGGAGGTGGGCTCGTCGAAGAGCAGCGCCTTCGGGTCCATGGCGAGCGCGCGGGCGATCGCCACCCGTTGCTGCTGACCGCCGGAGAGCTGGGCCGGGTACTTGTCGGCGTGCGCGACCAGCCCGACCCGCTCCAGCAGCGCCCGGGACTTCGCGTCGGCCTCCGCCCTGGGCCGTCCGCGGACCTTGATCTGCGCCAGGGAGACGTTCTGCATCACGGTCTTGTGCGCGAAGAGGTTGAAGGACTGGAAGACCATCCCGACCTCGGCGCGCAGCCGGGCCAGCCCCTTGCCCTCCTCGGGCAGCGGCCGGCCGTCGATCGCGATGGTGCCGGACTCGATCGGCTCCAGGCGGTTGATCGCCCGGCAGAGCGTGGACTTGCCCGAACCGGACGGCCCGATCACCACGACGACCTCGCCGCGCCCGACCGTCAGCTCGATGTCCTGCAGCACGTGCAGGTCCCCGAAGTGCTTGTTCACGCCGCGCAGCTCGATCAGCGGCGTGAAGGAGGACGCCCCGCGCGCGGGATCGGGAGCCGCCTCGCGGGCGTCGGTCACTTTCCGCGCCGCCCCTTCATCAGCCAGCCCACTACCCCGCCCGCCAGCAGGGTGGCCAGCAGGGCGATCCAGAGCGGCGCGGTGACGGTGAAGACCCAGAACTGGATCCTGACCTTGTCGAGGTTGGCGAACAGGAACCACACCGCGAGCACGACGAGGACGCCGATCCCGATGTACCGGGTGGGAATGCCACCGATCTCACTGCGCTTGGCCCCGGACGAGCCGTCTGAAATCTTGGTCACACGCGCAGTCTGCGGGCCGATCGGTTGATTTGTGCGGCTCACGCGCCCGGGGTTAACCCGCACGGGGCAAGCCTGCCCCGTGCGGGTTTGCGCCGGTCAGCGGGTGTCGGCCACGGCTACGGCTCGTCCCGCCAGGAGCGCCAGAGGGCGGCGTACGGGCCGCCGGCCGCCACCAGCTCCGGGTGGCTCCCGTACTCGCTGATCCGCCCGCCCTCGACCACCGCGATCACGTCCGCGTCGTGCGCGGTGTGCAGCCGGTGGGCGATGGCGATCACCGTCCGGCCCTCCAGTACCCGGGAGAGCGAACGCTCCAGGTGCCGGGCGGCCCGCGGGTCCAGCAGCGAGGTGGCCTCGTCGAGCACCAGGGTGTGCGGGTCGGCCAGCACCAGCCGGGCCAGGGCCAGCTGCTGCGCCTGCGGCGGGGTGAGGGCGGCGCCGCCCGAACCGACCTCGGTGTCCAGGCCCTCCGCCAGCGCGTCCACCCACTCGCCGGCGTCCACGGCGTCCAGCGCGGCGCGCAGCTGGGTGTCGTCGGCGTCCGGCGCGGCCAGCCGGAGGTTGTCCCGCAGGGTACCGACGAAGACGTGGTGCTCCTGGTTGACCAGCGCGACCTGGGCCCGGACCCGCTCGGCCGGCATCCGCGCCAGCGCCGCCCCGCCGAGCGTCACGGTGCCCCGGCCAGGTGCGTAGATCCCGGCCAGCAACCGGCCCAGGGTGGACTTGCCCGCACCGGACGGCCCGACCAGCGCGACCCGGCTGCCCGGGGCGACGTCCAGGCTGATGCCGTGCAGGACGTCGGCGCCCTCGCGGTAGCCGAACCGGACGTCCTTCGCCTCGACCCGGCGGCCGTCCGGCCGGGCCTCCTCGTCGCTCTCCTGCTCGGGCACCTCGCGGACCCCGACCAGCCGCGCCAGCGAGGCCTGCCCGATCTGCAGTTCGTCGTACCAACGCAGGATCAGGTCGACCGGGCCGGTGAGCGCCTGGGCGTAGAGCACCCCGGTGGTCAGCTGGCCGACGGTGATCCAGCCCCGCAGCGTGAACAGCCCGCCGAGCACCAGCGTGCCGAGCACGGCCAGGGTGTAGACCGCGTCGATGGTCGGGAACCAGACCGAACGCAGCCAGAGGGTGTACCGCTCCCAGGCGAGCCACTCGCCGAGCTTGCGGTCGGTCAGCCGGACCCGCTCGTCGCCGAGGCGCAGCGCCTCGACCGTCCGCCCGGCGTCGACCGTCTCGGCCAGCACGGTGTTCACCGCGGCGTACCCGGCCGACTCGTTCCGGTAGGACTGCGGGGCCCGCCGGAAGTACCAGCGCGAGGTGGCCAGCAGCAGCGGCAGGCCGATCAGCGAGGTGAGCGCGAGCAGCGGCGAGGTGACCACCAGGGCGCCCAGGACCAGCAGCAGCGAGACCACCGCCACGGCCAGCTCGGGCACCGCCTCGCGGACCGACTTGTCCAACCGGTCGATGTCGGTGGTGCCGCGGGAGACCAAGTCCCCCGTGCCGGCCCGCTCCAGGACCCCGGTCGGCAGGGTCACCGAGCGGACCAGGAAGTCCTCCCGGAGGTCGGCCAGGACCCGCTCGCCGAGGATGCTGCCACGCAGCCTCGACCACCAGGTGAAGGCCGACTGCACGACCAGCGCCAGCAGGTACCAGCCGACGGCGACCGCGATGGTCGACTCGGCGGTGCCGGTGGCCAACGACTCGACCAGGGTGCCGAGCACCCACGGCCCGACCAGCCCGGCGACGGTGGCCACCGAGTGCAGCGCCACCACCGAGGAGAACCCGGCCCGGTGCCGCCGGGCGAGCAGCCGCAGGTAGGCGCGGACGGCGGCCGGGGAGCCGACCGGAAGGGTGGTGGCCGGCCCCTGTTCCTGTTGGACGGGGGGCTTCATACGGTGCTCCTCGGTTGGTCTGGTGGCCGGACGGGTGCGGCGCTCCCCGGCGGTGCCGCCCTCCGCGGAGCCGGGTGCGGCAGCGACGGGCGCGGCAGGGTCGGGTGCGGGTTCAGGTGCGGGAGCGGGGTCGGGATCGGCTGCGGGGTGGTGGCGTTCACACGCTCTCCCCGACCGTGGCCGGCTCCTCCTCGCGGGTGACCACGGCGCGGTAGGCGGGCTCGGTCTGCATCAGCTCACGATGCCGACCGGCGGCGACGGCCCGGCCGCCCTGGAGCAGCACCACCCGGTCCGCCCGGTCGAGCAGCAACGGGCTGGTCGCGAACACCACGGTGGTGCGCCCCTCGCGGTTCTTGCGGAGCCCGGCCGCGATCCGGGACTCGGTGTGCGCGTCGACCGCGCTGGTGGGCTCGTCCAGGACGAGCACCGGAGGGTCGGCCAGCAGCGATCGGGCGAGTGCCAGCCGCTGGCGCTGGCCGCCGGAGAGCGAGCGGCCTCGCTCGGTGATCCCGGCCCGCATGGCATCCCCTCCGCAGTCGGGCGAGCCGTCGACCAGGGCGTCCAGGACGTCCTCGGCACGGGCGGCGGCCAGCGCCTCGGCGGGCGTGACCCGGCCCGAGGCGGGGACGTCGAGCAGGGCGGCCAGGGTGCCGGAGAGCAGCACCGGCTCCTTGTCGTGGACGAGCACCGCCGCCCGTGCCTCGGCCAGCGGGACGGCGTCCAGCTCGGTGCCGCCGAGCCGCGCGGACGGCTGCGGCTGATCCCCGTCGGCCGGAGGCACGTGCCCGCCGAGCCGCTCGGCGAGCTCGCCGGCGACGTCCGGGTCGCCGCAGACCACGGCCGTCAGCTCGCCGGCCCGGGCGGTGAGCCCGGAGGCCGGGTCGTACAGGTCCGACTGCCCGGGCCTGGTTAGCTCCGCGTCCGGGGTGCCGGTGGTCCGGCTGAGCGAGAGCACCCGGACGGCGCGCCCGGCGGAGACCCGGGCGACGCTCCATGCGTGTGCCGCCTCACCGAGGATGCGCAGCGGCGCGGCCAGGAACGCGGTGGAGCCGTAGACGGCGATCAGGGTGCCGATGCCGATCCGCCCGGTGGCGGCCAGATGGGCGCCGTACCAGGTGACGCCGACCACGAACAGGCCCGGCAGCAGCACCTGTTGGGCCTGCATCAGCGACCAGACCCGGGCCGAGCGGACGGCGGCGGCGCGGACCTTCTGGGAGGCCGCCCGGTAGCGGGCGAGGAACAGCTCCTCGCCCCCGATGCCGCGCAGCACCCGGAGCCCGGCGACGGTGTCGGCCGCCAGCTCGGTGGCCTTGCCGCCGAGCGCGCGCTGCTCGGTGTAGCGCCGTTCGAACGGGCCGAGCAGCGGCCAGACCGCGGCGGCCAGCACCGGGACGCCGAGCAGGACGGCGAGGCCGAGCACCGGCTCGGTGACCAGCACCGCGGAGCTGACGGCCAGCCAGACGATCACCGCGCCGCGGACCCGGGCGACCAGCTCGACGTACCAGCCGATCTTCTCGACGTCGCCGCTGCCGACCGCGACGATCTCGCCGGTGGCGATCCGCCGGGACAGCCCGGTGCCGAGGTGCGAGGCCTGGCGGGCCACCAGCTGGCGGACCTGGGTGGCGGCGTGGATCCAGTTCCACACCGCCTGGCGGTGCAGCAGGACGGTGCCGACCGCGGCCACGGCGGCGAGGGTGAGCGCGGCGGCGCCGGCCCGCCAGATGCCGCCGGCGTCACCGTCGACGGCGGCCTGGACGCCCAGGCCGAGCGGCACCGGCAGGGCTGCCTGACAGCCCATCTCGAGCAGCGCCCAGCAGGTGGCGAGCACTTGGCCGCGCCGCTGGCTGCGCTGGAGCCAGCGCAGGAAGGCGAGGGGGGAGGAGAGGTCTGGGCCGCCGGGATCGGCCAGCGGCAGGGTCTTGAGCGGCATGACGCTCCGTTGCGGGTGGTACGGGCGGGTGGCGCAGAGGGCGCGGGGTCGCGCGCGGATGCGAGGGGGCGAGGTGCGGCCGGTACGGTCACGGCCGGGCTGGTCAGGAGGTCATGACAGGGAGCCTGCCAACCCGAATGTGACCTACGCAACAGGTTTTCGGCGGCGCGCGCCCCCGCTCACGCCCCCACCACAGCCGCCCCGAAGCCGCCCCGGGCCCGCCTGCCACCCCCGCGCCACCCGCCCACGGCAAGCTCACGGCCTGCCCACGGCCTGCTCACGGCCTGCTCGCGGCCTGCTCGCGGCCTGCTGCACGCGCCGGTACACCGCGTCAGAAAATTCTTTTCCGGTCGGGGAACAAACCGGGACACCGCACAGGTTGCCCCAGTGGAAGCAGATGGTCGACCAGGAGGGCACCCCGTCCCGTGAGCAGCATCCCCACCGTCACCCTCAACGACGGCTCGCAGATCCCGCAGCTGGGCTTCGGCGTCTGGCAGGTCCCGGACGCGGAGGCCACGGCGGCCGTCCGCAGCGCCATCGAGACGGGTTACCGCTCGATCGACACCGCGGCCATCTACGAGAACGAGACCGGCACCGGCCAGGCCGTCGCCGAGGCCCTCGCCGGCGGCGTGGCCCGCGAGGACCTCTACATCACGACCAAGCTGTGGAACTCGGGCACCCGCGACTGGACGGGCGAGCAGGGCCGGGACGCGGTGCTGCGCGAGTTCGACGCCTCGCTGGCCAAGCTCGGCCTCGACTACGTGGACCTCTACCTGATCCACTGGCCGCGCCCGATGCACGGCAGCTACCTCAACGTCTGGAAGGCCTTCGAGCAGCTGCTCGCCGACGGCCGGGTGAAGTCGGTCGGCGTCTCCAACTTCGGTACCGAGCAGCTCACCCGCCTGCTCGACGAGGCCTCGGTCAAGCCGGTGCTGAACCAGGTCGAGCTGCACCCGTACTTCCCGCAGGACGAGCTGCGCGCCTTCCACACCGAGCACGGCATCGCCACCGAGGCCTGGAGCCCGCTGGGCCAGGGCAAGGAGCTGCTCTCCGAGCAGGCCCTGGTGAAGATCGCCGAGAAGCACGGGCGCACGGTCGCCCAGGTGGTGCTCCGCTGGCACCTGCAGAGCGGCGTCATCGCGATCCCGAAGTCGGTCACCCCGTCCCGGATCAAGGAGAACCTGGACGTCACCGGCTTCGAGCTGGACGCGGCCGACCTCGCCGCGATCGCCGGCATCGCCACCGGCAAGCGGATCGGCCCGGACCCGCAGGAGTTCGACTGGAACTGACGCGCCCGCCCGGCAGCGTGTCCGGCACCCCCGTCGGGCACGCTCCGGCCGGCCCCGGGGCCGTTGAACAGGGTCGAGCCGGACGGCGTCGAACGGAGCCGTCCGACAGAACCGTCGAACGGGCGCCGTCGAGCCGAGGGGTCGTCAAGCACCGAGCGGCAGTCAGGCACCGAGGGCAGTCAAGCCTGAAGGCCGCCTTCCCCCTTCCGGGTCGGCGGCCTTCAGTGCGTTGGCGAATCGTTTTGGCGGGAGCTCGGAGCGCGAAGCCTAGAGCCGACCCGCCTTGGCGATCAGCGCGAGCGCGGGCTCGTGCTCGTGCTCGTCCAGCGGAGCCAGCAGCAGCCGCTGGACCTGGGCGACGCCCGCGGCCGAACGGTGCAGCAGATCCTGACCCGCCGGCGAGAGCGACAGCAGGTTGCGCCGCCCGTCCGAGGGGTCGCGCCGGCGCTGGACCAGACCGCGCCGGACCAGCCGGCTGACCATCTCGGCCATCGTGGCCTTGTCCAGCGAGGCCAGCTCGCCGACCGTGCGCTGGTCGGCGCCCGGCTCCAGCTCGAGCGCGTCGAGCACCGCGTACTGCGGCGCCGTCAGCTCCGAACCGACGTGCTCCGACCAGAGCTTGGTGTGCACCTGCTGGCTCACCCTGATCAGGTAGCCGATCGCCCGCTGGGCGTCCAGCATCGGCCGCGCGTCGGTGAGGACGGCGACCGCAGCGGGCTCCAGCCTGGCTATCTTGGCCATCACGCGGACGATTTCCAGCTGCTCCTCGGCCGTGAGCGGCTCGAAGAGCGTGCGCTGCACACGGACCACACCGCCGGTGGCCTCGCGCACCGCCTGGGCGCCACTCTGCGAGAGAGCGAGCAGTTTGCGCCGGCCGTCGGCCGGGTCGCGGCGTCGCAGCACCAGGCCACGCCGGACCAGCCGGGCGACCATCTCGGCCATCGTGGCCTTGTCCAGCGAGGCGCGCTCGCCGACCGTCCGCTGGTCAGCACCCGGTTCGAGGGCGAGGACCAGCAGTACGGCGAACTGCGGAGCCGTGAGATCGGCTCCGACGTGTTCGGACCACAGACGGGTGTGAACCTGCTGTGCAACGCGGATGAGGTGACCGGGCGACTGCTGCAGTCGCGCGGACACGCGGGTCGTCGGGATCTCCCCCAGCACCATGTATCCGTCCCGATGTCACACCCGGTGTGTGTGGGACACCCGGGTGGGGCAGTAACGGCGAGTGGGCGTCCCGCTGTGAGGGAGGGCGCTCCAGCCGTGCAGCCGGTGGCTGCTGGCGGACACTATACAAACGGCGGGCCCTCGCTGGCAGGCGGGGGCGGATAGTAGACGCAGGTTCGGCAACATTGGCATATTTACGCGCCGTGCCGACCCGGCAGTAACCCGTTCGCAGGAGAAAGCCGACCGGTCGGTCCTTACCCTCGGTCACCTGCGACTTCCGCCCTGGCCGCGCCCCTTACTCGCCGGTAGGGTATGGCCACCCGGCGGTCCGCCCCGGGACGAGCCCCCCACCCGGCCGCCCACGGGACCGCCGGACGAGGCTCCGAGCCAGACCGAGCAGGACCTCAGCGACATCCGAGAGAGACGAGAGCGAGCATGACCGAGCAGACCACCGCCCCCAGGGTCGCCGTCGTGACCGGCGCCGCACGCGGACTGGGCGCCGCCACCGCCGAGCGCCTGGCGGCCGACGGCTACGCCGTCGCCGTCCTCGACCTGGACGAGGCGGCCGGCAAGGACACCGTCGACCGGATCACCGCGGCCGGCGGGCGGGCCGTCGCGGTCGGCGCGGACGTCTCGGACGCCGCCCAGGTGCAGGCCGCGGTCGACCGGATCGCCGCCGAACTCGGCGCCCCGGTCGTCCTGGTCAACAACGCCGGCGTGCTGCGCGACAACCTGCTCTTCAAGATGTCCGAG
Source organism: Kitasatospora sp. NPDC022785 (assembly GCF_055561295.1). Lineage (NCBI taxonomy): Bacteria > Bacillati > Actinomycetota > Actinomycetes > Kitasatosporales > Streptomycetaceae > Kitasatospora > Kitasatospora sp. NPDC022785. The sequence goes on along the minus strand of NZ_JBVHHB010000003.1, from coordinate 492,231 downwards.
TCCGACTGGGACACGGTCATGAACGTCCACCTGCGCGGCGCCTTCCTGATGACCCGCGCGATCCAGAAGCACATGGTGGACGCCGGCTTCGGCCGGATCGTCAACCTGTCCTCGTCCTCCGCCCAGGGCAACCGCGGCCAGGCCAACTACTCGGCGGCCAAGGCCGGCCTCCAGGGCTTCACCAAGACCCTGGCCATCGAGCTGGGCAAGTTCGGCATCACCGCCAACGCGGTCGCCCCCGGCTTCATCGCCACCGACATGACCGCCGCCACCGCCGCGCGGGTCGGCATGGACTTCGAGGACTTCAAGACCGCCGCCGCCACGCAGATCCCGGTCCAGCGGGTCGGCCTGCCCGAGGACGTCGCGCACACCATCTCGTTCCTGGCGAGCGAGGGCGCCGGCTTCGTGTCCGGCCAGGTCATCTACGTGGCCGGCGGCCCGCTCGACTGAGGCACCGAACCTACACAGGGTTACCACGGAGTGGGAACCGGCCCGGCCGGTCTCCCACTCCGTTCGCTTTGCCCGCCCTTGGGAAAAGATTCCCCAACACCGTACTGAAATTCGACGGGAGAATATCGGAAAACCGCCCCCGGGCGCGCGGATTCCAGCCGCATCGACGCATTGTCGGAGAATTCCGAATTCCCCGGAGAATGCCGCCGACCTGCTGGATCACGGCGACCGGCCCGCAAACGCCGAGTGCACTGCCGGAGAGCCTGACCACCCGCCGCGAGCGCCCGCGCCAGGCCGCCACGGCCGCTACCCCTCCCAGCTCCGTTCCACGACCCCGTCGCGCACCGCGAGGTTGAGCCGCCCCTCCCGGTGGTCCATGGTCATCATCGCCCCCGGGAGCAGCACCCGGACCGACGCCCAGCCGTGCCGGCGGGCCAATTCCTCGGCCCGCTCCACCCGCAGCCCCGCGTAGCCCTCCGCGTCCGTCTCCGTCATGGCCCCTCCCCGTCTCGTGCCCCGGACGTACGCTGGAATCGTAGACCGGAAGGCCGCGTGAACCGCGGCGGAAGCCGGACTTCAGGAGGAGGTGACCGGGCATGCGCGCCACCACTCCGCGCCGGTGGCGGAGCGGCACCGAGCCCACCACCGCCCGCAGCGACCTCAAGCTGCGCTATCTGCTCGCCCTGACCTTCACGCCGCTGTTCGCCCTCACCACCGTGGCCTTCGCGGTCTGGGCCGCGAACGCCCCCGTCGTCGGTGCCCCCAGCCGGGGGACCCTCACCGGCTTCGCGGTGGCCTGCGGGATCCTCACCGTGTTCGCCGTCGTCGATCTCGTCGTCGTCATCCGGCGCCGCCGGACCGAGCTCTGACGCGGTATCTCCCACGGAGTGGGAAGCCGGCCGGGCCGGCCTCCCACTCCGCCGACGCGGTGGCTCAGCGGTTGCCGACCGCCTGCTTCACCAGCGTCCGTCCGAAGTCCCACATCAGGCCGCTCCCCCGGTGCGCATCGTCCATCACGTCGGTGAAGGCGTCGACGAACCGGTCCACGTCCCGCTCGGTGATGATCAGCGGCGGGATCAGCTTGATCACCTCCAGGTGGTCGCCGGAAACCTGGGTGAGAATCCGGTGCCGCTGGAGCAGCGGGACGACCACCATCTGGGCGAACAGGCCCTTCCGCGCCGCCTGGAGCGCCGTCCAGCCGGTCCGCAGCTTGAGCGACTTCGGGCGGCCGAACTCGATGCCGATCATCAGCCCGCGGCCGCGGACCTCGGCCAGCAGCTCGTACTTGTCGACCAGCGCGGCCAGCCGGTCCCGGAAGAGGTCACCGACCCGGCGGGCGTTCTCCACCACCTTCTCGTCCCGCATCACCTCCAGGGTCGCCAGTCCGGCCGCCATCGCCTGGGCGTTGGAGCCGAAGCTGGCCGAGTGCACCAGCACCCGGTCCATCGAGGAGTACACCTTCTCGAAGATCCAGCTCTTGCCGAGCGTCGCCCCGACCGGCACGTAGCCACCGGAGAGCGCCTTGGCCGCGCAGACCAGGTCGGGCAGCACGCCCTCCTCGTGCTGGTAGGCGAAGAACTCGCCGGTCCGGCCGATCCCGGTCTGCACCTCGTCGCAGATCAGCAGCGCCTTGTGCTCGTGCAGCAGCTCCTGCGCGGCGCGCAGCCAGCCGGGCGGCGGCGCCTGCACGCCCTTGCCCTGGATCGGCTCCACGATCAGCGCCGCGACGTCCCCCTTCTTCAACTCCTTCGCCAGCGCCACGAGATCGCCGAGCGGGATGGCGGTGTCCGGCAGCAGCGGGTCGAAGCCCTTGCGGAAGCCGCTCTCGCCGTTGACCGAGAGCGAGCCGGTGGTCAGCCCGTGGAACGCGTGGTCCGCGTAGAGGATCCGGCGGCGGCCGGTGGCGTAGCGGGCGAACTTGAGGGCCGTCTCGACCGCCTCGGTACCGCTGTTGCCGAAGAAGACCCGGTCCAGCCCGGGCGTGTAGGAGAGCAGCCGCTCGGCGAGCAGGCCGGGCAGCGGCGAGCAGTCGAAGCGGACGAGGTCGGGCAGGTCGAGGTCCATCACCTGCTGGACGGCCGACCGCACCACCGGGTGGTGGCGCCCCAGCGCGAAGATGCCGAAGCCGGCCAGCATGTCGAGGTACTCGTTGCCCTCGGCGTCGTAGAAGTACGGGCCCCGGGCCCGCTCGTAGTACTTGTCGAAGCCGATGGTGTGCAGCATCCGCGGCAGCTGCGGGTTGAGGTAGCGGCTGTGCAACTCGTAGCGCTCCGCGCCGCGTTCGGCGATCAGGGCGGCCAGGTCGAAGTGGGCCCCGGAACGAGCCCCGGTGCTGGCTTCGGTACGTGCTTCGGGTGCGTCGGGGTCAGCCGGCATGGCGCTGGTTCGCTCCTCGGGTCGGTAGCAGGTTCTTGGCGAAGGCGGCGGTCTGGGCGGCGACCCCGGTGCCGGTCAGGCCGGTCTCCTCCAGGATCTCGCCGCGGGCGGCGTGCCCGAGGAACTCCTGCGGCAGGCCGAGCACCCGGACCGGGACGTCCACCTCGGCGTCCCGCAGCGCCTGGGCGATCGCGGCGCCGACGCCGCCGGTCCGGCCGTTGTCCTCGACCGTGACGACCAGCCGGTGTGCGGCGGCCAGCACGGGCAACGCCGGGTCGACCGGCTTGACCCAGCGCGGGTCGACGACGGTCGCGGTGAACCCCTCGGCGAGCAGCAGCCGGGCCGCGTCCAGCCCGGCGGCCGCGGTGGTGCCGACGGCGACCAGCAGGATCTCCGGCAGCTCCCCGGTCCGCAGCAGCACGTCCACGCCGCCGATCCGTTCGACGGCGGGGACGGCCGGCCCGATGTCGGCCTTCGGGAAGCGGACCACGGTCGGCGCGTCCGCCACGTCCACCGCCTCGCGCAGCTGCGCGCGCAGCTGGTCGGCGTCGCGCGGTGCGGCCAGCCGCAGGCCCGGGACGACCTGGAGGATCGACATGTCCCACATGCCGTTGTGCGAGGCACCGTCCGGCCCGGTCACCCCGGAGCGGTCCAGCACGAAGGTGACGCCGAGCCGGTGCAGGGCGACGTCCATCAGCACCTGGTCGAAAGCCCGGTTGAGGAAGGTGGCGTACACGGCGACCACCGGGTGCAGCCCGCCGGTGGCGAGCCCGGCGGCGCTGGTGACGGCGTGCTGCTCGGCGATCCCGACGTCGAAGATCCGCTCGGGGTACGCCTTGGCGAACTTGGCCAGGCCCACCGGCTGGAGCATCGCGGCGGTGATCGCGACGACGTCCGGCCGCTCCGCGCCGAGCGCGAGCATCTCGTCGCCGAAGACGGACGTCCAGGAGACCCCGCCGCTGGGCGAGATCGGCAGGCAGGTGTACGGGTCGATCGGGCCCACCGCGTGGAACCGGTCCGCCTCGTCCTGCTCGGCCGGCTGGTAACCGCGGCCCTTGACGGTCAGGCAGTGCACGATCACCGGCCCGCCGAAGCCGCGCGCCTGGCGCAGTGCCTGCTCCACGGCGGCGAGGTCGTGACCGTCGATCGGCCCGAGGTACTTGAGCCCGAGGTCCTCGAACATGCCCTGTGGGGCGAAGGCGTCCTTGAACCCCTTCTTGGCGCCGTGCAGCGCGTCGAAGATCGGTTGCCCGACCAGCGGGGTGCGCTGGAGCGCGCCCTTGCCGAGGGCGAGGAAGCGCTCGTACCCCTGGGTGGTGCGCAATGTGGCGAGGTGGTTGGCGAGGCCGCCGATGGTCCTGGCGTAGGAGCGCTCGTTGTCGTTGACGACGATGACCAGCGGCCGGTCCCGCGCCTCGGCGATGTTGTTGAGCGCCTCCCAGGCGAGGCCGCCGGTGAGCGCGCCGTCGCCGATCACCGCGACGGTCTGCCGGTCGGGCTGGCCGAGCAGCTGGGCCGCCTTGGCGAGCCCGTCGGCGTACGAGAGGGCGGTGGAGGCGTGCGAGTTCTCGACGAGGTCGTGTTCGGACTCGGCACGCGAGGGATAACCGGAGAGCCCGCCCTTGCTGCGGAGTCCGGAGAAGTCCTGGCGGCCGGTGAGCAGTTTGTGGACGTAGCTCTGGTGGCCGGTGTCCCAGACGATCCGGTCGTAGGGCGAGTCGAAGACCCGGTGCAGGGCGATGGTCAGCTCCACCACGCCGAGGTTCGGGCCGAGATGGCCGCCGGTCCTGGTGACGGCGTCGATCAGGAAGTCGCGGATCTCGTCGGCGAGGAGCGGGAGGTCGGCGGCCGGGATCTTCCTCAGGTCGGCCGGGGACTTGACGCTGGAGAGCAGTGACATGTGTTCACCTCAGGACTCGGAGCTGTGTGGCGGCCCCCCTGGGCGGGGTCGTCCGGCACGGGAGGCTGCTCCCGTGCCGGACGGGGTGCGGTCAGTGACCGCGGTTGGCGCCGATGGTCTCGGTGACGGCGCGCAGCGACTCCTTGAGCGAGCCCATGGTGGCGAGGACGGCGGTCGGCTCGTAGCCGCAGTGCGCCATGCAGTTGGCGCAGCGGGCGTCCTTGCCGCGGCCGTACTTCGACCAGTCGGTCTTCTCGATCAGTTCGCGGTAGGTGGGCACGTACCCGTCGGCCATCAGGTAGCAGGGGCGCTGCCAGCCGAAGAGCGAGTAGTTGGGGATGCCCCAGGCGGTGCACTCGAAGTCGACCTTGCCCTCCAGGAAGTCCAGGAAGAGCGGGCTGTGGTTGAGCCGCCAGCGCCGCCGGTTGCCGCCGGCGAAGGTCTTGCGGAAGAGCTCCCTGGTCTGCTCGACGCCGAGGAAGTGCTCCTGGTCGGGGGCCTTCTCGTAGGCGAATGCCGGGGAGATCATCATCTCGTCGACCTTGAGGTCGTCGTTGAGGTAGTCGAGCACGTCGATGATGGTCTGCGGGGTGTCGGTGTTGAAGAAGGTGCTGTTGGTGGTGACCCGGAAGCCCCGCCGCTTGGCTTCCTTGATCGCCTCGACCGCCTCGTCGAAGGTGCCCTCCTTGGCCACCGAGGCGTCGTGCCGCTCGCGCAGCCCGTCGATGTGCACGGTGAAGGTGAAGTACGGCGAGGGCTTGAACTTGTCCAGCTTCTTGCGCAGCAGCAGCGCGTTGGTGCAGAGGAAGACGTACTTGCGGCGCTCGACCAGCTGGCGCACGATCTCGTCGATCTGCGGGTGCATCAGCGGCTCGCCGCCGGCGATCGAGACCATCGGGGCACCCGACTCCAGCACCGCGCCGACCGCCTGGGCCACCGGCATCCGCTGCTTCAGCACGCCCGCCGGGTGCTGGATCTTGCCGCACCCCTCACAGGCCAGGTTGCAGGCGAAGAGCGGTTCCAGTTCGACGATCAGCGGGAACTTCTCCCGCCGCTTGAGCTTCTGCTGCATGAGGTAGGTGCCGACTCGCACGGTCTGGCGCAGCGGCATGGCCATGGCTAGCTCGCCTCCTGAGGGAGCGTCGAGGATGTGGGGTGGTTGCTGGTGCCGGGCGCCGGGCGAGGCCGGACCGGCTGGTTCGTTTCGTGCCAGTCGACCAGGGCGGGCACGGTGGCCCGCAGCGTCCGCCAGGCCCGGACGCCGGCCGGCAGGGTGCCCGGGCGCAGCAGTTCGTGCTCGGGGGTGTCGACCACCACCCGCAGCACGGCCGCGGGCAGGGCCGGACGGAGCTCCTGGAGGGCGGCGAGGACGGCGGCGGCCTCCATGTCGACGGCGAGCGCGCCCTGCAGGTGCAGGGCGCGCCGCTCCAGGCCGCGCACCACGTGGTCGGCGGTGTGGTGCACGCCGGTGTGGGCCGTCAGGCCGAGCACCTTGAGGGCCCGGGTGAGTTCCGGGCCGGAGTCGACGGCGAAGAGGTTCCCCTCGGCATCGCGCACCCCGTTCGCGACGATGACGTCACCTGGCGCCATTCCCGGTGCGACGGCCGCGCCGAAGCCGGCCACCACGACGGCGCCGTAGCCGCCGGGGGCCGAGGTGAGCAGCCGTCGGACGGCGTGCGAGGCCCGCCGGCGGCCCACACCGGTGCGCACCAGCACCGGTGGGCCCCCGGCCGCGCCGTGCCAGTCCCCTCCGCGCAGGGCCCAGACCTCGGGGCCGAGCGCGCAGAGCACCAGCAGGGGAGCACGGTTCACCGGGACGCCCCGATCGCCGGGGTGCCGGTCGTGTCCCGGCCGGTGGCGGGGCTTCCGTGCAGGTACCGGCCGAGCGCGGTGACCGGGAAGACCAGCCGGTACAGGTGGTAGTTGATGGAGAAGTCCCACGGGAAGCCCGTCCCCGTGAACTGCGGCTCGTCCCAGGTGCCCTCGGGCAGCTGGGTGCGGACCAGCCAGTCGACGCCGCCCTCGACCGCCGGGTTGGCCCGGCCGTCCGGGCCCTCGCCGGCCGCGAGCAGCGCCATCAGCGCCCAGGCGGTCTGCGAGGCGGTGGAGTCACCGCGCCCGGCCCAGCGGGCCGGGTCCTCGTAGGAGCGCATGTCCTCGCCCCAGCCGCCGTCGGTGTTCTGCCGGTCCTCCAGCCAGCGGACGGCGCGGCGGATCGCCGGGTGCTCGTCCGGGACGCCGGCGGCGACCAGGGCGGGCAGCACCGAGCCGGTGCCGTAGATGTAGTTGGTGCCCCAGCGGCCGAACCAGGATCCGTCGGCCTCCTGGTTGCGCAGCAGCCACTCCACGCCCCGGCGGGTGCGCGGGTCCTTGCCCTTGCCGACCTCGGCGAGCATCTCCACCACATGGGCGGTGACGTCGGCGGACGGCGGGTCGACCACCTCGCCGAAGTCGCAGAACGGCAGCTTGTTCGGCAGGGTGCTGGTGTTGTCGACGTCGAACGCGCCCCAGGCGCCGTTCTTGGACTGCATGCCGAGGTTCCAGCCGACGCCCCGGTCGACGGCTCCGGTCACCTTGGCGGGGTCGGGGTGGGCGACCCGGCGCAGCGCGAGCACCACCTCGGCGGTGTCGTCGATGTCGGGGTAGGTGTCGTTCTCGAACTCGAAGGCCCAGCCGCCGGGGGCCAGCGAGGGCCGCTGGACGGACCAGTCCCCGCGCCGGGTGATCTCCTCGGCGAGCATCCAGTCGACGGCGGAGACCAGTGCGGGGTGGTCGGCCGGCACGCCGGCGTCGGCGAGGGCGATGGTGGCCAGGCAGGTGTCCCAGACCGGGGACTGGCAGGCCTCCAGCCAGCGGCGGCCGTCCTCGGTGTGCACCGTGAAGCGGTCGAAGGAGGAGAGCCCGGCCTGCATGACCGGGTGGTCGAGCTCGTAGCCCTCCAGGTGCAGGGCGATCAGCGAGTAGACCGCGGGCGGCTGGATGCCGCCCCAGCAGCCGTCCGCCTCCTGCCGTTCGACGATCCAGCGGCAGGCCTGGGAGAGGGCGAGCCGGCGCAGCGGGCGCAGCGCCCGGTGGTGGTAGGCGTGCAGCACCTTGTCCAGGCGTTCGAACAGGCCGTCCCAGGTGGTGGCGGGGGCGAGCGGGCGCTCGGGGAAGGGGCGCTCGGGGTCGGTGTGCAGCTCGGTGAGCGGGAAGGGCGCCGGGCGGACCGGGCGGTGGGCCGAGACGATGGTCAGCGGCACGATGGTCTGCCGGGCCCAGCAGCCGAAGGCGTAGATGTTCAGCGGGAGCCACTTGGGCACGAAGATGATCTCGGGCGGCATCTCCGGCAGCCGCTCCCAGGGCCACCAGCCGAAGAGGGCGAGCCAGATCCGGGTGAAGACCCGGGCGGCCGCGATGCCGCCGGCGGACCGCACGTAGCGGGCGGCGGCGAGCATGTGGGGGGCGTTCGGGTCGTCGCCGGCCAGCTTGAGGGCGACGTACGCCTCGACGGTGGTGGAGAGCTCGGCCGGGCCGCCGTGGAAGGTGGACCAGGTGCCGTCCTCCCGCTGCTGGGAGCGGATCCACTCGGCGGTGGCCTTGGTCTGGTCCTCCGTCCGGATCCCGAGGAACTGTCGGAGCAGTAAGTCCTCGGCGTCCATGGTGACGTTGGTTTCGAGGTCGCCCTTCCACCAGCCTTCGGAGCTCTGCAGTGAGAGCAGGTGGGTGGTGGCGCGGGCCAGCGCCTCCTCGGCCGAGGCCGGCCCGTGTTGCTGCTGGTCGGGGCGGTCGGCCGGTCCGGCCGGCTCGGCCCCCGCGGGCTGCCACCGCCCGGCGCTCAGCAGCGCCGGGGGGCGGTCGCCCACCGCGACCGGCTCGGAATCGTACTCAGGGTCGAGCCGGCCGTCCGCGGTTGCTGTCAACGTAACGTCACCTCTCTCGTACCACCACGAATTCGGCGAGCGCGACGAAGTGCTCGCGCACCGCGTCGGGCATGGGCACCTCGTCCAGGGCGGCGAGGGCAGTCGTGTGCTGGCGGCGGGCCTCCTCCTGGGTCCAGGCGCGGCCGCCGGCCTCCTCGATCAGGGCGGCGCGGGCGGCCAGCTCCGGCTCGCTCTCCTCGCCGCGGCCCTTCGGGTCGGCGAGCTCTCCGGCGAGCCGGCGGGAGGCGGCGCCGCCCTCGGCGAGGGCGGCGGCGACCGGCAGGGACTTCTTGCGCTGGCGCAGGTCGCCCCAGTGCGGCTTGCCGGTGACCTCGGTGGCGCCCCAGATGCCGAGCAGGTCGTCCACGGCCTGGAAGGCCAGGCCCAGGTGGTGGCCGTAGCGCTGGAGGGCGTCCGAGACGCGGTCGTCGGCGCCGGCCAGGACGGCGCCGATGGCGGAGGCGGCGGCGAGCAGGGCGGCGGTCTTGCCGCCCTCCATCTCCAGGCATTCGGCCACGGTGACGCTGTCGCGCTGCTCGAAGGCGACATCCATGGCCTGGCCGTCGATGAGCCCGCGGGTGGCGGTGGTGAGCAGCCGGACGGCGCGTGCGGCGTCGGTGGCGCTCGCCCCGCCGGTCAGGCCGGCGTCGAGCAGCACCTCCGTACCGAGTGTCGCCAGGGCGTCGCCGACCAGGATCGCCTGGGCCGGACCGAAGACCGTCCAGGCGGTGGCCCGGTGCCGTCTGGTCTCGTCACCGTCCATCAGATCATCATGGAGCAGGGAGAAGTTGTGCACCAGTTCAACAGCCACCCCGCCGGGCACTCCGGCCTCGGCCGGGGCTCCGACGGCCTGGGCGGAGAGCAGCGCCAGGGCCGGGCGGACGGCTTTGCCGCCGTCCCCCGCGGACGGTGTGCCGTCCCGGTCGATCCAGCCGAAGTGGTAGGCCGCGACGGTGTCCATCGGTGCCGCCAGACGGGCGACGGCGGCCTTCAGCGGTGGGGTGCAGAGCGTGCGGCTGCGGGCGAGCAGCTCCGGCACCGAGACCGGTTCGGCGTGCGCCGTGCCTCCGACGGCAGTGCCGGTGCGTGACTCCACGTGCGTTCCCTCTCCCTGGTGGTGCCGGGCCGCACGGGACGGCCGGGCGCTGGCGATGTCGATGAGACCGGTACGGGCGGCGGGGCCGGCGGCTCTCGCGGGGTCACCGGCGGCGGGGCCCTGCGTCACCTGGGCCACCTCCCGTCGGCGCGGTCCACCGGAAGGCGGGTGCCGGCGCCGGCGAGCGCGGCGTCGGCCGCGGCGTGGCCGCTGCGGACGGCGCCTTCCATGGTCGCGGGCCAGCCGGTGGCCGTCCACGCGCCGGCCAGCAGCAGGCCGGGGACCTTCGTCCGGGCGGACGGGCGCAGGACAGCGGTGCCCGGGGCCGGGTCGAAGGTGGCGGTGCGCTCCCTGGTGACGAAGAAGTCCAGCACCTCGGCCCCGCCGGCGGCGGGGAGCAGCCGGGCCAGCTCCGGCAGGTAGCGGCGGCGCAGCTCGGCGACGGGCAGGTCGATCTCGTCCTGCACGGCGGACTGCGAGAGCGCCAGGTACTGGGCGCCGGGGTGGTCCCGGCCCGCTTCGGTGCCGGCCAGGCCGGAGTGCGCGGTGCGGTCGAACACCCACTGCACCGGGGAGCCGAGCGCGGCGAAGAAGGGGCGGCGCAGCACCTTGCGGTCGTAGATCACGTGGACGTTGAGGATCGGCGCGGTGCCGAAGCCGGCGAGCCGCTGCTGCCCGTCGACGGCGTCCGGCGGCAGCAGGGCGGCCGCGGTGTCCTGGGCACCGGCCAGCACCACGGTGTCGGCGGTGAGCAGCTCGCCGCCCTCCAGCCGGACGGCGTGCTGCGGGGCGGCGGGCTTGAGCTCGGCCGCGCGGGCACGCAGCAGCACCTTCACGCCGGCCCGCTCCAGCTCGGCGAGCGCCCGGTCGTGGTGGATCGTGCCGAGCGGGACGGCGGCCATGCCGATGTCGGAGGCGCCCGGGTCGGAGAGCAGGCCGGTCTTGAAGACCATCGCGGCCAGGGCCAGGGACACCTGGTCGGCCCGGGCGTTCAGGGTGGCGACACCGACCAGGTCCCAGAGTGCGGCGATGGTCCGCGCGTTCTGCCCGTTGCCGCGCAGCCAGTCGCCGAAGGAGACGGCGTCCAGCGCGGGATCGGCGAGGTCGAGGCCCTGGAGGGCCAGCGCGCCACGGACCACCCGGGCCCGGTCGGCCGGGCCCAGGTGCGGATAGCGGGCCAGGCTGCCGGCCAGGTGCAGCGGGACGGGCAGGCCGGCCCGGCGGAGCCGGCCCAGCGTGCGCGACGGCGCCCCGGCGGGCCCGGAGACACCGAGCACCGGGACGTCGAGCCGGTCCTGGAGGTGGACCAGCCGGGCCGCGCCGAGCCGCTCGATCAGGCCGCGGTAGGCGGTGCAGCAGCGCAGGTAGACGTGCTGGCCGTTGTCGACGGTCAGCTCGCCGCGCTGGAACGAGAAGGCCAGCCCGCCCAGCCGGGGTCGCCCCTCGACCAGGGTGACCCGGTGGTCCGCCTCGGCCAGCCGCAGGGCGGCGGTGATGCCCGCCAGGCCGCCGCCGACCACGACAGCGGCCGGGCGCGCGGCATCGGCTCGCCCGGTCATCGGCCCTCCCCCTCGTGTCCTGCGCCCGGCCCTGTCCTGCCCGGAGCGCTCGTGGTCGACTTCGTGCCCGTCACGGTGGACAACACAGGACCACCCAGCAGTGATTCCCCGCTGACACAGCGTGACAGAACTGCGGTGAGAATCAAGAACGCCCCCCGGCGAGCCCGGAAAGCGCGACGTACGCCTTCTCCCAGCCCGGGAGCGAGACCCGGCCGCGCAGGACCGACTCCGGGTCGGCGGCGATCCGGCCGAGCAGCCGGTGGTAGATGCCGGCCATCGCCGCGGTGCAGGCCCGGCTGCGGCGGTCGAGCATCGGCAGCAGCCGCAGGCCCTCCTCGAAGGCGGCCTGGGCCCGGGCGGCCTCGAACGCCACCAGGCCGGTGAAGTCCGCGCCGACCGGAGGCTTGGGCAGCGCGAAGCCCTGCTCGCAGCCGAACCGGACGAGGTCCTCGGAGGGCAGGTAGGTGCGGCCGTTCAGAGCGTCCTCGCGCAGGTCGCGCAGGATGTTGGTGAGCTGCAGGGCCAGGCCCAGGGTGTCGGCGTAGTGCGCGCCGCGCTCCGGGTCGTCGCAGCCGTACACGCCGAGCGAGAGCCGGCCGATCGCGCCCGCGACGCAGCGGCAGTAGACCTGCAGCTCCTCGTACGTCTGGTACTCGGCGCCCTTGAGGTCCATCTCGACGCCGTCGATGAGCTCGTCGAAGCCGCCGAGCGGGATCGGGAAGCGCCGGGCGGCGTCCGCCAGGGCGATCTTGATCGGGTCGGTGTCGTCCTCGGCGACCGCGCCGGCGCGGACCTCGTCCAGCAGCTCGCGGGTGCGCAGGAGCGCCTCGGCCTTGCGGTCGGCGGGGAGGTCCCCGTCGCCGATGTCGTCGACCCGGCGGGCCAGGGCGTACAGGGCCGACATGGCCAGCCGCTTCGGCTCCGGCAGCAGGCGGATGCCGTAGCTGAAGTTGCGGGCCTGCAGTCCGGTGACTGCCTCGCAGTACCGGTACGCCGCCATGACCTGCGCCGACGCCAGTGGTGATGCCGCCACTCGGGCGTTCACCTTCCCTTCGCGAAGATGGCCGCCGCCTTCGCTGCGAGGCGGCGCTTGTCGGGCTTCGCCTGCTGGGCGAGCACGTCGTACCCGGCGTCCTCGATGGCTGCCAGGGCCGCGTACCCGCCGGCGGTGAATCCCGCCAGGAGCAGTCGAAGCCTCCCCCGAACCGTACCTACCAATGGCGCGCCGCGGTCGAGCAGGGTGCGGGCCCGGGCGACCTCGAAGGCGACCAGCTCACGCACGGCGCCGCTCGCGGTCGGGGCGGCGAGCTCCTCCTCGGTGACGCCGAAGCGGGCCAGGTCCTCGGCCGGGAGGTAGATCCGGCCGCAGGCGAGGTCCTCGGCGACGTCCTGGAGGTGTTCGACCACCTGGAGGGCGCTGCAGACGGCGTCGGACAGCTCGATCCGCTCCGGGGTGGAGACGCCGGCGATCGCGAGCACCAGGCGGCCCACCGGGTCGGCGGAGAGCGTGCAGTAGCCGAGCAGGTCCTGGTAGGTGGCGTAGCGGGCAGTGGTCTGGTCCACCCGGTTGGCCTCGATCAGCCGGCGGAACGGCTCCGGGGTCAGCCCGTGCCGGTCCACCAGCGGGACGAGGGCGCGCAGCAGCGGGTGGCGGGGGCCCTCGGCGGCCCCGGGGTGCAGCGCCGCCTCGAACGCCCGGTCGAGGTCCTGCTCCAGCCCGTCGAGCAGCGCGAGGCGGAACGCCACCTCCGCAGGACCGGGCGGGCCGCTCTGGGCCGAAGGAGTGACCGGGGTCGTCGCCGGAGCCCCGCCGGGGGGCCGCTCGGCGATCCCGAGCAGGCGGGCGGCGCCGGCCGGGTCGGCCAGGTCGCCGTCGCCGGCGTCGTCCACCAGACGGGCGAAGCCGTAGACCGCCATCAGGTCGTCGCGCCAGGCGGCGGGCAGGAAGAACGGGGCGACCGGGAAGTTCTCCGCGCTCGCCTTGTCCAGCGTCACCCCCGCTGAACGGTCCGCTGGCTCACTACTGGGCTGGGCCGAAGCCGACACTGCTGTCACTCCCCCGTTCTACACCGCTCCGTACGACCGGCCCGAGTCGGACACGCGTCCGATACCGGGAGTCCCGTCCGACACACCACCCCCGTGACTTACAGCCTGACACCACCGACCTCGCCGGGAAAGACCGCCCCACCCGGCGCGCGGGCCGCTCACCCGCGCAGCGGCGGGCCACCCGGGGTACCCCCCGGGGCGCGCGAGGGGCGCGCGGCCGGCCGGGTGTGCGGGCACGGGGGCGCACGCACGACGGAGGGCCGGCGGCCGGGCTGACCCGGTCACCGGCCCTCCGTTCGGGCCAGGCAGGCGTTACGGGCGCTCGCCGCGCTCGTAGCGGCCCACGACCTCCTCGGTCGGGCCGTCCATCACCAGCTCGCCGGCCTCGATCCAGATGGTCCGCTCGCAGACCTCGCGGATCGAGTTGTTGTCGTGGCTGACCAGGAAGACGGTACCGGCGGACCCGCGCAGCTCGTCGATCCGCTTCTTGCTGCGCTGCTGGAACGCCTGGTCGCCGGTGGCCAGCGCCTCGTCGATCAGCAGCACGTCGTGGGTCTTGGCCGCCGCGATGGAGAACCGCAGGCGGGCACCCATGCCGGAGGAGTAGGTGCGCATCGGCAGCGAGATGAAGTCGCCCTTGTCGTTGATGCCCGAGAACTCGACGATGTCGTTGTAGCGCTCCCGCACCTGGGCGGGCGTCATCCCCATCGCCAGGCAGCCGAGCACCACGTTGCGCTCGCCGGTCAGCTCGTTCATCAGCGCCGCGTTGACGCCCAGCAGCGAGGGCTGGCCGTTGGTGTAGATGCCGCCCTTCTCGGTCGGCAGCAGGCCGGCGATGGCGGCCAGCATGGTCGACTTGCCGGAGCCGTTGGAGCCGATCAGGCCGATCGCCTCGCCCTTGTAGGCGGTGAAGCTGATCCCGCGCACGGCGTGCACCTCGCGCACGCCCGCGGAGCGCTTGCGGCTGATGATGCGGCTGATGGCGGAGGTGGCGCTGCCCTTGCCGGAGCCCGCGCCGTGCACCCGGTAGACGATGTGCACGTCGTCGACGACGACGGTGGGCTCGCGGGCCACCTCGGTGTCCTGCACGGTCTGGCCCTTTCCCAGGTCGGTGTCAGCCACGGCCGTACTCCTCCTCGGCCTTCCAGAAGAAGACGTATCCGATCACGAACATCCCGACCGCCCAGCCGATGCCGTACACCCACTGGTGCGGCGGGAACTGCTGGTGCTGCAGCTGGTGCTTGTTGTAGATGACCGGCGCGAAGGCGTGCCGGACCAGGTCCATGTAGACCGAGGCCGGGTTGAGCTGCATCACCTTCTGCCAGAACGGCGGCCAGGTGCTGATCTTGTCCTGGATGCTGAACATCACGCCGGAGAGGAACATCCAGGCGCGCATCGCGAACGGGATCAGCTGGGAGATGTCGCTGGTCTTGGCGCCGATCCGCGCCATGACCAGGGCCACACCGGTGTTGAACATCGACTGCAGGAGCAGCGCCGGGACCACCGCCAGCCAGGTCCGGCCCGGCGCGATCCCGCTCGCCAGTACGACGCCGACCAGCACGACCATCGAGATGAGCAGCTGCTGGAGCTGGATCACCGTGAAGGCGATCGGCAGCGAGGCGCGGGGGAAGTGCAGCGCGCGGATCAGCCCGAGGTTGTCGGAGATCGCCCGGGTGCCGGACTGCACCGCGTTCTGGGTGAACTGGAAGACGAAGACGCCGATGCAGAGCCAGGCGGTGTACGTGCCGGTCGGGAAGTTGTCCTTGCTCTGCAGGATCACGCCGAAGACCAGGTAGAACACCGCGCAGTTGAGCAGCGGGGTCACGACCTGCCAGAGCTGGCCGAGCTTGGCGTCGGTGTACTGGGCCACCAGGCGGGCGGTGGCGAACGCCCAGATGAAGTGCCGCCGGGCCCAGAGCTGCTTCGTGTAGGCGACGAGGCCGGGCCGTCTGCCGCTCACCGCCAGACCGTACTTGTCCGCAAGCTGCTTGGGGGTCAGGCCCGCGTCTGCCCCCCTCGGGGCCGAGAGGCTGACGGGTTCACTCACTGTCGACACATTCGTCCTTCGCGCGGGATCGTCGGGGCGGGCCGGTCGGCGGGGGGTCCGCCGGCCTTGCGCCGAGGGGGATCCACTCGGATCACGGGGGAGTCCGGCCGGTGTGTGGCCACCGGCCGCTGCGATCGGACGACCGTACGACGT
Organism: Kitasatospora sp. NPDC022785; assembly: GCF_055561295.1. NCBI lineage: Bacteria > Bacillati > Actinomycetota > Actinomycetes > Kitasatosporales > Streptomycetaceae > Kitasatospora > Kitasatospora sp. NPDC022785. Next base: position 476,702 of record NZ_JBVHHB010000003.1, on the reverse strand, counting down.
CTGAACCGTACGGTTCAAATCACCGCACAGCCGCCCAACCATACGATCAGATGACCGGTGGCCGGCCCAGCCTGGTCAGTTGCCAAACGGTACGCCATCGCATGGGCCGCCGCGTACCGCAGGGTTCGCGCCAGCCCGCCCGGAACCCGCCCCACCAGGCCTTCAGCGCCTCCGGGGAGGGGCGGCGGGCCAGGGTGAGCAGGAACCAGGTTCCCAGGTAGAGAGGCACGAACAGGGCCGGAAGGTTCCGTCGGGCGAGCCACACCCTGTTGCGGGCCACGTTGTGGAAGTACGAGGCGTGCCGGGCCGGCGAGGTGGTCGGGTGGTGCAGGACCACGTCCGCCCGGTAGTCGATGGCCCAGCCGGCGTCCAGCGCGCGCCAGGCGAGGTCGGTCTCCTCGTGCGCGTAGAAGAACTCGGCGGGCAGCTGGCCGGCCTGCTCGAACACCGCGCAGCGCACGGCGCTGGCGCCGCCCAGGAAGGTGGTCACCCGGGACGAGCGCAGCGGGTCGCTGGCGCGCAGCCGGGGCACGTGCCGGCGCTGGGTGACACCGGTGTCCGGGTCGGCGATCCGGAAGCTGACGATGCCGAGCTCCGGGTCGGCGGTGAAGGCCTCGCGCAACAGCCGGGCGGAGTCGGTGCCCGGCAGCCGGCCGTCGTCGTCCAGGAAGAGGACGGCGTCGACGTCCCGGCCGTTCTTGCCGAACAGCTCGATGCCGACGTTGCGGCCGCCCGGGATGCCGAGGTTCTCCGGAAGCTCGACGGCGCGCACGTCCGCCGGGAGCGGCGGCAGCGGGGCGCCGTTGGCGACCACGGCCAGCTCGACCGCGGGGCCCTCCTGGGCGCGGACCGACTCGATCAGGGCGTTCAGCTCGTCCGGGCGGTTGCCCATCGTGATGATGACCGCGCCGAGCCGGAAGGTCTCGGTGGTCGTGTCCACGGCGCTCACCGCAGCCTGCTGGAGAGGACGATGCTCAGCAGGTGCAGCACGGTCTGCAGCATGGCGATCGCGGCCAGCACGACCACCGCGAGGCGGGTGAAGAACAGCCCGCCGTGCACCGCGTCCGCGACGCCGGCGGCGAGGATGAACAGCGAGGCCTCGACCGCGCCGACCAGCCGGTGGAACTTCAGCAGGGACGCCGCCCGGCGGGCCTTGGCGATGCCGGCCGAGCGCGGCACCGAGGCGCTGTCCTCGACCGCCGTCATGCCGCTGCGGGCGCGGGCCACGTCGACCAGGTCGGTCTCGGACTTGATCAGGATGGCGCCGAGCGCGGCCAGCGTGCCGAGGAAGGCCCACTCCCAGTGGGAGCCGCCGCCGCGGTGGAGCAGGTCGGTGGCGCGCAGCCCGAGGCCGGTCAGCAGGGCCGCCTCGGACATGTAGTGGCCGACCCGGTCCAGGTAGACGCCGGTGAGCGAGGTCTGCCGGCGCCAGCGGGCCACCTCGCCGTCCACGCAGTCCAGCAGCAAGTAGACCTGGATGAGCAGGGCGCCGAGGACCGCGCCGGCGAGGCCGGGGACGACCAGGGCGACACCGGCCAGGATGCCGGTGAACATCATCAGGTAGGTCAGGCCGTTGGGCGTGATCGCCGTCACGGTGGAGAGCACGCGGGTGATCCGCAGCGAGATCTTCCGCATGTAGAGGCGGCCGGCCCAGTGCTCGGCGCTGCGGCGCTGGAGCATGCCCTCCGGGTGGATCACCGCGCGCAGTTCCTCGATCGAGGGGCGGCGGGTCAGGTCCACCGGGGCCGGGGAGGAGCCCTTCGTGGAAGGGTCAGCTGTTGACGGCTTGGACATAGTCGGCGTACGCGTCCCTGATTGCGGAAGGGGAGAGGTCGAGGTGTTCAAGGATGGTGAAGCGACCCGGGCGGGTGTTCGGAGCGTAGTGCACCGCTTCGGTGAACTCCGCCTCGGTGAAGCCGATCTGAGCCGCGGTCACCGGCAGTCCGTGGCGCGCCAGGCGCTCCACGATCAGGCCGGTCAGCTCGCGCTCGCCCCGCAGGAAGCTGGCGAAGGCGGCCCCGAGGCCGACCTGCTCGCCGTGCTGGGCGGACCGCTTGGGATACAGCACGTCCAGGGCATGCGAGATCTCGTGGCAGGCGCCCGAGGAGGGCCGGGTGCTGCCCGCGATGTTCATCGCGATGCCGGACAGTACCAGGGCTTCCGCGAGTGCCGTGAGGAGGTCCTGATCCTGAAGGTTTCCTGGGTGCCGCAGCAGGTTCTCGCCCGCCGAACGGGCCATCGCGACGGCCAGTCCGTCCACCGGTTCGCCCGTCTCGGCGTGCGAGAGCTCCCAGTCGGCGCAGGCCGAGATGTTGGAGATGACGTCGCCGATGCCGGCCGCCACGAACCGCGACGGGGCCTGCCGGATCACGTCCAGGTCGACCACGATGCCGATCGGGCTGGGCACCCCGTAGGAGCCCCGGCCGGCGTCGTTGTCGAGGGTGGAGACGGGTGAGCAGATGCCGTCGTGGGCGAGGTTGGTCGCGACCGCGACCAGCGGCAGGCCGACCCGGGCGGCGGCGTACTTGGCGGCGTCGATGATCTTGCCGCCGCCGAGGCCGACGATGGCGTCGTAGTGGCCGCCGCGCATCGCCTCGGCCAGCCGGACCGCGCTGTCCAGGCTGCCGTCGTCCACGTTGTACCAGTCGGCACCGGGCAGGGCCGGCTCCAGCCGCTCGCGCAGCACCGCCCCCGAGCCGTTGCTGATCGCCACCGCGATCCGGCCGGAGGCGGAGAGCCGCTGGTCGGCGAGGATGCCGCCGAGCGCGTCCAGCGCGCCCGAGCGGATCTCGACGAAGACCGGCGACGGCACCAGCCGGGTCAGTACTGGCACGCGATCTCCCGCGCCTTCGCCAGGTCCTCGTGGTTGTCGACCTCGACCCAGGAGACCTCGCCGATCGGCTGCACGTCGATCCGCAGACCGCGCTCGACCATCTCCTGGTAGCCGTCCTCGTAGTACAGCTGAGGGTCGCGCTCGTAGGTGGCGCGCAGCGCGTCGGTGAGGTCGGCGGCGGCGGCGGGGTTGATCACGGTGACGCCGATGTACTCGCCGGTGGCCTCGGCCGGGTCCATCAGCTTGGTGATGCGCCGCATGCCGGCGGCCGGGTCGACGACGACCTTCATCTCCTCGTCGGCGAGCTTCTTCACCGTGTCGAGGGCGAGCAGGATGCCGGGCTCACGGCCCTCGGCGGCCAGCCTGGCGTTGCCCTCCAGCATGGTGCGCTGGACCGAGGCGGGGTGGACGGTGTCGCCGTTGGCGAGCAGCAGGCCCTCGGCGAAGAGCTCGCGGGCGCACCAGAGGGAGTAGGCGTTGTTCCACTCCTCGGCCTTGTCGTTCTCGACCAGGGTGAGCTTGACGCCGTACTTCTGCTCCAGCGCCGCCTTGCGGTCGTACACCGCCTCCTTGCGGTAGCCGACGACGATCGCCGCCTCGCGCAGGCCGACCTCGGCGAAGTTGCCGAGGGTGAGGTCCAGGACGGTCCGCTCCCCGTCGACCGGCACCAGCGCCTTCGGCAGGGTGTCGGTGTACGGGCGCAGCCGGCGGCCGGCGCCGGCTGCCAGAACGAGGCCGATCATGCGGGGGTCTCCTGATCCGTCGTGCTGTGCTGATCCGTCGGGCCGTGCCGGTCCGTCGGGCCGTGCCGCTCCGTGGGCGGTGCTCTGCCGCGGGCCGTCGGGTGGCACGCCGATGCCGGTGAGAATGCGGGCACCGTGTCGTATGTGATGGTAGGCGACCGCGGCGACCGGCCCGAACGCGGCCGGGGGGGCGGCGTCCGGGCCCGGGGGGGCGGTGAGCACGGCGGTCGGGGGCGGCCGTGAAGGAGGGGTGGCGCCGAAGTGTCGGTTCTCCGTACGTATGCCGCCGAATCGAACGCGCGCCGAACGAATCCCGAACGGATCGGCTAGTCCGGCGCCCATTCCGACACCAGGAATGTGCCGGGATCGGTCATGATCCGCCCGGTTGTGTGTGGGACCCCTGCGGACCGCCACCCGTACGGCAGACTGGGGCACGACGCCACCGGTGCTCCCATTTGCCCCCGAAAGAGGCCTCATGCCCCAGAGTCTGCCGACCAACCCGACGCACTTCACCTCCGAGATCGACACCGGTCTCGACGTGGAGACCGACGTGACGGCCGACGTGACGTCCACCCCCCAGGCCGGGGCGTCCGAGGGGACCGGGATCCTGCTGGAGCTCGTCGACGACGAGGGCGTCACGATCGGCACCGCCGAGAAGCTCTGGGCCCACCAGCAGCCGGGCCGGCTGCACCGGGCGTTCTCGGTGTTCCTCTTCGACCGGCAGGGCCGGCTGCTGCTCCAGCGCCGCGCCCTGGGCAAGTACCACTCCCCCGGCGTCTGGTCGAACACCTGCTGCGGCCACCCGTACCCCGACGAGCCGCCGTTCGTGGCCGCCGCCCGGCGCACCGCGGAGGAGCTGGGCGTCGCGCCGGCGCTGCTCTGCGAGGCCGGCACCGTCCGGTACGACCTGCCGGACGAGGCCTCCGGCCTGATCGAGCGGGAGTGGAACCACCTGTTCGTCGGCCTGGTCACCGCGCCGGTGCAGCCGACCCCGGAGGAGGTCGACGACGTCGCCTTCGTCACCGCGCAGGAGCTGCGGGAGCTGCAGGCCGAGCGGCCGTTCTCGGTTTGGTTCCAGACGGTCTTCGAGGCGGCGCTGCCCGGCATCCGCGAGATCGCCGGCCGGGACTGGTAGCCGGAGCGGGGGCCGGGACCGGCCGCCGGGACGGGCGGGACCGGCAGCCGGCCGCCCCCTCTCCCCGGCGTCACTCCACGCCCTGCGCGTTACTCCGTGTCCTTGCGGGGGATGGGCAGTGAGGCCCAGATGACCTTGCCGCCCTCCCCCGTCCGCTCCACGTCGCAGACCCCGCCGGCCTGCAGCGTCACGCTCTTCACCAGCAGCAGTCCGCGCCCGCCGGTCCGCCCGGTGTCCGTCTCCAGCGCCTTCGGCCGGTACGGGTCGCCGTCCTCGACCGACACCCGCACCCAGCCGCCGCGGACCGCCAGCTCGGTGGTCACCTCCGGGGACAGCTCGGCGGCGTGCGTCACGGCATTGCTCACCAGTTCGGAGACGATCAGCAGCACGTCGTCCACCAGCTCCTGGTAGCGCACCCCGGCCATGCCCTGGGCGAGCAGCCGGTCCCGCACCGCGTGCCGGGTCCGGGGCACCGAGGCCTCCGCGGCCGGTACCGCGAACCGCCACACCCCCTCGGCCGGCCCGGCCGCCCCCCGTCTCGGCTCGGCCTCCGCCGCCCCGCTGATCTGCTCCAGCTCCACGTCCAGCCGCCCTTCGTCCGCGACCCCGGGAATCAGGCGTTCCGCTCATGGCGCCCTCGGTCCACAGAGGCTAGGAGAGCCGCCCCCGGCTCCGTGGCACCGTCGACAACTTGGCCGTGTCGGATCACCCGCGACCGGTTCCGACCGTCAGCCGGTCGAAACCCGACCGCTTCTCGCCCTTGAACCACCGATTCGCTCACCTTCGCGATCCATCCCTGCCACCCCGGCGATCCCCGGCGGGGAAACGCAGGTGAGAAGCACTCCGGAAGCCTGGTAATGTTCTCTCTGTCGCCGAGGGGGCGAGAGAAAAGCCCCCGAAGCACACACCCCGTCCGGGTGGCGGAATGGCAGACGCGCTAGCTTGAGGTGCTAGTGCCCTTTATCGGGCGTGGGGGTTCAAGTCCCCCCTCGGACACCGCGATTCCCCGTGGGAACTCGAAAGAGTTCCCACGGGGAATTTCTCTTTTCCGGCCGCCCGGGCCCCCGGCCCCGTGGGCGTTTTCCCCGGCGTTTCCCCGGCTGGGTTATCGGCGGGTTGCCGGCGGGAGCCCCGCTCCCCTCCTTCCCGCCCCCCTCGTGAGCCCCCGTGGCCGCTGACCTGCGGACATCTGGATCCGATAGTCGGACACGAGATGGCAACGATCGAACGATCTGAGCTTTATCTGAGGCTTTGGTCCGTTTTCGCACCATAGTCTGCTGTGCGTTTGTCCGGACCCATGAGCTGAGCCCGGAACCGGACGAGGACCTGACGAGAACCCGACGAGACAGAGGACCGAGACGTTGAGCGCGCCTGAGCCGACGACGGCATCCCATCAGCACTATCGCCGCTCGCTCGGCACCATCAGCCTGACGGCCGTCGGGCTGGGCTCGATCATCGGGTCGGGCTGGCTGTTCGGTGCGGAGCGGGCGGCGCGGCTCGCCGGGCCGGCGTCGATCGTCGCCTGGGTGATCGGCGCGGCGGTGGCCCTCACCATCGCGCTGACCTACAGCGAGCTGGGCTCGATGTTCCCCAAGGCCGGCGGCATGGTGCGGTACGGGCAGTACTCGCACGGCTCGCTGGCCGGCTACCTCGCCGCCTGGGCCAACTGGATCGCGATCGTCTCGGTGATCCCGGGCGAGGCGACCGCCTCGGTCCAGTACATGAGCTCCTGGCACTTCGGCTGGGCGCGGGGCCTCTACGACGGGAAGGAACTGACCCTCAGCGGGGTCGCGCTGGCCAGCGTGCTGCTGGTCGGCTACTTCGCGCTGAACTGGTTCGCGATCACGCTGTTCGCCAAGACCAACACCGCGATCACCGTGTTCAAGGTCGTCGTCCCGACGCTGACCGCGGGAGCCTTGCTGCTGGCGCACTTCGACACCGCCCACTTCACCGACCACGGCGGCTTCACCCCGAACGGCTGGAGCGCGGTGTTCACCGCCGTCGCCGTCTCCGGCATCGTCTGGGCGTTCAACGGGTTCCAGTCCCCGCTCAACCTGGCCGGTGAGGCGCGCAACCCCGGCAAGTCGCTGCCCAAGGCGGTGATCGGCTCGATCCTGATCTCCCTGGTGATCTACGTCGCGCTGCAGGTCGCGTTCCTCGGCGCCGTCCCGGCCGCCGACCTGTCGAACGGCTGGAGCGGCCTCGGCTACACCTCCCCGCTGGCCGACCTGTCGATCGCCTGGGGCATGAACTGGCTGGCCCTGCTGCTGTACGCGGACGCCTTCGTCTCCCCCAGCGGCACCGGCATGATCTACGCCGCCACCACCTCGCGCATGATCCACGGCGTGCAGGAGAACGGCCACCTGCCGAAGCTGTTCGGCCGCGTGGACGCGAAGACCGGCATCCCGCGCCCGGCCCTGCTGCTCAACCTGCTGATCGCCTTCCTCTTCCTCGCCGTCTTCCGCGGCTGGGGCTCGCTCGCCGAGATCGTGTCCGTCGCCACCGTGATCTCGTACATCACCGGCCCCGTGGCCGTGATGGCGCTGCGCCGCCTCGCCCCCGAACTCCCCCGCCCCGTCCGGCTGCGCGCGATGCCGGTGATCGCCCCCGTCGCCATGGTCTTCGGCTCCCTGGTGCTCTACTGGGCCCGCTGGCCGCTGACCGGCAAGGTCATCCTGCTGATGGCCGCCGGCCTGCCGATCTGGGCCTGGTACGAGCTGCGCAAGCCGTGGGCCGAGCTCAAGCCGCACCTCAAGGCCGGCGCCTGGATGATCGCCTACCTCTTCGTGATGGCCGCCGTCTCCTGGGCCGGCTCGACCGACTTCGGCGGCCAGGGCTACCTGCCCGAGGGCTGGGACCTGCTGGTCGTCGCCGCGATCGGCCTCGCCTTCTACCGCTGGGGCGTCGCCAGCGCGTGGGCCAACCCCTCGCTGGCCGACGTCAAGCGCGAGCTGGCCGACGCGGCCGAGGCCGACGGCACCGCCATCCCGCACCAGGGTGGCGAGCCCTCGCGGGTCTGAGGCATCTGACGTCTGTCACGCAAAGCGCCGGTCGAGTTCTCTCGGCCGGCGCTTTGCCGTGGCGGCGGGTGTGCGAGGGGCGGGGTGGAGCGGCACCGGGGTTCGGTACGGCGACTCCGGGTCCGGGTCCGGGTCCCACTCCGGCTCCGGGTCCGGGTCCCACTCCGGCTCCGGGTCCGGGTCCGGCGGCGGGGCGGGGCGGGGGCAGTCAGGCCGGGGTGGCTGCCGGGGTGCGGGTCGGGCGGGCGAGGCGGGCGGCGAGGCCGAGGTGGAGGAGGGCGAGGAGCGTGCCTCCGGCGGCCATGCCCGGGTTGTCGGCGGAGACGCCGATGGCCGCGTCGGCTGCCTGGACCGCGCCCGAGACCAGGAGCAGCGGGGCGAGGCCGCGGCCGGTCCGGCTGATCAGCAGCTGGTGCACGAGCGCGGCACCGAGCGGGAGGGCACGGGCCGCGTACGCCTGGACGTAGAGCTCCGCGAGGGGGCCGGCCGGGCCGGTAGAACCCGGCAGGGCCAGCTCCGGGGAGAGCAGGCCGACGACGCTGGACGCCATGGAGAGCGCGGCGCCGGCCGCATTGGCGATCACCAGGGCTCGCACGCCCCGGCCGGCGGGAGCGGTTGCGGCAGCAACGGCCGCGCGAGCGGGGGCGGAGAGGGCAGCGGGGGCGGAGACGGAACGACGCAGCATTGGATCAGACCTCAAATCGTTCGAACCGTGAATGGTTTCTGCATGCTAGCGTTTCTCACGTGAACGATGTCAACCCCTCGCCGCTGACGGCGTCCCTGGTCTTCCGGCTCGGCACGCTCGGCAGCGTCGTCACGGCGCGGTTCACCGAGGCGCTGGCCGAGCTCGGACTCAAGCCGAAGCACGTCGGTCTGATGGTGGCCCTGGACTCCGGCGCGCCGCCGTCGCAGCTGGAGCTGGCCCGGGCCATGGCGGTCGCGCCCAGCCTGGTGGTCTCGCTGGCCGACCACCTGGAACGAACCGGCGCCGTGGACCGCGTCCGCGACCCGGCGGACCGGCGCCGTCAGGTGCTCGCACTGACCGACGCCGGGCGGGCCCTGCTCGGCGACTGCACCGCGCTCGCCCATCGGCTGGACGCGGAGCTCACCGCCTCGCTGGGCGGGTCCGAGCGGGAGGCGCTGCGGCGCACGCTCGGCGTGCTGGGCGCGGAGGCCGGGCTGCCGACGCGCGACTGAGGGCGGCCCACCCCTCAAGACCCTCACCGGACCGCCGCCCGGCCTGCGCCGGGAACCCGCGGAGGGCCACGTTCGGGAACCCGCGTCGGAGCACGCTGAGGAACACGCGCAGGAACACCTCAGGAGCAAGCAGCCCAGGAACGCCGAAAGCCGCGCGGCCTTCCGGACCACGCGGCTTGCGGTGCAGGTGGAGAAGGGGGCGTCAGCCCCGGCGGGCGCGGCGGATGGCGGAGGTGACCACCGGCGGGAGGAGGTCCCCCGCGACACGCTTGGCCACGTTGGTCGGCCGCCGGCGCTCGGCGGCACGGGCCCGACGGGTGGCGAGGTCCTCGGCGGCCTCCTCCTGGGCGCGCAGTTCCTCGCGGCGGGCCTCCTCGGCCTCGCGGCGGGCGGCCTCGGCGGCGAGCCGGTCGTGGTGCCGGGAGGGGCGGAACGGTTCGATGCCGTCCGAGGTGCCGTTGAGCCGCAGCACCTGCTGCCCGTTCAGGGTCTCGGCGCTGAGGTGACAGCCCTCGGCCAGGCCGATCCGGTCCAGCAGGTCGCGCTGGGCCGGCTCGGGGTCGCCCCAGGTGCCGTAGAACTTGCACTCGGTGAGCACGATCGGCTTGAGGCCGTGGTTGAACACCGCCTCCCAGGTGGCGGCGGCGACACCGGGGGTGTGGGCGGAACGGTAGTCGTCCAGGACCACCACGCCCTCCGGCTGGAGCGCCACCCGGGCCACCTGGAGGTCCCCCACCACGTGCTCGTACAGGTGCGAGGCGTCGATGTGTATGAAGCGGAACGCACCGGCCGGGATGCGGCCACCGGCCAGGCTGGAGGTCGGCGCCTGGATGATCTCCGGCAGCGACTTGTGAAAAGAGAGGTAGTTGGACTCGAACGCGGACCGGGTCAGCGTCTTGCGGTAGGACATGGTCATCTCGGCGGCGTTCTCGTCGTCCGGAGCGTCCGAGTCGAAGAGGTCACACACCGTGAACGTCTCGGCGGGTTGCAGGTGGCCGCCGATCACGATCGCGCTGCGCCCCAGGTAGGCGCCCATCTCCAGGAGGTTCCCGGTGACCCCCGCCTTCTCCTGGCGGGCGAGGAACCATTCGAAGAGGTGGCGGTCGTGATCCCAGAACCAGCCGGGGACGTCATCGAGCACAGCAGGCTCGGCGGGCCGGTGCTGCTCAGTGCTCAACGCGGCGTCGCTCACGAGGTTGCTCCTTACACGCTACGGACGACCATGGGGGACGTTCTCAGGGCACGGATACGCGGGGCGGGAGGCGGAGGCCTCCTCCCATCATCCGGAGCAGCCGTCGACACGGCACGGCGAGAACCCGCTCGGTTTTCGTGCCACCGCTGGTACCCCGCGCCCGATTGGGCTGCAATCTACCTGCCACCGGGCGGAGTTGAGGAGAGTTTGCACGGAAAACACTCACAGTCGATCGCCGGTAAGGCCTCTGCCGGGCAGGCGACCCGGACGGCGGTGGAAGACCTCGGAGACCGGCCCGGATGTCGATTCGGGCGGCGGGTCCGGCGGCGGGTCCGGCGGCGGGTCCGGCGGCGGCCTGGGTGCCGGGTCGGAACAGGCGCCCGACCGGCCGTCGAACAGGTGCCCGCATCGTCCCGGGCCGGCGGGCGCGGCGGACGTCGGCGGCGCCACGGCGGATGTCAGCGGCGCCGCGGCCGACGCGCCACGCGAGCCTGTCGCCGGCTCGTACCTGCCGCTGCTCGCCGAGGACCCCTTCGAGGAGCGGATCGGCGGCTCGGTGGTGCTCCCTCGGCGAGCCGGCCCGGGGTGGCCACGGCGATCACGCCGTCGAACCGCCCGCTGCACCTGATCACGGCCGAGGTGGTGCCGGCACACGCCGCCGGCCGGATCGGTCGCCGGCAAGCCGGGCGGGGACGCCCCGCTGACGGCCCGGCCGGGCGCCGGCCGGATCGGCTCGACGACGGCCGCTTCCACCCGTCTGCCCACTCGGCGGCGACAGGGCCTCCGGCCTCGGCCGCGGACCGGGCCGGCATGCCGGGAGGAGTTCCCGGTACAAGTCACTGCAGTACTGCGCCTGTTGGGGTGCGCGCGGCGAAGCGCGCACCCCCAGGCGGGTCACACCAGGTCGACGCCCGGGTAGAGCGGGAAGCCGGCGAGGAGGTCGGCGGCGCGCTTGGCGATGCCCTCGCTGAGGGCGGCGTCCAGGGCGTACTGGGCCTTCGAGGGGGCGCCGGTGGAGGTGGTGGTGGGGGTGGTGCCGCGCAGGACGGTGTCGATCAGGGCGGCGACCTCGTCCATCTCGGCGGTGCCGAGGCCGCGGGTGGTGAGCGCGGGGGTGCCGAGGCGGACGCCGGAGGTGTACCAGGCGCCGTTCGGGTCCTGCGGGACGGAGTTGCGGTTGGTGACGATGCCGGAGTCCAGCAGCGCGGCCTCGGCCTGGCGGCCGGTCAGGCCGTAGCCCGAGACGTCGGCGAGGACGAGGTGGTTGTCGGTGCCGCCGGTGACCAGCTTGCCGCCGCGGCGCAGCAGCCCCTCGGCGAGGGCCTGCGCGTTGTCGACGACCTGGCGGGCGTAGACCCGGAACTCGGGGCGGCGGGCTTCCGCGAAGGCGACCGCCTTGGCGGCCATCACGTGCGGGAGCGGGCCGCCGAGCACCAGCGGGCAGCCACGGTCGACGTGCTCGGCCAGCTCGGAGGTGCAGAGCACCATGCCGCCGCGCGGGCCGCGCAGGGACTTGTGGGTGGTGGTGGTGACGATGTCGGCGTGCGGCACCGGGTCGTGGTCGCCGGTCAGCACCTTGCCCGCGACCAGGCCGGCGAAGTGCGCCATGTCGACCATCAGGGTCGCGCCGACCTCGTCCGCGATCTCGCGCATCTTGCGGAAGTCCACCAGCCGCGGGTAGGCCGAGTAGCCGGCCACCAGGATCAGCGGGCGGAACTCCTTCGCGGTGGCGCGTAGCGCGTCGTAGTCGATCAGACCGGTGGCCGGGTCCGTGCCGTAGCTGCGCTGCTCGAACATCTTGCCGGAGATGTTGGGCCGGAACCCGTGGGTGAGGTGGCCGCCGGTGTCCAGGGACATGCCGAGCATCCGCTGGTTGCCGAGCTCCTGGCGCAGCTCGGCCCAGTCCCGCTCGGTGAGGTCGTTGACGTTGCGGACGTCGGCGCGCTCGAGCGCCGGGCTCTCGACCCGCTGGGAGAGGACGGCCCAGAAGGCGGTCAGGTTGGCGTCGATGCCGGAGTGCGGCTGGACGTAGGCGTGGTCGGCACCGAAGAGTGCGCGGGCGTGCTCGGCGGCGATGGTCTCGACGGTGTCGACGTTGCGGCAGCCGGCGTAGAAGCGACGGCCGGCGGTGCCCTCGGCGTACTTGTCGCTGAGCCAGTTGCCCATGGCGAGCAGGACGGCCGGGGAGGCGTAGTTCTCGCTGGCGATCAGCTTGAGCGAGGCCCGCTGGTCCTCGATCTCCTGGCCGATGGCGGCGGCGATCCGCGGCTCGACCTCGCGGACGGTGTCCAGCGCGCTGCGGAAGGCGGTGTTGGCGGTGGCGCTGGCGGCGGTGTGGGGGTGCTGGGCCAAGGCAGTCTCCTCGTGACGAGTTCGGACGGCCCAGGCGCTCGGCAACTGTGACGTGAAGGTCCACGGAGCCGCTCCCCGATGGTTGATTCCATCCCTGCGCGCCAGTCGCGGCTCACCCGGATGCTATCAACACCGGACGGACTGTGGCAGAGATCTCAGAATGCGGGACGAGCCAAGCATTTGCCCTGCTATGTCCGTTCTTCTGCAACAGTGGTATTGCAGCGGAATGAAGCCGTCACATTCCCCGAAACATTGCGCCGGAGTTCGGGCCGGAATGATTTGCGGAAGTCCACCGACATCCGGTCTGATGGCGCTCGGCCGACCGCCGGGAAACCCCCGAAGGCCGGCCCGGAAATGCACACCAGCGCACCCTCACCCACGGGGCGGCGGAGAATTCGGGGAGTACGCCTCTCATGGCAGTGGTCGAGACAGTCACGGAGTCGGCCGGGGCGGCACGCCGGGCCGCGCCCGCCCCGCAGAACCTCCTCCGCCGGATCCGCCGCGACCGGGTCGGCGCGGCCGCGCTCGCCGTCGTCCTGCTCTTCCTCCTGCTCGCGCTCGCCGCACCGCTGATCGCCGCCCTGTACGGCAGGAACCCGGCCGAGCACTACGGCCAGAACGCGCCCGGCCTGCTCAGCGACGGTGGACTGCCGATCGCGCCGAACGGCGGGATCTCCGGCGACTTCTGGTTCGGCCTGGAGCCCGGGCTCGGCCGGGACGTCCTCACCCAGCTGCTCTACGGCATCCGCACCTCGCTGCTGATCGCCTTCGCCGCCGCGGCCGTCACCACCGCCCTCGGCGTGCTGGCCGGCGTCGCGGTGGGCTACCTCGGCGGGATCACCGACCGGCTCTTCGGCTTTCTCGCCAACGTCCTGCTGGCCTTCCCGACGCTGCTCCTGCTGCTCGCGCTCAGCCCGGTCATCCAGTCCCGGCTGGTCGATCCTGGCGGTGCCGAGCCGGAGTGGATGCAGTTCCTGGTACTGATCCTGGTGTTCTCCGCGTTCGGCTGGATTCCGCTCGCGCTTTCCCTTCGCGCCTCCGTCCGGTCACTTCGGGAAAGGGATTTCGTGCAGTCCGCCCGGGCCCTGGGCGCGAGCGGATTCCATATCGTCTTCCGCGAACTCCTGCCGAATGTGCGGGCGCAGCTGCTGGTGCACGCCACGATGGCGGTGCCGACGTTCGTCGCCACCGAGGCGGTGCTCTCGTTCCTCGGCGTCGGCATCGACGAACCGGTCCCGGACTGGGGCCGGATGATCGCCCGCGGCTCCGAGGTGTTCCAGGCCGACCCGACCTACATGTTCTTCCCGGGCGTGGCCCTGCTGCTGTTCGTGCTCGCCTTCAACCTGCTCGGCGACGCCGTCCGGGACGCCCTGGACCCGCGCGCCGGGCGCTGAGTCCTCTCGTTCCGTTTCGCCTGCCTCCCGTTCCGCCTGCCTCCCCGTTCCGTTTCGCCTGCCTCCCGTTCCGCCTGCCTCCCCGTTCCGCCTGACCACCCCTCCCACCTGACCACCCTCGCGCCTGGCGGCCCCTTGCGCCTGGCCGCCTTCTCCCCCGAACGCTCCCTTCACCCGACCGCCCCTTTCACGCGACCGCCCCCGCACCCGCCGGGACACACCTAGCCGCCCCGCACCCCGGGGCAAGGAGAGACTCGCCATGCGCTGGATCAAACCGTCCCTCGCCGTCGTCGCCACCGCCGTGCTGGCGACCTCCTGCTCGGCCGGCGCGGGCCCCAGCTCCGGCACCGGCGGCGCCGCCGCCGCCAAGGACGCCTCACCGCTGACCGCCGCGCTCGGCACCGAGAAGGAGAGCGCGGGACCCGCCCCCGCCGTTCCCGGCGCCCGCCCGGGCGGCACGGTCAACGTCTACAACACCACCGAGTTCCGCCACCTCGACCCGCAGAAGGTCTACGCGGGCGCCGCCTACAACACCTCGCTGCTCTGGGGCCGCCAGCTGACCCAGTACCAGGTGGTCGACGGAAAGGCCCGGCTGGTCGGCGACCTCGCCACCGACACCGGCACCTCCGCCGACGGCGGGCGCACCTGGACGTACCGGCTGAAGGAGGGCGTGGCCTGGGAGGACGGCCTGCCGATCACCTCCCAGCAGGTCAGGTACGGCATCGAGCGCACCTTCGGCAAGGGCTACGAGGTCGGCCCGCCGTACTGGCCGCAGTGGCTCACCGGCGAGGCCAGCTACGACGACGCGCGCAAGAAGTACGGAGGCCCGCAGGACGGCGACCTCGCCGCGATCGAGACGCCGGACGAGCGCACCATCGTCTTCCACTTCCCCCAGCCGCAGGCCGACGTGCCGTACATGGCCGCGCAGTCCTCCTCGTCCCCGGTGCGCAAGGACAAGGACACCGGGACGGAGTACGACCGGCTGCCGTTCGCCAGCGGCCCGTACCGGATCGTCGAGCACGTCCAGAACACCCGGATGGTGCTGGAGCGCAACCCGCACTGGAAGCCGGAGACGGACCCGATCCGCAACCAGTACCCGGAGAAGTTCGTCTTCACCTACGGCAAGGAGGCGCTCAACATCAACCAGGAGATCCTCTCCGGCCGGGACGGCGGCGCCGACGCCACCACGGTGTCCACCCAGCTCTCCCCCGAGCTCTACCAGACCGTCGACACCGATCCCAGGGCCAAGGAGCTGGTGGTCTCCGGCCGGCAGGGCGCCTTCGTCACCCAGCTGGTGATCAACAACGAGCGGGTGCCCGACGTCGAGGTCCGCAAGGCGCTCCACCTCGCCTACCCGCGCCAGCAGGCCCGCCAGGTCCAGGGCGGCAGCCGGGCCGGCGAACTGGCCACCACGCTCAGCTCGCCCGCACTGGTCGACTGGCAGAAGTACGACCTGTACCCGGCCAAGCCGGAGGGCGACCCGGAGGCCGCCAGGGCCGCCCTCGCCAAGGCCGGGCAGGCCTCCCCCTCGCTCACCTACGCCTACGCCAACACGCCCGTCGGGCAGCGCGTGGCCCAGGTGCTGGTCGACGGCTTCGCCAAGGCCGGCATCACCATCGTGCCCAAGCCGGTCGACCCCAAGGCGCTGCTGGACGAGGCGCACCGCGCCGACTCCCCCTATGACCTGTTCGAGGAGACCAGCTCGGTCGACTGGCCGACGCCGTCCACCCTGATCCCGTTCTCCTTCGACGGCCGCGCCAACAGCGATCTCAACTCCGCCCGCTACCGCAACGGCGAGGTGGACAGGGAGATCGACCGGATCAACCAGATCGGCGAGCCGCGCGCCAAGGCCGGGGAGCTGTACGCGCTGGAGCAGACCGTGATGAAGGACGTGCCGGTGCTGCCCTTCGCCTACCCGAACATGAACCAGTTGCGCGGCAGCAACGTCGGCGGCGCGTTCATCCACCCGATCTACGGATCGGTGAGCCCGGCCTGGCTGTACCTGAAGTCCTGACGCCCCGAAGTCCCTTGGTGGCCCCGCCTGCTGCCCGCGGGTGGGGCCGCCCCGACGCACCCCGATTCGGACCGGCCATGCTCTCCTTCGCCCTGCGGCGGACCCTCCAGGCCCTCGCCGTCCTGGTCGCGGTCTCCGCCGCCGCCTTCGTCCTCTTCTACGCCGCCCCCGCCGACCCGGCCCGCGCCGCCTGCGGCCCGCGCTGCGACTCCGGCCAGGTCGCGTCGGTCCGCCAGAGCATGGGCCTGGACCAGCCGCTGCTCACCCAGTACACCGACTACCTCGCCGGGGTGGTCGCCGGGCGGGAGATCAGCGACGTGGACGGCTCGGCCATCCACTGCGAAGCGCCGTGCCTCGGCTACTCCTACCGGCTCCACCAGCCCGTCACCGAGGCGCTGGTCGACCATCTGCCGGTCACCTTCTCGCTGACGGCCGGCGCGCTCGCCGTCCTGGTGCTGCTCGGCCTCGGCACCGGTTTCGTCTCCGCGCTGCGCCACGGGACCAGGACGGACCGGCTGCTCTCCGGCTTCACCCTGGTCGGCGCCAGCGTACAGATCTACTTCCTCGGGTACGTCGCCCAGTGGGCGCTGGTCTACACCACAGGTCTGCTGCCGCTGCCCTCCTACACCCCGCCGGCCGAGGACCCGGCCGCCTGGGCGGGCGGGATGCTGCTGCCCTGGCTCGTCCTCGGATTCGTCAACTCGGCCGTCTTCGCGAGGCTTTCGCGCTCCCAGCTGCTGGAGACGATGAACGAGGAGTACGTCCGCACCGCGCGCGGCAAGGGCCTCGGCCGGCTGCGCACCCACCTCAAGTACACCTCACGCGGCGCCGCCGGGCCGCTGGTGCAGCTGCTCGGCCTGGAGACCGGCGCGCTGCTCGGCGGCGCGGTGATCACCGAGACGGTGTTCGGGCTGAACGGCGTCGGCACCTTCGCCGCCGATGCCGTCGCGGGGCAGGACCTGCCGGCCGTGGTGGGCGCCGTTCTGCTCGCCGCCTGTTTCGTGGTGCTCCTCGTCGCGCTGGCCGACCTGGCGGTGGCCTGGCTCGACCCGCGCATCCGCCTCAGCTGACCCGCCCCTCTGCCGTTCCGGAGTCCTCCATGACCGCCTCCACCACCCCGTCCGCCCTGCCTGCCCCGACCGCCCTGGCCGCCACCTCGGGCGCGTCCGTCACCTCCGGCGCGTCCGCCGTATCGGCCGATCCGGTGCTGAGCGTCCGCGACCTGTCGGTGACCTTCGCCGACCCGCGTGGCGGCGCGCCCATGCACGCCGTCCGCGGCCTCTCCTTCGACCTCGCCCGCGGTGAAGTCCTCGGCCTGGTGGGCGAGTCCGGCTCCGGCAAGTCGGCGACCGGCCTGGCCGTGCTCGGCCTGCACGACCCGCGCACCACCACCGTCACCGGCTCGATCCGGCTGGCGGGGGCGAGGACGGCGTCGGGGTCGGGGTCGGGGTCGGGGTCAACGGCGTCGCGTGGCAGGGAATCTCGCGGGCAGGAGCTGGTCGGCGCGGCCGAGTCCGTGCTGCGCGAGGTGCGCGGCGGCCGGGTCGCCCTGGTCTTCCAGGACGCGCTCACCTCGCTCAGCCCGTTCCACGGCGTGGGCGCGCAGCTGGCCGAGATGTACCGCCTGCACCACCCCGGCGCCGGCCGTGCCGTGGCCCGGCAGCGGGCGGCCGCGATGCTGGACCGGGTCGGCATCCCGGCCGCCCGGTCCCGCGACTACCCGCACCGGTTCTCCGGCGGCATGCGCCAGCGGGTGATGATCGCGATGGCCCTGATGAACGACCCCGACGTGCTGATCGCCGACGAGCCCACCACCGCGCTCGACGCCCGCGTCCAGCGGCAGGTGCTCGACCTGCTCGGCGAGTTGCAGCGCGAGCACGGCACCGCCGTGCTGCTGGTCAGCCACGACCTGGGCGTGGTCGCGGGGACGACCGACCGGACGCTGGTCCTGCGCGGCGGGGTGGAGGTGGAGTCCGCGCCGACGACCTCGCTGCTGGCCGCGCCGCAACAGCCCTACACCCGGGCCCTGGTGGGTGCGGCGCTCACCCGGGACACCGTACCGGGCACCCGGCTGCCGACGGTTGACGATCCGTCACCATCGCTCGCCTTCGCCTTCGGGGGGCGGACGGCTCCGGCGGGCGGGTGGCTGGTCGAGGTCGAGGACCTCGCCGTCCACTTCCCCGGACGGCGGCGGCTCCCCCGCCTGCGCGCCGAACCCGTCCGGGCGGTCGAGGGCGTGAGCCTACGGATCGCCCCCGGCGAGACGCTGGGCCTGGTCGGCGAGTCCGGCTCCGGCAAGTCCACCACCTCCCGGGTGCTGGCCGGCCTCCAGCCCGCCACCACCGGCCGGATCCGCTACGACGGCGTCGACGCCACCACCCCCGACCGGGCGTTTCGGCGCCGGCTCAGCCGCGAGGTCCAGCTCGTCTTCCAGGACCCGTACGCCTCGCTCAACCCGCGCCGCACCGTCGGCCGGACGCTCGACACGCCGCTGCGGCTGCACACCGCGCTCTCCGCCGCCGAACGGCGGGAGCGCTCCGCCGAGTTGCTGGAACAGGTCGGCCTGCCCGCCGCCCACCTGGACCGCTACCCGCACGAGTTCTCCGGCGGCCAGCGCCAGCGGATCGGCATCGCCAGGGCGCTCGCCCCCGAACCGCGGCTGATCATCGCCGACGAGCCGGTCTCCGCGCTGGACGTCTCTGTCCAGGCCCAGGTCCTCAACCTGCTGATGGAGCTGCGCGAACGACTCGGCATCGCCTTCCTGTTCGTCTCGCACGACCTCGCCGTGGTGCGGCACTTCTGCGACCGGGTCGCCGTGATGCACCGCGGGCGGCTGGTCGAATCCACCGGCCGGGAGCAGTTGTTCACCGCCCCGCACACCGACTACACCAGGGAGCTGCTGGCCGCCGCGCACTGAGGACGGGCGGGGCGGGCCGGAGCCTCACCCGTCCGGCGCCGCGCCGTGCCCGGTAATGGTGTGCAGGACCACCGGGAACAGCCGCACCTGCCGGCGGGCCACGCGCGCCAGCTCGATCAGGGAGTCCAGGTGGAACTCCTCGTCGAGCTGTGCGCCGTAGGAGAACAGCAGGTGGGAGCTGAGGACGAGGTCGAAGGACCGGTCCGCGAACGGCAGGCGGGGCAGGGCGGCCGCGACGTAGCGGCCCGGGCGCGCGGCGGCGTCCGCGGCGAACGTCCGCGCGGCCTCGGCGCGCAGCCGGGTGTAGCTCTCGACGTCCTCGAACCAGGTCCACATGAAACTCGACGCGTTCTCCGCGAGGAACGCGTGCTTGTAGGCGATCTCCTTGGTCCCGGGTTCTCAGTCGGTCGCCGCGGCCACGGCCTTCGACCACAGTGCCACCGCCTCGTCGATCTGCCCGGCGGTACGACCAGCGCCGGATTCTCGACTCCAGATGAAAATCCACCCGCTGAGCGGCGGGAAAAACGATGACCCGCCCCAGGCTCTTCCGCCCCTCGCGCCCTCCGCCGAAAGTCCGGCGCGGTGATCGGGCCCCGCGACGGACTGGGCCGAGATCCGACGGCCGGACCGGGCCGGGCATATGCCACCCGAGCAGCAGCCCACCACCGGACGGCCGGCCCGGGACCACCGGGGAGGCCGGCCCGGACAACCGCCTAGGCTGTCGGCCCATGCTGATCTGGATCAACGGGCCCTTCGGCGGCGGCAAGACGCAGACCGCGCACGAGCTGCGGCGCAGACTGCCCGGGAGCGTGATCTGCGACCCGGAGCAGGTCGGCTTCGGTCTGCACCGGATGACGCCGAAGCCGCTGCGGGGCGACTTCCAGGACCTCCCGGCCTGGCGGCAGGGCGTGTTCGAGGTCCTGGACCGCACGCTCACCGACCACCGGGGGACGGTGATCGCACCGATGACGGTGGTCGAACCGGCCTACCTCGCGGAGACGGTCGGACGGCTGCGCGAACGTGGCCACGACGTACGGCACTTCGCGCTGCTGGCCGAGCGTGCGGAGGTGCTCCGGCGGCTGCGCGAGCGGGGCTTCGGGCACGCGGTGCAGCTGGTCGCCGGGAAGGACGCGCCGCTGCGCCGGGAGAGCTTCGCCGTGGCCGGACTCGACCACTGCCTGGACCGGCTGCGCGGCGCGGAGTTCGGCGAGCACCTGCCCACCGACCACCTCACCGTCGCCCAGGTCGCCGACCGGATCGCCGCCTCCGCCGGACTGACGCTCGCACCCAACACGGACGGCGAGCTGCGCGGCCGACTGCGGCGGGCGTGGACGGGGATCCGGCACATCCGGTTCGACTGAGGCGGGTGGGCCCGTGCGTCGACGGGCACGGCGGGTCGGCATGTCGGCGGGTCGGCGGGTCGGCATGTCGATGGGGAGGCGGGTCGGCGGGGTCGCGGGTCGGCGGGTCGGCGGGTCGGCATGCCGGCGTGTCGATGGGGCGGCGGGCCGCCCGGCGGCCGGGCTCGCCGGGCGGGTGGCGATGATGGGCGCGACCGTCACACAGTTGGGAGCCCGCCCGTGCCCTTCCTCTACGTCGTCGTCTGCGCCTCCGGACTCGCCCCCGAGACCGGCAGGCTGATCTCGGCCGCCCAGGCCGAGGGCTGGGAGGTCGGCGTCGTCGCCACCCCCCACGCGCTCGGCTTCATCGACGAGGCCGCCGTCGCCGAGCAGACCGGTTACCCGATCCGCTCGGCCTGGCGGAAGCCGGGAGAGCCGAAGCCGCTGCCGCCGCCGGACGCGATCGCCGTGGCACCCGCGACCTTCAACACCGTCAACAAGTGGGCCGCCGGCATCTCCGACACGCTCGCCCTCGGCATCCTCTGCGAGGCGTACGGGCTCGGCGTGCCGGCGGCCGCCCGGCCGGTGCTCAGCTCGGCACAGGCCGCCCACCCCGCCTACGCCGAGAGCCTGGCGCGGCTGCGGTCGATGGGGGTGCTGATCCGCGAGGACGGCGACCTCACCGGGGTGCTCGACCTGCTGCGACCGGTGCTGCGGCCGGCGCCCTGACCCGGGCCGCCGCCGGGGGCCGACACCGGCGCCGGCAGCCGACCGGTCAGCTCGCGGGGACGATCCGCTCGACCATGGTGTCGATCAGCGCCGCGAGCCCCTCCTCCCCCAACACCTCTGGCAGCGTGAGGTGTTCGATGATAAGCCCGGTCATGGCGAGGTAGAGGACGACCACCGTCTCGCGGTCGCCGGGGAAGCCCTCCCCCAGGTGGTAGGCGATGTTGGCCTCCAGCTGCTCGCGGATCGCATCGGTGAGCCGGGCGCGCAGCGCGGGCCGGCGGGTCGCCTCCAGCCGCAGCTCCAGCATGGCCAGGTAGCCGGCCCGTTCGGAGGTGATCCGGCGCAGCAGATCGTGCATCAGCGCGGTGACGAGCGCGCGGTCGCGCGGGGCGCGCAGCAGTTCGGCGAGCACGGCCGGATCCGGGGTCAGGCGGTGGTGGATGTGGCGGGCGGCCCGGTCGAGCAGGTCGTCCCGGCTGGCGAAGTAGTTGGAGGCGGTGCCGGCCGGGACTCCTGCCTGGGCGTCGACCGCCCGGAAGGTGAGCCCGCGGGCGCCCTCACGGGCGAGGACGTCGATGGCGGCGTCGGTGAGGGCGATGCGGCGGGCCGGGTTCTGCACCATGGCTCTGATCCTCCTTCAGGAAAACTCTTGCAACCACTACGACTGAAGTACTATAACTGTCGTTGTTCAGGGCGAAGGCCCTTCACCAACCCCAAGGACCTGTATGCGCAAGCTCAGCTACTTCGTCGGCGCCACCATCGACGGCTTCATCGCCGCACCCGACGGCGGCTTCGACTTCCTCTTCCCGTACGTCGAGGGCGAGTTCCTCGAGTACCTCACCACCGAGCGCGCCGACACACTGGCAACCCCGGGCCGCGCGGCCTTCGGGATCGCGGAGGCGCCGAACAGCCGGTTCGACACCGTCCTCATGGGCCGCGGCACCTACGAACCGGGGCTGACCATGGGGCTGACCAGCCCCTACGCCCACCTGCGTCAGATCGTCCTCTCCCGCACGCTGACCACCAGCCCCGACCCGGCGGTCGAGGTCACCGACGAGGACCCGCTCGCCCTGGTGCGCGAGCTCAAGCAGGAGGACGGGCTCGGCATCTGGCTCTGCGGCGGTGCCGACCTGGCCGGCCAGCTGCTGCCGGAGGTCGATGAGCTGATCGTCAAGCAGTACCCGATCGTGGCCGGCCGGGGCATCCCGCTCTTCCGCGCCGACTTCGCACCGCGCAACTTCACGCTCACCGACTGCCGCCCGTTCGAGAACGGCACCGTCGTCCTCACCTACGCGCGGACGTCCGACCAGCAGCCCTCCCCGGCGTCCGGCTGACGCTCACCACCAGGCAGACGCCCGCGACCACGATCGCCCCACCCAGCAGGGTGGGGCCGGTCAGCGGCTCGGCCAGGACCAGCCAGCCCAGCAGCACCGCGACCACCGGGTTCACGTACGCGTAGGTGGCGACCAGGGTCAGCGGGGCGGACTGCAGCAGCCAGGCGTACGTGGTGAAGCCGATCACCGAACCGACCACCACCAGGTAGCCGAGCGCCAGCCAGGACCGCCCGGAGAAGGCATCCGGATCCAGCCCGTGCTGCTCGCCCCGCACCACCCCGATCAGCACATTGCCCAGCCCGCCCGCGAGCATCTGGTAGGCGCTCGCGGCGAAGACGTTGCCCGGCATCGGGATGCGCTTGGCGGCGAAGGAGCCCGCCGCCCACGTCAGCGTGCCGCAGATGACCGCGACCACGCCGCCCGGTGCGATGGCCCCGCCGATCGCGGGCGCCGAGAGCACCGCGAGGCCGGCCAGCCCGAACAGCACGCCGGCCAGCTCGACCGGCTTCGGGCGGTCGCCGGTCGACGCGGTGAGCAGCACCATCCAGAGCGGGACCGCGGCCACCAGCAGCGCGGCCAGCCCGGACGAGATCGAGTTCTCGCCGAGCACCACCAGGCCGTTGCCACCGGTCAGCAGCAGCACGCCGACCAGCACGGAGGAGCCCAGCTGCCGGACGCTCACCCGGAGGGCGGACCACCCCTGGCGGAACAGCACGAAGCCGGCCAGCAGCAGCCCGGCGAAGACGAAGCGCGCCCCGGCGGAGAAGAAGGAGGGCATCGTCTCCAACGCGATCCGGATCGCCAGGTAGGTCGAGCCCCAGACCACGTACACGACGCCCAGCGCCAGCCAGACCGCCCCGCCCAGCCGCGCGGCCGAGGCCGTCGCGGGCGACGCCACCGCGTCGACGGGCGTGCCCGCGGAGGAACCGGTGGCGGCGGAGGTGGCGGCGAACGCGGCCGCCTTCCGCGAGACGGGAGGTGTCATGGGTGTCCCCCTTGGACGGTGCTGGCAGTTCACCCGCCATGACAGCGCATCAGCGGGCCCGCGCGCCAGTGCGTATCACCAGGAGGTCGCCGGAGGCGCTACGGTGAGCGCCCCTCGGGGCCCCCGGAGGCGCCGGAGCCGCGACGGCTCACAGATGACGACCGACCGCCGGAAGGTGCCCGTGCCCGCCGATCCGCCCGACACCTCCTCCGCCGGCGCCCTGCCGTTCTTCGTCTACGGCACGCTCCGCACCGGCGGCCGCAACCACGCCGTCCACCTCGCCGGGCGCTGCGCCGACGTCCGGCCCGCCGTACTCGCCGGGGCCGCGCTGCACGACGGCCCGGGGTTCCCGTTCGCCGTGCCGGACGCGACGCCCGGCCGCCGGATCGTCGGCGAGCTGATCACCGTGCGCCCCGGCGCCTACGGCCCCGCGCTCGCCGCGCTCGACCGGCTGGAGGACTGCCGGGCGGACGGCACCGGCGAGTACGTCCGCAAGCGGCTGGCCGTCCGGACGGCCGACGGGCAGGCGCGCGACGCCTGGGTCTACCTGGCCGGCCCGGCCGTCGCCGCCCGCCTGCGCGCGCAGCCGGCACTGATCCCGTCCGGGGACTGGATACGGCGCTGAGGACAGCGCGGCGCTGAGGACGGAGCGGCGCTGAGGACGGAGCGACGTCGGGAGAAGCGCAGCGTCAGGAGCGCGGGCGTCACGGCAGCGACGTGTCAGGCCTTGCCCACGCCCGAGGCGACGCGATCGCCCAGCGCCCGGTCGACATTGCGCCAGTACTGCACCGCCCGCTCCAGCACCGGATCGCCGACCCCGGCCTTGAGGTGGCCGACGATGTTGGAGACCAGCCGGTCGCGCGCCGCGTCGTCCAGCACCTGGCGGACCATCGTGCCCGCCTGCCCCCAGTCGTCGTCCTCGGCGTGCAGCGAGTAGGCCTCGCGCACCATGTCACCGGAGGTCTGCCAGCCGGCGGCCGGGTCGTCGTGGGCCTTCACGTCCGCCGCCGGGCCGCCCTTGGAGTTGGGCGCGTACGGCGCGGCGGTGCGGGCCGGGTCGAACCGCATCGGTCCGTCCTTGGCGAAGGAGTGGACCGGGATGTGCGGCCGGTTCGGCGGCAGCTGCGCGTAGTTGGGGCCGATCCGGTACCGGTGGGTGTCCGGGTAGGAGAAGATCCGGCCGAGCAGCATCTTGTCCGGCGAGACGCTGATGCCCGGCACCAGGTTGGCGGGCTCGAAGGCGGCCTGCTCGATGTGGATGAAGTAGTCCTCCGGGTTGCGGTTCAGCGTCATCGTCCCGACCTTGATCAGCGGGTGGTCGCCGTGCGGCCACACCTTGGTCAGGTCGAAGGGGTTGAACCGGTAGCCGGGCGCCGCGTCGAACGGCATCACCTGGACGAACAGCGTCCAGGACGGGTGGTTGCCGCCCTCGACCGCCTGCCAGAGGTCCTGGCGGTGCAGGTCCGGGTCGGAGCCGGCGAGGCGGTCGGCGTCCTCCTGGGTGAGGAAGTCGACGCCCTGGTCGGTCTTGAAGTGGTACTTGACCCAGAACCGCTCGCCGGACGCGTTGATCCACATGTAGGTGTGCGAGCCGTACCCGTTCATGTGCCGGTACGACTTCGGGATGCCGCGGTCGCCCATCAGCCAGGTGACCATGTGGGCGGACTCCGGCGAGAGCGTCCAGAAGTCCCACTGCATGTCGTGGTCGCGCAGGCCGTTGTCCGGGCGCCGCTTCTGCGAGCGGATGAAGTCCTGGAACTTGATGGTGTCGCGGACGAAGAAGACCGGCGTGTTGTTGCCGACCAGGTCGTAATTGCCGTCCTCGGTGTAGAACTTCAGCGCGAATCCGCGCGGGTCGCGCCAGGTGTCCGGGCTGCCCTGCTCCCCCGCCACGGTCGAGAAGCGGGCCAGCATCTCGGTCCGCTTGCCCGGCTGGAACAGGATCGCCTTCGTGTACCGGCTGACGTCCTCCGTCGTCTCGAAGACGCCGTACGCCCCGGCTCCCTTGGCGTGCACCACCCGCTCGGGCACCCGTTCGCGGTTGAACTGGGCCATCTTCTCGATCAGGTGGTGGTCGTGGAGCAGGATCGGGCCGTCGCGGCCCACCGTGAGCGAGTGCTCGTCGCTCGGCACCGGGATGCCGGCGTTGCTGGTGGTGTGCGGCACCGCTGACCCGGACATGGTGTCCTCCGTTGCGTGCTGAGGCCCCCGGACGACGCTAACCCCGTCCACCGGGGCCCGCACCCCAGGGCCGGGCAGCCCCCGCGCCCCGGCCGGGCCGGCCCGCACACCCTGGTCAGGAGCCTGTCGCGGACCGCCAGGTAGGCTTCCCCGACCACGCCTGCGGACCACTGCCGACCAACGAGGAGCCTCCCGGTGCCCGAGCTGCCACCCCCGATCACCGTCGTCGGGATCGGGGCCGACGGCTGGCCCGGCCTGGCCGGCACCTCCCGGGCGGCGCTGCGCGAGGCCGAGGTGGTGATCGGCGGCCCGCGCCAGCTCGCCCTGCTCCCCACCGACGAGGTCGCCGCCGCGCGCGTGCCGTGGCCGTCCCCGCTGCGCCCGGCCGTCCCCGGGCTGCTCACCGAGCACGCCGACCGCCGGATCGCGGTGCTGGCCAGCGGCGACCCGATGTTCCACGGCATCGGCCGCACCCTCACCGAGATCCTCGCCGGGACGCCCGGTGCCGAGCGGCTGCGCGTGCTCCCGCACCCCTCCTCCGTCTCCTACGCCTGTGCCCGGCTCGGCTGGCCGCTGGAGGCCACCGAGGTGGTCAGCCTGGTCGGCCGCCCCCTCGACACCCTCGCCCCGGCCCTGCACCCTGGCCGCCGGCTGCTCGTCCTCAGCTCCGACGCCACCACCCCCGCCGCCGTCGCCGCCCTGCTCACCGCGCGCGGCTTCGGCGCCGCCCGGCTGCGGGTACTGGAACAGCTCGGCGGCCCGGGCGAGCGGCAGCTGGACGGGCCCGCGGACGGCTGGCCGCACCCGGCCGGCGACCCGCTCAACGTCATCGCGGTCGAACTCGGCCCCGGCCCGCGGACCTCGCTCGTCCCCGGCCTGCCCGACGACGCGTACGAGAGCGACGGCCAGCTGACCAAGCGCCACGTCCGCGCCGCCACCCTCGCCACTCTCGCCCCCGCGCCCGGCGAACTGCTCTGGGACGTCGGCGGCGGCTCCGGCTCGATCGCCATCGAGTGGCTGCGCGCCCACCGCGACAACCGGGCGGTCACGGTCGAGCGCGACCCCGTCCGGGCCGCTCGCATCGCCCGCAACGCCGCCGCGCTCGGCGTGCCCCGGCTGCAGGTGGTCACCGGCGCGGCGCCCGCCGCCCTGGCCGGCCTGGCCGCCCCGGACGCCGTGTTCATCGGCGGCGGCCTCACCGCACCCGGCCTGCTGGACGCCTGCTGGACGGCGCTGCCGCCGGGCGGCCGGCTGGTCGCCAACACCGTGACCCTGGAGTCCGAGGCCCTGCTCACCGAGTGGTACCGGCGGTACGGCGGCGAGCTGCTGCGGCTGGCCGTCGCGCACGCCGTCCCGGTGGGCGGCTTCACCGGCTGGCGCCAGGCGATGCCGGTCACCCAGTGGTCCGCCGTCAAGCCCGACACCCCCCAGGAGAACGCCTCGTGACCGTCCACTTCATCGGAGCCGGCCCGGGCGCCGCCGACCTGATCACCCTGCGCGGCGCGCGCATCCTGGCGCGCGCCGAGGTCTGTCTCTACGCCGGCAGCCTGGTGCCGCGCGAACTACTGGACGAGTGCCCGCCCGGCGCCCGCCTGGTCGACACCGCGCAGCTCAACCTGGACCAGATCGTCGCCGAGCTGGTCGCCGCCCACGAGGCCGGCCAGGACGTGGCCCGGCTGCACTCCGGCGACCCGTCCGTGTTCAGCGCCGTCGCCGAGCAGATGCGCCAGCTGGACGCGGCCGGCGTGCCGTACGAGGTGGTGCCGGGCGTGCCCGCCTTCGCCGCCGCCGCGGCCGCGCTGAAGCGGGAACTGACCGTGCCGACCGTCGGCCAGACCGTCATCCTCACCCGGATCGCCAAGCGCGCCACGCCGATGCCCGAGGGCGAGGACCTCGCCACCCTCGGCCGCAGCGGCGCCCTGCTGGTGCTGCACCTGGCCGCCGGGTACGTGGACGACGTGGTCGAGCAGCTGCTCCCGCACTACGGAGCCGACTGTCCGGCCGCGGTGGTCGCGATGGCCAGCCGCCCGGACGAGCTGGTGCTGCGCGGCACCGTCGGCACCATCGCCGGGCAGCTGAAGGAGGCGGGCGTGGTCCGCACCGCGGTGATCATCGTGGGCCGCACGCTGGCCGCCGAGCAGTTCCGCGACAGCCACCTCTACTCGGCGGACCGCGAGCGCCCGCACGAGCCCTGCGGGGCGTGATGGCACCCGTCCCGCAGCCCTCGGCCTCCCCGGACCGGCACGATCAGGCCCGGCACGTCCCGGCCCGGCACGTCCTGGTCCTCGGCGGGACGACGGAAGCGCGGACCCTGGCCGGCGCCCTGGCCGGCCGGCCCGGCCTGCGGGTCACCAGCTCGCTCGCCGGCCGGGTCGCCGAACCGCGGCTTCCGGCGGGCGAGGTGCGGATCGGCGGCTTCGGCGGGCCCGACGGGCTCGCCGCCTGGCTGCGCGACGAGGCGGTGGACGCGTTCGTGGACGCCACCCACCCGTTCGCGGCCGCCATGTCGCAGAACGCCGCCCTCGCCGCCGCGGCGACCGGTGTGCCGCTGCTGGCGCTGCGCCGCCCCGGCTGGGCGCCGGTCGACGGGGACCACTGGCACCGGGTGGGCTCCCTGGACGAGGCCGCCGCCCTGCTGCCCGCCCTCGGCCGCCGGGTCTTCCTCACCACCGGCCGGCAGGGCATCGGCACCTTCGCCCACCTCGACGGCCTGCACTTCCTCGCGCGCTCGGTCGACCCGCCCGCGCCCCCGGTGCCCGCCGCCCTGGACGTCCTGCTGGACCGGGGCCCGTTCACCCTGGACGGCGAGCGGGCGCTGCTGCGCGACCACCGGATCGACGTCCTGGTCACCAAGGACAGCGGCGGCGCCGCCACCGCCCCCAAACTCACCGCCGCCCGCGAACTGGGCCTGCCAGTGGTGGTCGTGGAGCGCCCGCCGCTCCCGGCCGGCGTTCCGGCGGCCGATTCGGTGCCGGCGGCGCTGGACTGGCTGGCCGGGCGCGGTCTCCCCTCCCGATAGCCCCCGCGGCTTCCGGAACTGCGCCCGCCGCGCCCCGACGCTGCCATCATGGGCGCGATGGACGACGATCAGCGCACCCGGACCTTGCAGACCGCCGACGAACGCGCCACCCTGGCCAGTTTCCTGGACTTCCAGCGCGACACGCTCGCGATGAAGTGCGCCGGTCTGCGCCCCGAACAGCTCCGCGAGCGCGTCCTGCAACCCTCCGGGCTCTCCCTGCTCGGCCTGGTCCGCCACCTCGCCGAGGTCGAGCGCGGCTGGTTCCGCAACACCTTCAACAACGAGGCGCAGCCCGGCATCTGGACGCACCCCGACGGTGGCTTCGCCGAGTTCGACGTCCAGACCGCCGACCCGGAGGAGGCCTTCGCCGCCTGGCGCGGCGAGTGCGACCGCTCCCGGGAACTCGTCGCCGCCGCCGAGTCGTTGGACGTCCTCGGATACCGCGGCGAGGAGGCGTTCTCGCTCCGCTGGATCATCACCCACATGATCGAGGAGTACGCCCGCCACAACGGCCACGCCGACCTGCTCCGCGAACACCTCGACGGCGAGACCGGCGAGTAGCCGCGGGCCGACACCCGGAGAACAGAGGAGAGCCGATGCCGGCCCGCCACAAGGAACGCGACACCCCCGGATCACCGGGGGCGTGGAACGAGATCGTGCCCGGGCTCTGGATGGGCGGGCACTTCACCACCCCGCCCGGACGGGCACTGGAACCAGTCGTCGTGGAGCGGGAGTTCGACCTGGTGGTCAGCCTCTTCACCCGGCCCGGGCACGGCCCGGAGCCGGGGGTGGAGCATCTGGTCAGGGAGGTGCCCGACGGGCCGCTCTCCCCCGGGCAGCTCGGCGCCGTGAGGGAGGCGGCGACGCACGCGGCCGAGGCCGTCCGGCAGGGGCGCACCACCCTGGTCCGCTGCCACTCCGGCTACAACCGCTCCGGTCTGGTGGTGGCCCAGGCCCTGGTCGAACTCGGCCACGAGGCCGACCGCGCCGTGGAGTTGATCCGCGAGCGGCGCTCGCCGTGGGCGCTGAACAACTCGCTGTTCGTGCAGTACCTGACCACCGGGCTAGACACCGCACAGCTGCTGACCGGCCTCAACGAGTGAGGCCGGTCGGCGGGGTGACGTCCGGTCAGATGTCGCGGAAGGTCTCGATCTGGGCGCCGATCGAGTTGAGGCGCTCGGCGAGGTCCTCGTAACCGCGGTTGATGACGTAGACGTTGCGCAGCACCGAGGTGCCCTTGGCGGCGAGCATCGCCAGCAGGATGACGACCGCCGGGCGCAGTGCGGGCGGGCAGACCATCTCGGCGGCGCGCCAGCGGGTCGGGCCCTGGACGAGCACGCGGTGCGGGTCGAGGAGCTTGATGTCCGCGCCGAGCCGGGTGAGTTCGGTGAGGTAGATGGCGCGGTTGTCGTACACCCAGTCGTGGATCATCGTGGTGCCGTGGGCGGCCGCGGCGATCGCGGCGAAGAACGGCACGTTGTCGATGTTGATGCCGGGGAACGGCATCGGGTGGATGGTGTCGACCGGCGCGGTCAGCTTCGAGGGGCGGACGGTGAGGTCGACCAGGCGGGTGTGGCCGTTGTGGGCCCGGTACTCGGGGGTGCGGTCGTAGTCGAGGCCCATGCCCTCCAGCACCGCGAGCTCGATCTCCAGGAACTCGATCGGCACCCGGCGGATCGTCAGCTCGGAGGAGGTGACGACGGCGGCCGCCAGCAGGCTCATCGCCTCGACCGGGTCCTCGGCGGGGGTGTAGTCGACGTCGCAGGTGATCTCGGGCACGCCGTGCACGGTGAGGGTGGTGGTGCCGATGCCCTCGATCTTCACGCCCAGCCGCTCCAGGAAGAAGCAGAGGTCCTGGACCATGTAGTTGGGCGAGGCGTTGCGGATGACGCTGACGCCGTCGTGCCGGGCGGCGGCGAGCAGGGCGTTCTCGGTGACGGTGTCGCCGCGCTCGGTCAGCACGATCGGGCGGTCCATCGGCGCGCCGGGCTGGACGGAGGCGTGGTAGGCGCCGGACGTGGTGGCGACCTCCAGGCCGAAGCGGCGCAGCGCGGTCAGGTGCGGCTGGACGGTGCGGGTGCCGAGGTCGCAGCCGCCGGCGTACGGGATGGCGAAGCGGTCGGCGCGGTGCATCAGCGGGCCGAGGAACATCAGCACGCTGCGGGTGCGGCGGGCGGCCTCGACGTCCATGGCGGCGAGGTCGAGCTCGGCGGGCGGGGTGAGTTCGAGGTCCCGGCCGTCGTTGGTCCAGCGGCTCTTGACGCCGATGCTGGTGAGCACCTCAAGGATGCGGTAGACCTCTTCGATCCGGGCGACCTGGCGGATCGTGGTGCGGCCGGTGGTCAGCAGCGAGGCGCAGAGGATCGCCACGCAGGCGTTCTTGCTGCTGCGGACGTCGATCGCGCCGGAGAGGCGGGTGCCGCCGGCGACCCGCAGGTGCATCGGGCCGGCGTAGCCGAGGGAGACGATCTCGCTGTCGAGGGCTTCGCCGATGCGGGCGATCATCTCAAGGCTGACGTTCTGCTTGCCCTGCTCGATGCGGTTGACCGCGCTCTGGCTGGTGCCGAGGGCCTCGCCGAGCTGAGCCTGGGACCAACCACGGTGCTGACGCGCGGTACGGATGAGGGTGCCGATACGGGTGAGGTAGTCGCCTGTCACCCGGCAGACCATATCTCATGCTTGAGATAGCACCAGAATCGATCCTGCGTGTGGCGCTACTTTTGTCCGTTTCTCACCCCGTATGAGCGTCAGATCTTCACATCATGGCAACGGTTCAGGGGGTCGATGAGGTATCCAGAGGAGCGGGCACCGGCCCAGGGCTCAACGGCCCAGCGGGCTCAAGGGCCCAGCGGGCTCAAGGGCCCAGCGGGCTCAAGGGCCCAGCGGGCTCCGCGCGGCCGACGATGGTGCCGGCCCGGTCGATGCAGATGACGTCCACCGCGACGGGCGAGCCGACCAGCACGCCCAGTGCGGTGGCGCGGGCCGCCTCGGCGACCAGGTCGCCCAGCGGGACACCGGCCGCGCGGCAGAGCTGGATCGCCTCCAGCGCGGTGTTGGCGGCCGCGACCGCGTCGGCCAGCTCCGGGCCCGCGCCGCCCGCGCGCGCCAGCCCGGCAAGGTACCCCTTGTCCACCTGGGAACGCGCCGAGTGCAGGTCGAGGTGGCCGGCGGCGAGCTTGGAGAGCTTGGCGAAGCCGCCCGCGATGGTCAGGCGCGGTACCGGGTGGCGCTTGAGGTACTTGAGCACGGCCCCGGCGAAGTCGCCCATGTCGAGCAGCGCGTCCTCGGGCAGCCCGTGCACGGCGACGGCGACCTTCTCGGACGTCGAGCCGGTGCAGCCCGCGACGTGGGTCCGCCCGGCGGCCCGGGCCACGTCGACCCCGCGCCGGATGGAGTCGATCCAGGCGGAACAGGAGTAGGGGACGACGATCCCGGTCGTCCCGAGGATGGACAGGCCGCCGAGGATGCCCAGCCTGGGGTTCCAGGTGGAGCGGGCGATCTCCTCCCCGTGGTCGACGGAGATCTCCACCACGACGTCCCCGTCGCCGCCGAACCCGGCGGCCACCTCGGCGACCGCGTCGCGGATCATCTGCCGGGGCACCGGGTTGATGGCCGGCTCGCCGACACCGAGCGGCAGCCCGGCCTTGGTGACCGTCCCGACCCCGGGGCCGGCCCGGAACACCACCCCGCTGCCGGGCTCGCCCGCCCACACCGTCGAGCGGATCAGCGCGCCGTGCGTGACGTCCGGATCGTCCCCGGCGTCCTTGACCACCCCGGCCATGGCCCGCCGCCCGCGCGACCCGTCCGGCCCGGCCGGCGCAACCGCGGCCCCGTCGGCCGGCGACCCCCCGACCGGCGACGCCCCGACCGGCACGCCATCGGCCGGCGACTCCCCGGCCACCAACTCCTCCGCCGCCAGAGCGAATCCGGGCTGCTGCCCCTTCGGCAGCGTGATCACCACAGGGTCCGGGAACGCCCCCGTCAGCAGCGCCTGGTACGCCGCCTTGGTCGCCGCCGTGGCGCAGGCGCCGGTCGTCCACCCGTGCCGCAGGCCACTGCTCCTCAGCTGCCCGGCCCGACCACCGACACCGACCTCACCCACGACCGCTCCCTGCTCCGCACACCGGCTCTTGGACGCCCCCATCCTCCCCCGCCCGGCGGCCGGCGGCGCACCCGCCCGGCCGGAGCAGGAAGTCGGCCGGGCCGACTTCCCCCTCCGGGCGCTCACGCCTCCGGGTAGCGGCGGGGGGTCCAGACGACCTCGGCGGCGTTTCCGCGTTCGACGGCCTGGGTCTGGGAGGAGCCGATGAGCAGGATGGTGCGCATGTCGACCTGGGCCGGGTCCAGGTCCGCGAGGCGGACGGTGCGGACGCGCTCGGTCGGGCCGCCGACGTCGCGGGCCATCACCACCGGGGTCTCCGGTGCGCGGTACTCCAGCAGGAGGTCTCGGGCCAGGCCGACCTGGGTGGTTCGGGACTGCGAGCCCGGGTTGTAGAGGGCGAGCACGAGGTCGGCCTCGGCGGCGAGGCGCAGGCGCTTGGCGACCACGTCCCAGGGCTTGAGCCGGTCGGAGAGCGAGACCACGGCGTAGTCGTGGCCGAGCGGGGCGCCGGCGCGGGAGGCGGCCGCGTGCGCGGCGGTCATCCCGGGGACGATCCGCACCGGCACGTCCCGGTAGGCCTCCTCGCAGGCGACCTCCAGCACGGCGGTGGCCATCGCGAAGACGCCCGGGTCGCCGGAGGAGACGACCGCGACCCGGTGGCCGCGACGGGCCAGGTCGAGGGCGAACTCGGCGCGCTCGGACTCCACCTTGTTGTCGGAGCCGTGCCGCTGCTGGCCGGGGCGGGCGGGCACCCGGTCCAGGTAGGTGGTGTAGCCGACCAGGTCGGTGGCGGCGGCGAGGGCGCCGCGCGCCTCGGGGGTGAGCCAGAGCGGACCGGCCGGGCCGGTACCGATCACCGTGACGCTGCCGAGCCCCTCGGAGGGCTTCGCCTCGGGCTCCAGCGGCGCGACCTTGCTCGGCAGCACCGCGACGGAGAAGTACGGGACGGTCTCCGCGTCCACGTCGGCCAGCGGCGCGGTGCGCTCGCCGTCCATGAAGGCGCGCTCGACGTACTGGGCGTCGTCCAGCCGGCCGGCCCGCTCCAGGGCGCGGCGGACGGCCGGGAAGGTGCGGCCCAGCTTCATGATCACGGCGGAGTCGGCGGAGGCGATCCGCGCGGTGAGCTCCTCCTCGGGCAGCGTGCCGGGGATGACGGTGAGCGTCTCCTCGGCCTCGGTGAGCGGCTGCCCGAGCCGGGCGGCGGCGGCACTGACCGAGGTCACGCCGGGGACGACCTCGGCCGGGTAGCGGTGCGCGAGGCGCTTGTGCATGTGCTGGTAGGAGCCGTAGAAGAACGGGTCACCCTCGGCGAGGACGACGACGTCGCGGCCGGCGTCCAGGTGGGCGGCCAGCCGGGCGGCGGCCTCCTCGTAGAAGTCGTCGAGCGCGCCCCGGTAGCCGCCGGGGTGGTCGGTGGTCTCGACCGTGATCGGGTAGACCAGCTTCTCCTCGATCTGACCACCCGTCAGGTACCGCTCGGCGATGGACCGGGCGATCGAGCGGCCGTGCCGGGCGCTGTGGTACGCCACCACGTCGGCCTTGCCGATGAGTTCGGCGGCGCGGACGGTCACCAGGGACGGGTCGCCGGGGCCGAGCCCGACCCCGTAGAGCCGACCGGTCGGAGCCTGGTGCGCCGTCACTCTTCTTCACTCGCAATCGCGTTGATGGCGGCGGCGGCCATCGCACTGCCGCCGCGCCGGCCGCGCACCACCAGGTGCTCCAGGCCGGACGGGTGGACGGCCAGGGCCTCCTTGGACTCGGCCGCGCCGATGAAGCCGACCGGGACGCCGATGACCGCGGCCGGGCGCGGCGCGCCCGCCTCGATCAGCTCCAGCAGGCGGAACAGCGAGGTCGGCGCGTTACCGACGGCGACCACCGCACCCTCCAGCCGGGGCAGCCACAGCTCCATGGCGGCGGCGCTGCGGGTGTTGCCCATCTTCCGGGCCAACTCGGGCACCGAGGGGTCGGTGAGGGT
This sequence comes from Kitasatospora sp. NPDC022785, assembly GCF_055561295.1. Taxonomy (NCBI): domain Bacteria; kingdom Bacillati; phylum Actinomycetota; class Actinomycetes; order Kitasatosporales; family Streptomycetaceae; genus Kitasatospora; species Kitasatospora sp. NPDC022785. The sequence continues at coordinate 442,240 of NZ_JBVHHB010000003.1, read as the reverse complement.
GCAGAGCACCTCGTTGTCGGCGGGCAGCCGCTTGCGGGTGACGCCGCTGGCGACCATGTTGACGTCGCAGAGGATCGGCGCACCGGCGTGCAGCGCAGCGCGTGCGGAGGCGACCACGCCGGGCGAGTACACCAGGTCCTCGACCAGGTCGGTCATCCCGCAGGCGTGGATCATCCGCACCGCGACCTGGGCCACGTCGGCGGGCAGGGCGGCGAGGTCGGCCTCGGCCCGGATGGTGGCAAAGGACTGGCGGTAGATGGACGCGCCGTCCTTCTCGTACTCGATCACTTCGTGGTCCTCCGGGCCTCGGCGACCGCCTCGGCCATCTCCTCGTTCGTCACGTCCACGGTGGCGGCGTCCACCGCCACCCGGTAGCCCTGCCCGGTGGCGAGCACGTCCACCCATGCTCCGGCCGGGTGGCCGCAGCGCCGCTCACACCCGGACCAGTGCACGCGCAGCCCGCCGCCCGGCACCGCCGCGAGATCCAACGCCCGGGCCGCGTCCGTGCGGACGTCGGCCAGGGACTTGGCGCAGCCGGGCAGTCCGGTGCAGGCGCTCGCGCCGTCCCAGGCGGTGCCGGGCTCGGTGCGGAACCCGGCGGCCGCCAGCGCGGGCAGCCGGTCGGCGGACGCCCCGGGCAGGACGGCGCCGCGCCAGGGGGTCAGCCGCAGTTCTCCGGCCGACGCCCCGGCCAGCTCGCGCCACTGGGCGGCGGTGGCCCGGCCGAAGCGCAGGCCGACGGAGAGCCCGCCGGGCAGCGCGCCGAGCGGCGGGGGCGTGCCTGGCAGGGCGGGGAGCGGGACGGTACCGGGCGGCAGCAGGTCGGGCACCTCGCGCAGGTGCCAGGCCTTCCGCCCGCTCTCCCGCAGCGCGTCCAGGAACTCCCGGGCGGCGGCCAGCGCGGCGTCCACCGCGCCGGCCAGGGGGACGGCGCGCGCGGTGGCGGCCCGGCCGAGGCGCAGCAGCGCCGTGCCGTCCGGCCCGTCGTCCGAGCCTGCGATCAATGTCACATCGGCGTCGAGTGCGGCGACGTCGCCCCGCCCGTCGTCCAGTGCGAAGAGGAACTTGCCGGAGAGCCCGGTGGCCCAGCCGCTCGCGCAGAGCCCGGCGTCCAGCTCCCGCGCCCAGGCCCGCACGTCCGCGCGGCCACCCGAGGGGCCGGGTGAGGCGACGATGTTCCGGACCCGCTCGTGGGTCTCGGAGGGCAGCAGCCCGGCGGCGCGCAGCCGCTCGGCCAGCTCCTGCCCGCAGCCCGAAGCCAGGCCGCGCAGCTGGACGTTGCCGCGCGAGGTGGTCTCCACCCCGCCGTCGCCCAGCGCCTCGGCGGCCTCGGCCAGCGCCAGAGCCTGACGGGTCGTCAGCAGACCGCCGGGCAGGCGGACCCGGGCCAGGGCGCCGTCGTCGGCGGTGTGCAGACGAAGGGCCCCCGGACAGGCGTCCGCGCGCCCCCGGTCGGGCGCGGCGGCGCCCGGCGTGGTGGCGTCGGGTGTCGGTGGCATGGCCGCGAGCATACAGATGATCCGATCGGTTGCCTCCGTCCGTTGGGTCACACGTTCGGACGTACTCCCCCAGGTCAGCCGCACCCCGTACGATGCTGCCGGGCGGCCCCCGCGGGCCGCCCACACGCCAGCGACGGCGCAGGGGAGGAAACCGGTGCAAGCCCGGTGCGGTCCCGCCACTGTGACCACGGTTCACCGGAGTTCCGGGAGGCCGTGGGAGCCAGGAACTCCTGCCGTTCTCCACCGGCCCGGGGCGCGGACCCCGAGGAAGGCTTGAAAGCCATGCGCCGCCGCACACCTGTGCCCATGCCCGCCATCGAGGCCGGGAGGGCCTTCGCATGATTCTGCTGCTGTCGACGTCCGACACCGACCTGCTCAGTGCCCGTGCCTCCGAGGGGCCGGTCCGCTACCGCCTCGGCAACCCCGCCCGGCTCTCGCCCGGGGAACTGCCCGCCCTGGTGGAGGGCACCGACCTGGTGGTGGTCCGCCTGCTCGGCGGGCGCCGTGCCTGGCAGGAGGGCCTGGACGCGCTGCTGGCCGGCCCCCGCCCGGTGATCGTGCTGACCGGCGAGCAGGCGCCCGACGCCCAGCTGATGGAGCTGTCCACCGTGCCCGCCGGCATCGCCGCCGAGGCGCACGCCTACCTCGCCCACGGCGGCGCGGCCAACCTGGCCGAGCTGGGCGCCTTCCTCTCCGACACCGTGCTGCTCACCGGCCACGGCTTCGCCCCGCCGGCCTCCGCCCCCGCCTGGGGCCCGCTGGTCCGCGAGGCCCGTACGACCGACGGCCCGACCGTCGCCGTGCTGTACTACCGCGCCCACCACATGAGCGGGAACACCGCCTTCGTCGAGACGCTCTGCCGGGCGATCGAGGACCAGGGCGCGCAGGCCCGGGCCTACTACTGCGCCTCGCTGCGCGGTGCCGAGGCCGACCTGCTGGCCGCGCTCGGCGAGGCCGACGCGATCGTCACCACCGTGCTCGCCGCCGGCGGCACCCGCCCGGCCGACGCGCAGGCCGGCGGCGACGAGGAGGCCTGGGACGCGGGCGCGCTCGCCGCCCTGGACCGGCCGATCCTTCAGGCCCTCTGCCTGACCTGGTCGCGCGCCCAGTGGGAGGCCAGCGACGACGGCCTCTCCCCGCTGGACACCGCCACCCAGATCGCCGTCCCCGAGTTCGACGGCCGGCTGATCTCCGTCCCGTTCTCCTTCAAGGAGCTGGACGAGGACGGCCTCACCGTCTACGCCGCCGACCCCGAGCGCGCCGCCCGGGTGGCCGGCACCGCCGTCCGGCACGCCCGGCTGCGGCACATCCCGGCCGCCGAGCGCCGGCTCGCGCTCGTCCTCTCCGCCTACCCGACCAAGCACGCCCGGGTGGGCAACGCCGTCGGCCTGGACACCCCGGCCAGCGCCATGCGCCTGCTGGAGCGCCTGCGCGCCGAGGGCATGGACCTCGGCACCGACCTGCCCGGCCTGGACACCGTGGCGGAGGACCAGCACGAGGGCGACGCGCTCATCCACGCACTGATCGCGGCCGGCGGCTACGACCAGGACTGGCTCACCGAGGACCAGCTGGCCCGCAACCCGGTCCGCATCCCCGCCGCCGACTACCGCCGCTGGTACGCCACGCTGCCCGAGGCGCTGCGCACGCACGTCGAGGAGCACTGGGGCCCGGCCCCCGGCGAGCTGTACGTCGACCGTTCGCAGAACCCGGACGGCGACATCGTGCTGGCCGCGATCCGTTCCGGGAACCTGCTCGTCCTCATCCAGCCGCCGCGCGGCTTCGGCGAGAACCCGGTCGCGATCTACCACGACCCCGACCTCCCGCCGTCCCACCACTACCTGGCCGCCTACCGCTGGATCGCGGCCGCGCAGGCCGACGGCGGCTTCGGCGCCGACGCGGTGATCCACCTCGGCAAGCACGGCAACCTGGAGTGGCTGCCCGGCAAGACGGCCGCGCTCTCCGCCGAGTGCGGCCCGGACGCCGTCCTCGGGGACCTGCCGCTGGTCTACCCGTTCCTGGTCAACGACCCGGGCGAGGGCACCCAGGCCAAGCGCCGCGCCCACGCCACCCTGGTCGACCACCTGGTGCCGCCGATGGCCCGCGCCGACTCCTACGGCGACATCGCGCGCCTGGAGCAGCTGCTGGACGAGCACTCCAACATCGCCGCGATGGACCCGGCCAAGCTGCCCGCGATCCGCGCCCAGATCTGGACGCTGATCCAGGCCGCCAAGCTGGACCACGACCTCGGCCTGGACGAGCGCCCCGAGGACGACGGCTTCGACGACTTCCTGCTGCACGTCGACGGCTGGCTCTGCGAGATCAAGGACGCGCAGATCCGCGACGGCCTGCACGTCCTCGGCCAGGCGCCGGCCGGCACCGACCGGGTCAACATCGTGCTGGCCATCCTGCGCGCCCGGCAGATCTGGGGCGGCGTCAGCGCCCTGCCCGGCCTGCGCGAGGCGCTCGGCCTGGACGAGGCCGCGCTGACCCTGGGCGCCACCGACGCCGCCGAGGCACAGGCGCGCGCCCTGGTCGAGGCGATGGAGGCCGAGGACTGGGCGGCCGGGGCGGTCGAGAAGGTCGCCGCCGGGCTGCCGGAGGCCGTCCACGAGGTGCTCACCTTCGCCGCGACCCAGGTCGTCCCGCGCCTGGCCGCCACCACCGACGAGCTGGACGCGGTGCTGCACGCCCTCCAGGGCGGCTTCGTCCCCGCCGGGCCGTCCGGCTCGCCGCTGCGCGGCCTGGTCAACGTGCTGCCGACCGGCCGCAACTTCTACTCCGTCGACCCGAAGGCCGTGCCCAGCAAGCTCGCCTGGGAGACCGGCCAGGCGCTCGCCGCCTCGCTGGTCGAGCGCTACACGGCCGACAACGACGGCGCCTTCCCGCCCTCGGTCGGACTGTCGCTCTGGGGCACCAGCGCGATGCGCACCGCCGGCGACGACATCGCCGAGGCCTTCGCCCTGCTCGGCGTCCGCCCCGTCTGGGACGACGCCTCGCGCCGGGTCACCGGCCTGGAGCCGATCTCCCTCGAGGAGCTGGGCCGCCCGCGCATCGACGTCACCCTGCGCATCTCCGGCTTCTTCCGGGACGCCTTCCCCCACGTGGTCGCCCTGCTGGACGACGCGGTGCGCCTGGCCGCCGCCCAGGAGGAGCCCGCCGAGCAGAACCACGTCCGCGCCCACGTCCAGGCCGACCTGGCCGTCCACGGCGACGAGCGCAAGGCCACCGTCCGCGTCTTCGGCTCCCGCCCCGGCACGTACGGCGCCGGCCTGCTCCAGCTGATCGACAGCCGCGACTGGCGCACCGACGCCGACCTCGCCGAGGTGTACACCGTCTGGGGCGGCTACGCGTACGGGCGCGGCCTCGACGGGCGGCCGGCCCGCGAGGAGATGGAGACCGCGTACAAGCGGATCACCGTCGCCGCGAAGAACACCGACACCCGCGAGCACGACATCGCCGACTCGGACGACTACTTCCAGTACCACGGCGGCATGGTCGCCACCGTCCGCGCCCTCACCGGCAAGGCCCCGACCGCCTACATCGGCGACTCGACCCGCCCGGAGACGGTCCGCACCCGCACCCTCACCGAGGAAGCGGCCCGCGTCTTCCGCGCCCGCGTGGTCAACCCGCGCTGGATCGAGGCGATGCGCCGCCACGGCTACAAGGGCGCCTTCGAGATGGCGGCGACCGTCGACTACCTCTTCGGCTACGACGCCACCACCGGGGTCGTCGCCGACTGGATGTACGAGAAGCTCACCCAGGAGTACGTCCTCGACCCGGTCAACCGCGAGTTCCTGGCCGGCGCCAACCCCTGGGCCCTGCACGGCATCAGCGAGCGCCTGCTGGAGGCGGCGAGCCGCGGCCTCTGGGAGCAGCCCGACCCGGAGCTGATCGAGCAGCTCCAGGCCGCCTTCCTGGAGACCGAGGGCGACCTCGAGGGCGACGAGGGCTGACACCCGTCCGCTGCGGCCGCCGCCCCCCGGCCCCGGGGGGCGGCGGCCGCGCGCGTCACCGACGTCAACATCGCGTGCCGAAGCCTGGCAGCAACGGCCTCCCGAGCGGACAATACGGGGCATGTCGCGCCGCCTCACGCTCACCCCGCCCGCCCTGGGGGCGTCCGCCGCCCGGGACCGTGGCCTCCCCGCCCACCGCTACCGCGCCCGGGTGGGGGCGCTGGCGGCCGGGGCGGTGCCGGTACTCGCCTTCCCCGCGCCCGGGCTGGCGTCACTCGCCTGGGTGGCGCTGGTGCCCGGGTTGCTGGTGATGCAGCGGGCACCCGGGGCGCGCGAGGCGGCGGTGCGCGGGTGGTGGTTCGGCGCGGGGTTCATCCTCACCGCGATGTACTGGCTGATCCCCTCCGTCGGGCCGGCCCTGCCGGTGCTCGCGGTGCTGTTCGGGGCGCTGCAGGCGGGGGTGGGGTACGCCGTGTGGCGGCTGCTGCACCCGCCGCTGACCGCACGGCGGGCCCTGCTCGCCCTGGTCGTCGTCCCCTCGGTCTGGCTGACCACCGAGTACGCGCGCTCCTGGCACGCCCTCGGCGGGCCGTGGGCGCTGCTCGGCGCGACCCAGTGGCAGCACCCGGCCGTCCTGGCGCTGGCCTCGGCCGGCGGGATCTGGCTGGTCAGCGCCGCCGTGGTGGCCGTCAACACCGGGGTGCTGATCATGCTGACCGCCACCGGCCGGCGCCCGCGCGCCGTGGCGGCGCTGGCCGCCGTACTGGTGCTGGCGGCCGGTCCCGCGCTGTTCTCGCTGCGCGCCGCGCCCGCCCGGGACGGGGCACTGACCGTCGCACTGGTCCAGCCCGGCATCGTCGAGGACCCGCAGGCCCGGTTCGAGGCCAGTGCCGCCGCCACCACCGCGCTCGACGGGCGGCCGGTGGACCTGGTCGTCTGGGGCGAGTCCAGCACCACCGCCGACCTCGACCGCGACCCGGCGGCGCTGGACCGGCTGCGCCGGCTCGCCGCGGCCGCCGGCGCCGAGATCCTGGCCGGCGAGGACGCCCGCAAGGCGGACGGACGGATCTCCAAGGACGCGGTGCTGGTCTCGCCGGCCGGCACCGTCGACCGCTACCGCAAGATCCGGCTGGTGCCGTTCGGCGAGTACATCCCGCTGCGCCCAGTGCTCGGCTGGATCGCGGGCGTCAGCCGGGCGGCAGGCGAGAACCGGGCGCCGGGGACGGCGTTCCACGTCCTCCCGGCCACCGACCGCGGCGGCGCGCCGCTGCCCGTCGGGGCGCTGATCTGCTTCGAGTCGGCCTTCCCCGACATGTCCCGGACGGCGGCCCGGGACGGCGCCCGGGTGCTGGTCTACCAGTCCTCCACCTCGACGTTCCAGCGCACCTGGGCGCCCGAACAGCACGTCTCGCTGGCCGCGATCCGGGCCGCCGAGACCGGCCGCCCGGCCGTCCAGGCCTCGCTCACCGGGGTCTCGGCCGCCTTCGACGCGCAGGGCCGCGAACTGGCCCGGCTCGGCACCGAGCGCACCGGCGCTCTGACGGTCCGGCTGCCGCTGACCGGGCCGACCGAGCTGACCTGGTACGACCGGGTCGGCGACGTGGTGCCGACGGCGGCCCTGCTGGTCACGGCGGGTGCGGCGACCGTCGTGCTGTGGCGCAGGCGGACCGGCTGATCCGGCGGCCCGGCGCGGCGGGCCAGGCGGTCGTCCGTCCTCGCCGAGCCGGTCGCTCGGCACTCGGCGCCGGGCGAAGCCGGTCAGCCCTCCGGGCCGGGCGAAGCCGCTCGGTACCCGGCGAAGCCGGTCAGCCCTCCTCGCCGGCCAGGTAGACGCCGAACGCCGCTCCCAGAGGGTCGCGCAGCACCGCGATCCGCGGGCCGTCCGGCACGGTGGTCGGCGCCATCAGGACGTCCGCACCGAGGTTCCCGGCCCGGAACGCGCTCACGTCCACGTCCGCGACCGCGAAGTACGGCAGCCAGTGCGGCGGCACCTGCGGCGGGAAGCGGTCGTCCATCGTCAGCATGCCGCCGAAGTCCTCCCCGGCCAGGCCCCACTGGGTGTACCGCTCGGACGGGTGTACCGTCCAGCCGAACACCGCCGGGTAGAACGCCCGGGCGCCCTCCGGGTCCCGGGTCAGCAGCTCCACCCATCCGAGCGCGCCGGGCTCGTTGAGCACCTCGGCACCGGTCAGCCGGCGTGCCTGCCAGAGCCCGAACACCGCGCCGGACGGGTCCGCCGCGATCACGAACCGTCCGAAGTCCAGCGCCTCCATCGGTGCGACGACGATGCTCCCGCCCGCCGCGGTGATCCTTGCCGTGGCGGCGTCGGCGTCCTCGACGGCGAAGGAGACGCTCCAGGCCGTCGGCTGGCCCTCCCCGTAGAGCGGGGTGATGGAGGCGGCGACCGCGCCGTCCAGCTTCATGAAGGTGTAGCCGCCGGCCTCCGGCCGGTCGTCGCGCTCCGGCTGCCAGCCGAACAGTTCGCCGTAGAACCGTTTGGCCGCCTCCGGGTCCGCGCTGCCGTGCTCCACCCAGCAGGGCCCGCCGGTGGTCACCTTGTTCTGCTTCATCTCGCCCTGCTCTCAGCCGATTTCGAGGATCAGTTTGCCGCGCGCGTGCCCCGACTCGACCAGCGCCAGCGCCTCCGCGGCGTGGGCCAGCGGGTGGCGGGCGGTGATGTGCACGTCCAGTTCGCCGGCGGCCACGAGGTCGGCCAGCGCGGCGAGCGTCGCCGGGGTGGTGGAGCGGGTGATGAAGCGGCCTCCCAGCTCCGCCGCGGTGGCCGGGTCGACGGTCGAGACCAGCTTCGACCGGTCGGCCAGCGTCTCGGCCGCGGCCCGCACGTCGTCCCCGCCGACCAGGTCGAGAATGCCGTCCACCCCGTCCGGCACGGCTGCCTTGATCCGCTCGGCCACCCCGTCGCCGTAGCGCACCTGCACCGCGCCCAGCGACTCCACGTAGCCGCGGTTGGCGTCGCTCGCCGTGCCGACCACCCGGATCCCCCGGCTGCGGGCGATCTGCGCGGCCGCGCTGCCCACGCCGCCGGCGATGCCGAGGATCAGCAGTGTCCGGCCCGAGCCCACCCCGACGTCCCGGACCCCGTCGTCGGCCGTCGCCGCGGCCACCGGCAGCGTCGCGGCCTCGGCGAAGCCGAGCCCCTTGGGCTTGACCGCGCTCATCGCCGCCAGCAGCAGCGTCTGCTCGGCGAACGCCCCGGCCGCGGCGACCCCGAACACCTCGTCCCCAGGTGTGAAGCCCGTGACGCCCGGCCCGATCCGCTCGACCACCCCCGCGGCCTCCTGCCCCATGACGGCCGGCAGCTCGCGGTCCTTGCCGAGCCACCCGCGCCGGACCTTCCAGTCCACCGGGTTCACCCCGGCCGCCCGTACCGTGATCCCCAGCTGCCCCGGGCCCGGCTCCAGTACCGGCCGGTCCAGGAACTCCTGATTCTCCGGCCCGCCGTACCCGACGAACCCGAACGCATTGGCCATCCTCGATCCACTCCTCGGTAGGACCCCCTCCCCCCGCCCCAGCATGCGGTCCGGCCGGGGCCGCGGCCCCGGCTGCTGCGCCGAACGGGCGGGTGGCGGGCGGCGGCGGGTGGATGACGGCCGACGGCTGACAGATGTCACCGGCTGTCATCTGTCAGCCGTCGGCCGTCACCCCTCACCCCCGGCTGTGGTCGCCCGTCCGGCCGTCGAGCAGTTCGCGGAGGATGTCCATGTGCCCGGCGTGGCGGGCGGTTTCGGTGGCCATGTGGATGAGGACCCAGCGCAGCGAGACCTCGTCGCCGAACCAGGCCCGGCCGAGGCCGTCCAGCTCCAGCTCCTCCACCACCTGGTTGGCGGCGGCGCGGGCGCGGGCGTAGAAGGTGAGGACGTCGGCGGTGGACTCGTCCGGCCGGATCCGCATGTCGGACTCCGCGTCCTCGTCCAGATCGAAGGGCAGCGGACCGGTCTCACGGCCGAACGCCTCGCAGAACCAGCCGAGTTCGGCGCCCCCGAGGTGCTTCACCAGCCCCAGCAGGCTCGTCCCGGACGGGGTCATCGGCCGCCGGAGCTGCTCGTCGTCGAGCCCTTCGAGCTTCCACAGCACCGCGTCGCGGTGCCTGTCGAGAGCCACGAACAGGCTTTCCTTCTCCGCCCCTTGGTAGGGCACGCGCTTCATCATGCGCGGACCCTAACAGGCCACCGGGCCGGCGGGGGGCTGCCGATGCGGCCAACTCCCCGCCGGCCCAGGCTGGTTCACCGCACCGACCGCTCCACCTGGATCCAGAGCTGCGCCTCGGCCTCGCCCCCCGGCAGGAAGCGGGTGCGCAGGATCTCCGGGCCGGGACGGGTCTCGTACGGGTTGGAGGGGAACCACTGGGTGTAGACGTCCCGCCACATCTCCTGGAGGGCCTTCGGGAAGGTCCCGGTGTTGGAGAAGACGGCCCAGGTGCCGGCCGGCACCTCGCGCACGTCCAGGTCGTCCGGGACGACCGCGTCCGCACCCGCCACCACCGCGTGGTAGTAGTCGAGTTCGACCCCCTCCTCACGGCTGTCCGAGAAGAACTCGGTGACCGAGAGGATGCCGTCCGGCTCCTGGCCCGAGAGGGCGGAGATCCGGTCGATGGTCTCCCGGCCGATCCCCCCGATGAATTCGGCGATGGCCGGGTTCACCCCCTCGTGCACCAACGGGACCCGGGCCCGCCGGCCGACCAGCCGGAAGTCGGGCTTCTCCACGATGCGGTATTCCATGCTGCTGTTCCCTTCGATGACGAGTCGGAAGGACATCCGGGGCTGGGACTGCAGCGCCGCACCCTCGCGCCGGGCCTCCCCCGGCCCGACGCCGTGCATCGCCCGGAACGCCCGGGCGAACGCCTCCCCCGAGGTGTAGCCGTACCGGACCGCCACATCGAGCAACGTCCGTTCCCCGGAGAGCACTTCGGCCCCGGCCAGGGTGAGCCGCCGGCGCCGCACGTACTCCGACAGCGGCAACCCGGCCAGCGCGGAGAACATCCGCCGGAAGTGGTACTCCGACGTCATCGCGATCCGCGCCAGCTCGGCCACGTCGACGGACGCACCCGGGCGCTCCTCGATGTGCCCCTCGATCCGCTCCATCGCCCGGTTCAGGTGTTCCAGCATCCCGGCCCCGTCCTTCCTCTTACTGATCACCACCGTAGGAAGGACCCACCCTGCCGCACCCGACATCCTGTGCCCGCTCCGGTCGGGTACGGCAGGGACTGCTTGGGGAGAGTCAGCTCGTTCTCCCGCAAGCCAGTGAGCCAACGCAGCGGCGGGCGGCGGGAACGGCGAAGTGACCTACCGTCCGGTGCGGCTGCGGAGCCGGCGGGCCGGCCACCCGCAGCGCGTGGCCGGACGGACGGGAGGACCCGGGTGAACCGCACCCGGGGTGCGTCACGGTTCCGTCATGGCCCCCGCCCCGGGGGGCCGGACCATGACGGAACCGGCGACGGCTGTCAGTACGAGGCGCTGGTGGCGCACCGGCCGAGGTCCAGGTTGCACACCACGACGTACGAGGTGATTCCGGCGTCCAGGAGTTCTTGGGTCCTGACCGTGCCGCTGCTGGTCCAGTTGCTGGAGCTTCCGCCGTTCGACTGCGAGAGGGCCACGGAGCAGGAATTGCCCATGGTGGAGGTCACGTAGCCCTGCACGTGGTCGTGCCCGCTGTAGAACCTGACCTGCATGCCCCCGGCACAACCGGGCACGTTGGCCGGGAAGGTGGTATCGGCTGACGCCATCCCGGCGCTGAGGCCCGAGCCGACCGTGGCGACGGCGGCGAGGCGGACGGCGGTGCGCTTCCTGATCATCAGTGTCTCATGGTGTTCGGTGGCTGACTGCCTCGACCCGCTGTGCCCTCGGAGCCCTACGGGATGCCCGTTTCCCGGGCGAGTCCGCACACCGGCTCGGGGGCTCTTGGAGCCGAGATCACTCTTCGGGGACCGGGGGGCGTCGTGGGTGAACCCCCGGAGGTGTCAGACGTTGCCGTTGGACACCGCAGCACGCTTGAGCGAAGTCATGGCTGTTCCCCGTCGAACGGCTCCGGGCACTCGCCGCGGAGCATCCATCCCCATCCGTGCAGATCCGGGTGTGCGCCCATCCCTGACGACCGGTGGGAGGGAGGACGGTCGACGCGATCGGCGTCGTGCCGTCCGTTCCCGAATGAAGAGAACCGGATGACGGGTCTGCCCCTCGAGTGGTTCGATCAGGTTCGAACACTCATGACGCCGGACGCTCGGGCGGCCGGCAGCTCACTTCGGGGGGTTCCGTGCTCTACCTCGACATGGACCGCACCGTCCTCGCGAACACCCGGTTCGCGATCTCGCCGCTCAGCACCGCGATCGGCGCGCTCTGCCTCCTGCGTGACACCAAGCGGCCGGGCGGCGGCAGTTGGCGGGGCAGGATCCAGGAGACAGTCCGCGACCGGAAGCTCGTTCTGCTGGGCTCGCTGTTCAGCGGGTCGTGGGACTACGTGCCGGACTTCCTGACACCGCAGCCTCAGACCCCGGCGACCGGACTGCAGGAGGAACTGCACACGGTCGCAACCACGGATTCCGCCCGTCTGCGCTGGGAGCTGCAGGTCATGGCCCAGGGTGTCAGCGAGGAGCGCCTGGCGGGCCGGGTGGTTCCCGTGGTCCTGCGCGAGGCCCTGGAGCGGGGCGAGCAGGACTTCGCCGAGCGGGTGGCGGCCGAGCTGCACCAGCTGTGGGAGTGGGCCGTCGCCCCGCAGTGGTCGGCCCTGCGTACGCGCACGGAGGTGGACATCGGCCACCGGGCACAGACGATCGCCCGCCACGGCCTGTCCGGCATGCTGGCCACCCTGCATCCCAGAGTGCTCTGGAGCGACGATCAACTGAGTCTGGTCAGCCGCTTCCGAGGCCGGACCTCCGGCAGCACCGGGCTGGTTCTGACTCCCTCCCTGTTCACCACAGACTTACGTGTGGTCATCGACTCGATACCGGGACCCGCCACGCGGCAGCCGATGTTCGCCTACCCCTGCCGGCCCGGGCCGGAGACCCGCACCGGGCCGACGGTCCACGCCCTGCTCGGGGCGACCCGGGCACGCCTGCTGTCCGACCTGCACGCCCCCCGCACCACCGCGGAGCTGAGCGAACGCCACTTCCTCGCCACCAGCACGGTCTCCTACCACCTCGGCATCCTGCACCGCACCGGCCTGATCACCCGCACCCGCACCGGACAACACGTCCTGTACCAGCAGCCCCCTCGCGCCACGGACCTGCTGGCCGTCCCCCGCCCCCGCTGACACCACAGTGGTGAGGCAGTAGCACCGCGCATCCGTGAGATCACCCCTGAACTCCACCACCGGAACAACGACCACACCGTCGGCGCGGACTCCCCTCCCGCGCCCTGTCGCCGGTCCCGGGCGGAGGTGGACGCGGCGCCGCGCTCCCCGACCCGGGGCCGGCCGGCAGCCCTGGGCCGCACCGCCCACACCGTGAGACGGGCGGGCCGGGCGGGAACACCCGCGCATTCCGTGGTGTTGCGAGCCTCCGCCGCCACGACGCCACCGTCGCAGCTCCACCGCCACTGCCAACGCCGCGGCCACCCGAAAGCCAGTTGTTCAAATTGGAACGACCTAGTACGGTCAGGAACGACCACCACACCGCCCACGGAGGCCCCGTCCATGCCGCAGCACGTCACGCCGCAGCCCGGCACCGCCACGGTGCGCTCCCGGGTGCGCATCCCGCTGACCTTCCCGGACGGCTACCGCGCCGAGGCCGAGGTCTTCACCTTCCACGGCCTGGCCGACGGCGCCGAACACCTGGCGCTCGCCTTCGGCAGCACCGCGCAGAGCCGGACCACGAACGGGGAGACCACGAACGGCGGGACGCCGCTGGTGCGGCTGCACTCGGAGTGCCTGACCGGCGACGTCTTCGGCTCGGACCGGTGCGACTGCGGCCCGCAGCTGCGCGAGTCGGTCGAGCGGATCGCCGAGGCCGGCGGCTACCTGCTCTACCTGCGTCAGGAGGGTCGGGGCATCGGCCTCTACAACAAGCTGGACGCCTACGCCCTCCAGGACTCCGGGCTCGACACCTACGACGCCAACACCGCGCTCGGCCTGCCCGAGGACGGCCGCGACTACACCGCCGCCGCCCAGATGCTCGGCGCCCTCGGCGTCACCGGCATCGACCTGCTGAGCAACAACCCGGACAAGGCGGCGCAGCTGACCGCCCTCGGCATCACCGTCGAGCAGCGGGTGCCGACCGGCGTGCACCTGAACGACAGCAACGTGCACTACCTGCGGGCGAAGGTGGAGCGGACCGGACACTCGATCGAGCTCTCCCGGCTCGTGGGCTGAGCCGGCGACGCCCGTCCGGCACACCCGGACACCACCGTCCCGGCACCCACCACGGCCCATCGGCACGTCGGGCGGACACGTCGGCCGGATACGTCGGTCCGGCACCGCGGAGTGGCTCTGCGGTGCCGGACGGACGGTGCCGGACCGGTCGGGTCAGTGCTGCCAGACCCGCACGTAGTCGACCTGCATGTCGGCCGGGGTGGCGGTCGGGCCAGAGGCGTAGACCGCGTTGTTGAGGATCAGGTACATCGGCGAGGAGGTGATTCCGCTGGTGATCTGACCGACCTTCACCCCGTCGTAGTAGTAGGTCACCGAGCCCGGCTGCCAGTCGGCGCCGAAGGTGTGCCAGCCGCTGTAGTTGCCCGAAGCGCAGCCGCCGGGGCCACCGGACGGGGAGTGGAAGTGGTAGCAGGCCTGACCGCTCAGGCCCTCCATCACGTCCAGCTCACCGTCGGCCGGCCAGTTCTGGCCGTCGGTCCAGAAGGCCGGCCAGTTGGCGACCTGCGAACCGGCCGCGGGCAGGTAGATCCGGGACTCGAAGGCGCCGTAGGTGAACTGGGCCTTGCCGTTGGTGTTGACCAGCCCCGAGGTGTACGCGAAGTTCTTGCCGTTCACCGTGGCCGGCTTCTGGGCGGCCGTCAGGTGCAGGCTCCCGCCGCTCTCGGACACCTGGGACGGGGCGTAGGCGGCGGACTCGTCGCCGTTCACCGGAGGCGTCGTGCAGGTGGCGCAGCCGAACCAGTTGGGGTTCCACTTCGAGCTGTCGAGCGAGCTGCCGTTGAACTCGTCGGCGAAGACCGGACGCCAGCTGCCGGGGATGCCGAGCGGAGCGGCCGAGGAACCGGACGGCTGAGAGGGCGACGCGGTGGCCGACGGCGAAGACGGCGAAGCGCTGGCCGACGGGGATGACGGCGAAGCAGTGGCGGACGGCGAGGACGGCGACGCGGTGGCCGACGGCGACGCGGTCGGCGTCGAGGACGGGCTCGGCGCCGGAGTCGGGGCGGTGCCCGAGGTGAAGGCACCGACCGGAGCCAGGTTGTGCCAGCGGTTGTCGATCTTGTACGCCACGAAGTACGTGTACTTGCCCGCCGGGAAGGCCCGGCTCTGCGGCGTGAACGTCCGCTGCGCCGTGGTCAGGGTCGCCGGAGCCGCCCCGCCGAAGTCGTAGTTCGCGCCGTCGGCCGAGCGGACGGCGATGGTCAGGGCCTGCACCGAGGTCCGCTTGGTGGCGTGCAGCTTGGCGGTGGCGGTGACCGGGGCGCCGGCACCGGGAGCGGCCGGCGTGACCGACAGCGAGTCGACCACCACCGGCTCGGCCGGGGCGGCCGGCGCGGCCCATGCGGCCACTCCGGTCCCGCTGGCGGCGAGCGCGAGTGCGAGGACGGCGATCCGGCGTCTGCCGGTGAACGTGCTGCGGCGGTGCTTCGAATGCTTGGGCATGCGTGGGAGGACCTTTCGTTCCCCCCCGGCTGTGGACCCGCAGCAGCCTGAACGAGGACTCGGTCCGTACGCAAGCCCGATGCCGCGGCCGGAACCGCGGCATCGATCGTGCACAATCCTAAAACTCCTGGTGGGACGGCCCCTGGAGGTGTCGGGACCGGCCGTCTGTGATAAGGGGCACAGGGGCCGGTACGGCGGCCGGTCACGGCCGTACGGCCGTGGCGACCGACCGGCTGATCGCCCGGGCCGCGAAGCCGGTGCCGCAGACGAAACGCATCATCGGCCCGAAGGTGTCGGCGGCGGACAGACCGGTGAAGTAGAGCCCGGGTACGGAGGACTCGAAGCCCGGGGACAGCCGGGGAGCGCCCGCGTTCCGGCAGGTCACCGCCCGGCGCAGTCCCGGCGCCAGCAGGTCGAGCCGCTCGACGTCCACCCGGTAGCCGGTGGCCACCAGGACCTGGTCGGCCTCCAGGGTGTCGGTCGGGCCCCGCAGACGGAGCCGCGCCCGGCCGCGGACCTCCTCGGCCGAGACCACCTCGTGCCCGGTGAGCTGCGGGAACCGGCCGAGCGCCCGCTCGCGCAGCCACCACGCTCCGGACGGTCCGAGTATCGTCCGGACCAGGTCGGCCCTGGTGCGGTCCGGCAGGTAACGGAAGGCCTGGGGCGCCCGGCAGAACGCGGTGAACGACCAGCCCGGCCCCAGCGGCGAGGCCGGCTTCGCCACCCGCTGCGGCCACGGCCGGTCGCCCGGCCGGTCGGAGTCGGGCGGGTCGCCGAAGACCAGGTGCGCGGTCCTCGCGACCAGGACGGGTTCGGAGCCCGCCTCGCGCATCAGCGTGGCGCTCTCCAGCGCCGACTGTCCGGCTCCGATCACCGCCACCCGCTGGCCGGCGAACTTCGCCAGGTCCGCGTGCTCCGAGGTGTGCGAGGCGAGGCCGGCCCCGGCCAGCGGCCGAAGTTCGGCGGGAATCCTCGCGTAGGGCGGGAAGCCGTGGGCCAGGACCACCGTCCGGGCGGTGAACGCCTCCCCGGTGTCCAGGGAGAGCCGGAAGCCGCTCGGGGCGGCCTCGACCAGGGTCACGGCGGCACGCTCCACCTCGGGCACGCACCGCTGCTGGAACCAGTCCCCGTAGCGGACGAACTCGTCGAGCGGCACCGCGTACCGGTCGCCCACCCACGCACGGCCTTCGGCTGCGCGGAAGTCGTTCAGAGCGTGGCGGCCCTCGGGGTCGGAGATCGAGGAGGCCCGGGGGGTGGACTTGAGGAACATCCCCACCGGCATCCGCGCGCGCCAGCTGCCCATCGGCACGCCGAGGACGCGCACGGCCACGCCCCTTGCCTTCAGGTGGGCCGCGACGGACAGCCCGTACGGGCCGGCCCCCACGATCGCGACGGGTACCGGACTGGGAGAGATCATGTCGAGCCTCCAGAAGTGAGACGCGCGGCGATCCCGTGCCACACGTAATCGGCCACGCGCTGAGTCCCCTGGCCGCCGAAGCGGACCGCCATGGCGGCGGCGGGTGCGAGGTCGTCGCCGCAGAGCCAGGCGCGCTCGGTCGACCGGCGGGGCCGGAGATCGGGCAACGGCTGCCGTTCGCGCCAGAGCGTGACCGCGGCCGAGAGCACGTCCAAATGCCCGACCCCGTAGAAGCGGTTCAGCTGCGGCCCGGGCGGGACCGGGCGGCCGGTGAGGGACAGGTGCAGGGCGCGGACGACGTCCAGGCCGTTCTCGGTCTCGAACAGCCGGAACTGGGCGCCGGTACGGGGGTTGAAGTCGAGGAGCTTGTACCGTCCGTCACGCAGGTCCAGGCGCCAGTCCAGATCGGCGATGCCGCCGTAACCGATCGCCCGGCACAGGCCGGTGGCCAGCTCTGCCAGCTCGGGGTTGGGCAGTGCGACGGCCCGGGTGGTGAATCCGCCCGCGGGCGGGTAGGAGCGCAGCTTGCGCCCGGTGAAGACGGCGAGTGGTTCGCCTCCGGGGCCGCAGCACAGGTGCGTGATCCAGTCCTCGGAGCGTTCCGGCGGCAGGTACTCCTGGGCCAGGACCGAGAACCGGCCCTCCGGCGGGCAACTGGCCAGCAGTTCCCGCTCGTCGTGCACGATCGTGGTGTTCGGGACGACGGGGCGGCTGAGCCGGGTGAAGGGCTCCAGGTTCTTCAGCACCAGCGGGTAGCCACAGGTCCAGGCGGCCTTCAGCAGCTCGTCGTGGTCGCCCGGGGCGACGGTGACGGGTGCCGGGATGCCGTGCTCCTCGCAGATCGCGTGCATGGCGGCCTTGTTGGCCAGTCGCCGTGGGAGCCCGGCGGGCACCGGGGGCAGGACGAAGTACGGGGCGAGCTCCTCGGCGTGCTCGGCGAGCAGGACGGCGGCCTCGTCGTCGGTGGGCAGGGCGATGCACCGGCGGCCGATCGCCCGGCCGACGCCCCGGACGGCCGAGAGCAGGTGGTCGGTGCTCTCGCACCCGTTGGTGGGCCGGACGAAAGCGCGCGTCAGGTAGCGGGAGAGCGCCGTCGGTGTCAGCCGGTCCTCGACCATCGCGTGGACGGCCACCCCGGCGCGGCCCAGCGACCGCACCACGCCGACCGGGCCGTGCGCCAGCGGATACCTCCCCACCTTGACGAGCAGGACCGCGGTATTCCGGTCCAGGTCCAGCCTGGCCGGGTTGGTGTGATCGTCCCGGTTCATGTGTCGCACCTCCTCTTGATCGTGCGTTCAGTGCTGCCACACGCCGACCCAGTCGACCTGCACCTGCGTCTTGTCGACGCCGGGCGGGGGCGACTGCTGGTAGCCCACGGCAAGGTTGAGGATCAGTTCCATCGGGGTGGTGGGGATCGCGGCCGGGTCGGTGACCTGGAAGACCTGTACACCGTCGACGTACCAGGTGACGGCGTCCGGCTCCCAGTCGAGGCCGAAGACGTGGTAGCCGAGGGAGTAGTCCTGCGGCCCGTGGGCGTAGTGGGCGTCGATGTTGCTGCCGTCGGGGCCCTCGGCGTGCAGGTTGAGGTCGGCGTACTGGTTGCTGTTGATGAACTCGACGGTGTCCAGCTCCGGCAGCCCGCCCCGGGTGTTGGCGGAGAGCAGCCAGAACGCCGGGAACATGCCGACCGGCTGGTCGGTGGTCCTGATCGCGGCCGCGACGTACCCGTAGGTGAAGGTGTGCCGCGGGGTGCCGTCCCAGTGGTCGCGGCCGGTGGAGATCATCCCGGAGGTCCAGGGGTAGGTCTTCCCGTCGCTGCCGGGCGTCGGTTGGCGTTGGGCGGTGAGCGTGAGCGCGCCGTCCGCCACCGCGACCTGGCCCGGGAGGTACCACTCGTCCTCGTGGTTGCCGGTGTTGGTGCAGCCGCGGACGTTCCAGTCGTAGCAGGTGGTCCACTTGGAGCCGTCCAGCACGGTGCCGTTGAAGTCGTCCCGGAATACCTGGTGCCACGGGCCGGGCCCGGGCGGCTGGTCCGCCCCGACCGGCGGCAGGATGGCGGTCGGGCTCGTGGGCGCCGCGATCCCGGGGTGGAGCGCCGCCGCGCCGACGCCCGCGCCGTTGGACGCGCCGCAGGCGGCGGCCAGGAGCAGCACTCCGGTCACCAGCAGCAGCCGCCACCGGGCCTTGGGCCGGGAGGACGGACGGCGCGGGCTCCGGAAACGGCGGACGGGCCCGCCGGACACGGATGCGGGGGCGGCGGGGAGACGGCGCGGGAGCAGCGTCAGGAGGGTGGTGAGCAGGGCGAGCGCCAGGACCGTCCGGCCGACCGTGAAGGCGTGCCTGAAGAACAGCGCCTCCGCCACCAGCATCGTCAGCGCCAGGCTCAGCGTCACGGTCAGCGCGGCGACGCTCAGCCGGCCCGGTCCCCGCTCGCGCCAGGACGGGCCCGGCCGGGCCCAGGCCACGGCCGCAGCTCCCGGACCGACGAGCAGGAAGATGCCGGCGGCGACGGCCCGCAGCGGGTTCCCGGCCGGGAGCAGCAGGGCGGCGAGGGCGATCCAGCCCGACAGTGCGGGCAGGACGCGCGGCAGGGTCCACGGTCGGACGGTCACGGTGTCCTCCCTCCGGCCGGGGCGGTTCCGACGTGTCCGCCACCGGGCGGGACGTACTGGTAGACGACCGCGTCCTCGTTGGAGAACACCAGCCGCAGCTCGGACGAGGTGGCCGCGGCGGCCGCGAAGGCCTTGGTGGCGGTGACCGGCAGCAGCCCGGTCAGCTCGCACTCGGCGATCTGGGCCCGGGTCAGGATCACGTAGCTCGGTCCGCCGGCCACGTTCGGGCGTTCCAGCGCCGTTCTCAGGACGTCGCCGGGGTTGTCCGCCAGACGCTTGAGGTCCTCGCCGGCGGCGTCGCCGAGGACGAGCCGGTCGTGGTCGTCGTAGCGCATCTCGCCTCCCGGCTCGTTGGAGGTCAGCGAGATGACCCGGGAGCCTGGCGGGGTGGTGGCGACGTACCGGAGCGCGGCGGCCTCCTGCGGGGTGAAGTAGTTCATGCTCTCCTTGCCGAAGTAGCCGAACAGCAGGCCGGCGAGCAGGCCGAGCAGGACGACGGCGGTGGCACCGGTCCGCAGCGGGCCGATGGGCCGGGCGACCGGGGGAACGGACGAGGTGTCGGTCGGCGGACCTGACTGCGGATCGGACGGCGCGTCGGGCGACGGGCCGGACGGCCGGACGGCGCGCGGGCTCCAGAGCAGGGTCGCGGCGAGGAAGGCGGCGGCGGGGAGGGCGAACAGGTAGGCCCGGAAGAGCATCTCCCCGTCGTAGGCGTTGGCCAGCAGCAGCACTAGTGGCGCCACCAGCAGGGGCAGCAGGCCGACCCGGCGCACCCAGCGGTGGCGGACCAGGGCGGCCAGGGCGAGCAGGAAGACGGCGAGGGTCAGGGACCGGTCCGCCCAGGAGGTCAGGATCTGGCCGGGGGCGGCCTGCCCCAGGTGGGCGAGGCCGGCCACCGCGTTGTGGTCCGGCGAGCCCAGGGCGGTGACCAGGCTGGTCAGGTGCTCCGACACGAACGGCCGGGCCACGGTGGCGTCCCAGAGCACGGTCAGCCCGACCACGGCGGCCAGTACCGGCAGGACGGTGCGGCGGTTGCGGCGGCCCAGGGCCAGCAGGGCCATGCCCACGGCCAGCATGATCGGGGTCAGCTGGTGCGAGGAGACGATCGCGGCGATCAGCACCAGGACCAGGGCGAACGGCGCCGCCCGCCAACCACCGCGGGCCGATGCCTCGTCGGCCGCCGACAGGGCCCGGGCTCCGGGTGGTCCCGCCCTTCGCTCCCGGGGTTCGCGTGAGTCCGCCGCGAGCGAGCGCGCCACCGCCAGGCGGCGCATGACCAGCGCGATCACGGTGAGGGACAGCACGTAGGCGAAGGCCTGCGGGGAGAAGTAGTCCTGGCCGACCCAGGCGGTCGTGTAGTAGAGCCAGACCCCGCCCCAGACCAGTCGGTGGTCGGTGGTGATGCTCCGGTACAGCATCAGCAGCGGGCCGATCAGCAGGAGGTTGGTGATCACCGGGTACCAGGAGGCGTAGCCCAGAACGGAGTCCAGGCCGGTGGCGCGCAGGATCACCGCATGGAGGTCGAAGAAGCCGGGCCACTGGTTGTAGACGTCGAGCTTGCCCGCTCCCGGCACCGACCCGTCATGGCGCAGCATGGCGTCGACGATCGCGACGTGCTTCCAGGCCCAGGCGTACCGCAGGGTCGGGTAGAGCAGGCTGGGCGTCGCGTGGATCACCAGGATCAGCGCCAGGACGTAGGCGGCGGGCCAGCGGTGACGGATCTGCGGAGCGCGCAGCGCGGTGACGAAGCCGAGGGTGAGCAGGCCAAGTGCGGCGAAGTAGGCCGGCGGCAGGGCCTGGAGCAGGCCGAGGTCGCCCATCCGGGAGAGCTCCACCCGGGAGAGGGCCAGCAGCCAGAGCACCAGCGCGGCCGGCAGCGCGCACCGGACCACCCAGCCGGACCAGCCGGCTCCGGAGAGGGCTGCGTGGAGCCGGCGGGTCCGCCGGCCCTTGTTGCGGGGGGAGGTCGAGCGGTGGGCCGGTGGCCGCGGGTCGGGTCGGACGTCTTCACGTTCCAGGGCGTCGGTCACTGTGATCTCTCCTGACCGCGAGGCCTCGGCGGTCCGCCGACCGGGGTGCGGAGGGCCGCGCGCAGGCGGCGGTAGGCCCGCCACGCCCGGGTGGCGGTGCTCTCGTGGATGGGCGCGGTCGGGGCGCCCCTGCGCTTCGTCCAGTCGTCGAACACCTGCGGCGGTGTGTCGGCGCGGACCATCAGCCGGGCGATCCGCAGCGGGTCGTCGGCCGGGGAGCTGAAGGCGTTGCCGACGGCGGCCGCGGAGGTGTAGCCGGCCTGTGCGACCTTGCGGCGGACCTCCACGCCGGAGTACCCGTGCGGGTAGGAGAAGGAGGCGACCTCGTGGCCGAGGACGTCCTCCAGGACCGTCTTGCAGCCGGCGACCTCGTCGGTCAGCCGCCCGCCGTAGATGGTGTCCATGGGGACGTGGGTCCGGGAGTGGGCGCCGATCTCGACGCCCAGCGCGTCGAGGTTGCCGATCTGGCGCCAGTTCAGCATGGATGCCGGCGGCAGCAGACTTCCGGTGCCCCGCGCGCCGGGCGGGTGGACGGCACCGGTGGTGATGTAGAGGGTGGCGGGAAGGCCCTCGTCCGAGAGGATCGGGGCGACCGTCCAGTAGAAGTCGGCGTAACCGTCGTCGAAGGTCAGGACGGCGGCGCCGGGCGTCAGCGGCGGACCGCCGCGCAGGGCGGCGACCAGCCGGCGCAGCGGCACCAGCGACAGGCCGCTGTCCTTGATCCGGTCCAGCTGCTCGCGGAACACGCGGGGCGTGACGGTGTACGGCGCGAGCCAGGACGGCGGGTCGTCCGAGACCGAGTGGTAGAGGAAGACGGGTATCGCGCTCATGGCCCGTCCCTGGTCGGCCGGACCCCTGCGGGCCGGGCTGTGGTGGGCTCGGCACCGGCGGTCCGGTCACGGGCGGCCGGACGGACCGCGCCGGTCCGACGGGACGCGGTCCGTTCGGCCCAGCCGCCGGCCAACCCGGTGAGGTAGCCGGCGGCGGTCAGGGTGACGCCGGCGCAGAGCGCCGCCGCCGTGGCGGGCCGGCGCCGCCGCAGGCTGTCCAGCAGCGCGGCGGGCACGGTGTGCCGCAGGTAGGCGCGTTCGCTGGCGAGGCCGGCGGCGGCGCCGTCGTAGCGCACCACCGCGGCCTTGGAACGGCCTTCGGCGAAGCAGCGTGCGGCGAAGTAGGAGAGGGTGGTGCGGGCCGGCGGCACCCGGTGGAGGACCGCCGCGGCCGGCTCGTAGCGCAGCACGGCGCCGGGGTGGCGGGCGGCGAGGCGGATGCAGAGCTCCGTCTCCTCGCAGCCGAGCGGACGCCGGCCGACCCGGCCGAGGTCGGTCCGGAAGCCGCCGGCGGCCAGCGCCTCGGCACGCCGGAAGGACATGTTGGCGCCGATGAGGTTACGCACCCCGGCCGGCCGGCTCGGCAGTCCCCGGTAGGAACAGCCGACCACCCAGTCGAACTCGGGCGGGAACCAGTCCGGGCGGCCGCTCTGCCACCAGGGCCGGACGTGGCCGCCGACGCCGAGCACTCCGGGTGTCCGGTAGCCGGCCAGGAGCCGCGCGGTCCAGGCGGGGTCGGCGGTGGCGTCGTCGTCCAGGAAGGCGATCAGCTCGCCGTGGGCCGCGGCCAGGGCGGTGTTGCGGGCGCCCGAGAGACCGCGCCGCTGCCGGTTGGGGAGGATCCGCGCGTCGGCCGACAGGTGTTCCCGGGCGAGGTGCAGCAGCTCGGGGCAGTGGTCGATGACGAGCAGCACCTCGGCGGGCGGGTGGTGCTGGCCGCGCACGGAGGCGACGGCGGCGCACAGATCGTCCCAGCGCTCGACGGTGTAGGCGCAGATCACGACGGTCAGGCTCGGTGCACGGCCGTCGGCGGCGCGCTCGGGAGTCCGGTCGTCGTTCCGGCCGGAGGACTGGTCAGTGGTCATGGTCCTGGTCTCCTTCCATCGCACGCAGCCAGCGCCGGAGGACGAGCAGCAGTGCCGCCGCCATCGTGTACTCGGAGATCACCCAGGCGAGGCCGACGCCGATCAGTCCGTGGCGCGGCAGCAGCAGGACGACCAGGGTGACGATCATCGTGGCGGAGGCCATCCGCACCCCGATCATCCAGGGCAGCGCGCGGCGGACCCGGGCCACCTGGATGACCACGTTGGTCACCGCGATCGGCAGCGCGCACAGGGCGAGCAGACGCAGCACCGCCGTGCCGT
This sequence comes from Kitasatospora sp. NPDC022785, assembly GCF_055561295.1. Lineage (NCBI taxonomy): Bacteria > Bacillati > Actinomycetota > Actinomycetes > Kitasatosporales > Streptomycetaceae > Kitasatospora > Kitasatospora sp. NPDC022785. The sequence goes on along the minus strand of NZ_JBVHHB010000003.1, from coordinate 418,773 downwards.
GCTCGGCGTACGCGGGGCCGAAGACGCTCAGGATCTGGCGCGCACCGATCTCGATCACGAGTACGGCGCCGACCAGCAGCAGACCGGTGTGGCGCAGCATGCGCCGGGCGTACTCGGCCAGCCGCTTCGGGTCGCGGGCGCCCTCGACCACCAGCGAGTGGCCCATGCTGAACGTCGCGACGAAGAGGGTGGAGGCGATGACGAAGGAGAGCGAGTAGTAGGCGCTGCCCTCCGGTCCGAGCTGGGCTAGCACGATCAGGGGGACTGCGCTGTAGCTCGCGAAGCTGAAGAGGTTGCCGATGTAGTCGGCGCCGGCCCAGTGCAGGACCCGCTGGGGCGGTTCGGCGTCGGCGTCGCCGGCCGCCTCGTGGGCCGGCACGGCCCGGCGGAACAGCACCACGTTGGCCAGCGCGATCGAGACGACCATGGCCACCGCCCAGGCGACCAGGATGCCGGTGCCGACGGCCAGGGCCGCGCATCCGGCGAGCAGCAGTGACTTGGCGACGGCGAAGACGGCGTTCTCGCCGAGGACCCAGCCGGTCCTGCGGGTGCCGGTGAGCGCACCGTCCTGGAGCACGAAGACCGCGTAGCCGGCGGTGGCCGCGACGAACGCGACCGCGAGCACCGGCGAGTCCAGGAAGCCGAGGTTGGGGGCGACCAACGGGACCAGCAGCAGGAAGCCGACCGCGACCGCGGCGCTGAAACCGACGCTGATCGCGTAGCACCGCAGCACCAGGTGCCGGGTGTGCCGGCCCGCGGCCGGGACGAAGCGCACCAGCGCGTCCCCGAGGTTGAGGCTGCCGAGCGTGGCCAGGAACATCGCGGCCGACAGGGCCGCGTAGCTGCGCCCCACGGCCTCGACGCTGTAGTAGCGGGTGGCGAGTATCCAGAAGAACGCGCCGAGTCCGGCTGCGACGATCGAACTCGCCGCCAGTACATGGCCGTTGTGCATCAGGGAGTCCGCGCGCAGGCTCTGGGTGCCCGCCCTGATCCGGGCCCACAGCAGTGCCGGGTAGGAGCACTCGCAGGGCAGCGCCACCGGGCAGGAGCACGGCCGTGCGGCCGCCGTCCGCCGCCTGGAGCGCGTGTGGTCGAGGATGGACATCACGGCCTCGCCGAGGTGTCGGCCCGGCGTTGCAACCGGACGCTGCGCAGGTAGCAGACCGGCCCGTAGAGCAGGCCGAGGAGTTCGAGCCGCCCGAGGTGGACCATCAGCGGGTCGCGGCGGGCGGCGGGCGGGTCACCGCGGTGCAGGGTCTGCCGGACCCCGTGCGGCACCCGGGCGAGCAGGGCTGCGAGCAGGCGCGGCTGCCGGCGGGTGGCTGCGGCCAGATAGGCGCCGAAGCCGACGCCGAAGCCGAAGACCTGGGTGGTCAGCGCCTCCATGGAGCGGCGGTGCGGGTGCCACACCAGTGCGTCCGGCCGGTAGACGACCGTGTGACCGGAGGTCAGGACCTGGAGGAAGGAGAGCAGGTCCTCTCCTCCGCGCGCCGGTGTGCCGGTGCTGGTCGCGGGGTCGAAGCCGCCGATCGAGCGGAGGAGGCCGGTGCGGAAGGCCATGTTGGCCCCGGTGCCGAGCCGGCCGGTGGCGAAGGGGAAGAGCGGGTCGTCGGACGGTTCGCCGAGCGACCAGCTGCGGCTGGTGAAGCCCTTGGCGTAGCCGCAGTACCGTTCCAGCGCGATCTGCGCCCGGGTGTCCAGCTCGGCGGGCAGCACCAGGCCGGTGACGCAGCCCACCTGCGGGTCCGAACGGAAGCCGTCGACCAGGGCGGCCACCCAGCCCTCGTCGATCAGGAGGTCGTCGTCGGCGAAGGCGCAGATCTCTCCGCGCGCGACGGCGAGGCCGCGGTTGCGGGCACGGGCCAGTCCGGGCACCGGCTCGCGCAGGTACCGGACCCGGCCCGGGTAGCGGAGCGCGACGAGCAGCTCGGTGGCCCGGTCGGAGGGGGCGTTGTCGACCACGATGACCTCGACCTGCCGGTAGGTGCCGGCCAGGAGGGCGTCCAGGGAGCGCGGCAGCAGGTCGACGCGGTTGTGGGTGCAGACGATGACGCTCACGAGCGGGGCGTCGGCCGGCGGTTCCGGCCGCACCGCGGCCGGTGCGCGCGGGTCCGGCTCGCGGGCCGCTGCGGCGGCCAGGGCCCGGCGGAGTGCGGCCGGGTCACCGGGCGCGGCCTCGGCGGTCACCAGGCAGAGGGGCTGTCCCCCGCGGCGGATGAGCGCCAGCACCCGGCCGCTCGGGGAGAACACGTCGCCCCGGCCGGGACGGTGCAGTTCGTCCGGGCGTTCGAGATCCAGCTCGGCGACCTCGACGGGCGCGGGCGGCAGCGCGATCGGGGTGGTCATGACAGCCGACCTCCAGACCTGGGATGGTGTTGTTGCCAGACGGTGAACAGGTAGCAGAACGGGCCGTACAGCAGCCCGCGGCGTTCCAGCCTGCGGAGGCCGCGCAGGGTGTCGCCGTCGGCCGGCCCGGTTCGGGTACCGAGCCGGTGGCTGACGTGCCAGCGCCACACGCCGTAGGGCAGCCTCCGGACGAGCTCGGTGAGCAGGCTCGGCCGGTGGGACACGGCCGCCGCCAGGTACGCGCCGAACCCGACCCCGAACCCGCTCACCTGGTGGGCGAGCGCCTTCATAGTCCGCCGGTGCCGGTGCCACACGATCGCGTCGGGCTGGTAGGCCACGGTGTACCCCGCGGTCAGGACCTGCTGGAAGGAGAGCAGGTCCTCCCCGCCCCGCGAGGGCGTCCCGGTGCCGGTGGCCGGGTCGAAGCCGCCGAGGGCCCGGAGCACCGCGGTGCGGAAGGCCATGTTGGCCCCCATCCCGAACCGGCCGACGGAGAACTGGACCAGCGGGTCGTCCAGGGACGCCGGGAGCGACCAGCTGCGGGCCTCGAAGCCCCGGCTGGGAGCGCAGTACTGCTCCACGACGAACTGTGCCTTGGTGTCCAGCTCCGCGGGCAGCACCAGGCCGGTCACACAGGCGATCCGGTCGTCCGACTGGAACGCCTCCACCAGGGCGTTCACCCAGCGGGAGTCGGCGATGGCGTCGTCGTCCGTGAAGGCGCAGAGCTCACCGCGCGCGGCCGCGAGGCCGCGGTTGCGGGCCCGGGACAGGCCGGGCAGGGGCTCCCTCACGTACCGGATCCGGTCTCCGTAGCGCGATCGGACCAGCTTCTCGGTGGCGTCGTTCCTGGGGGCGTTGTCCACCAGGATCACCTCGACGAGGGGATGGCCGATCCGCACCAGGGAGTCCAGGCAGCGCGGCAGCATCTCGTCGCGGTCCCGGGTGCAGACGATCACGGAGACCGTCTGCGGGCCCGCAGGCACCCGGGCGCGGCCGACCCGACCGGGACGCGCCGCGGGTGTCGCGGTGGACAGGGCGGGAACTCGCAGTTCCCGGTGAGCGGCGTCGACCAGCGCCCGGCGCAGCGCGGCACTGTCGCCTGCTGTTCCGGTGGCCGTGACCAAGCCGAGCGGGTGTCCGTGCAGCCGCACCAACGCCAACACGCGGCCGTCCTGGTCGGCGGCACCGAGACCTCCGGGGGAGCGCAGCTCGCCCGGTTCGTCCAGGTCCAGGTCGACGACACGGACGGGGGTGTAGAGCGAGTCGCGGGCGGCGGGGCGCGGGCAGGCAGCTGCGGTGCGCCGGTCGGGGCCATTCATCATCGCTCCTCCGCGGGGGCGGCCGCCGAGGCCCGGGCGCCGGGACGCTCGGAGATCAGGGTCCTCAGCACCCGGCGGCCGTCGGAGATGGCGTGGAGGTGGGAGCGACCGCTGCGGCGGGGGAGTTCCAGGCTCGGCACTTCGGCGATCCGCAGTCCGGAGCGCAGGGCGTGCGCGATCATCTCGGCCTCGATCTCGAAGCCGGTGGAGCGCAGGTCGAGAGCGTCCAGGAAGGAGCGGCGGAAGGCACAGTAGCCGTAGCACAGGTCGGTGAGGCTCGCGTCGTACAGGCGGTTGACGACGGCGAGCAGGGCGCGGTTGCCGAGCGAGCGGACCTTGGTGAAGTCCAGCGAGCCGCCGCCGGCGATGCACCGGGATCCCTTGACCAGGTCGAAGCCGTGGTCGAGGAAGTGCAGGAAGTGCGGGATCTCGCCGGGCCACATGGAGCCGTCGGCGTCCATCATGACGATGTACTCGCCGGTGGCGGCGGCGAAGCCGGTGCGCAGGGCGTTGCCCTTGCCCGGGCCGCACTGCTGGACGCTGCGGACGGTCGGCAGGCAGTGCCGGGCCATCGGGACGGTGGCGTCGTCGGACGAGCCGTCGACCAGGATCACCTCGTCGACGCAGCGCGGGATCTGCTCGAACACCCAGGGGATGTTGCGGGCCTCGTTCTGCGCGGGCACGACCAGCGTGACGCCGTGCTTGCTGGCGACGCCGTCCCCGGCCCGGCGCATCGGCCGCCGGACGGTGACCCGGTCCTCGGCGCGACGTTGTGGCCGGCCGTCATGGTTCGGGTACGGAACGACGTTGGGGGGCAGGGTGGTGCTCATCGAGAACGGCCTCTCGGGGGGAGGCGACGGGCGGGCGCCGGGCACGGCGCGGCCCCTGAAGGAACGGGGCGGGCCCGGTGCGCGACTGATACGCGGGGCGGGCGGGGCCCCGAAAGGGAAGTCCCCGGAGGGGACTGCCGAAAACGTGGAGAGCGACTCGGGCGGCCGGATGGGGGTGCGCGCCGCCGGCTCTCTCGGGCGCCGAAGCGCCGGTCTGTCGAACTGGCCGAATGTGCTTCCCGCACGGAGGTGCGGGGTGTGCCAGGGCCTCATCGTGCCCAGGTGACCGGCGTCACGTCAAGTGGTTTGTCGTAATTGGTTCTTTATGCCCGATTCGACATACGTCCGTTGCCCCCCCGGCACGGGCACCGCACGCCGAGCGGACCTCACTCCCGACCAGTCCTCAGCCCCCGACCGATCCCCGGCCCGACCGGTCCTCGGCTCCACCGGTGCTCAGCCCCCGACCGGCCGGCCCTCCGGCTCCTCGGCGATCCGGCGGGCGATCTCGCCCGGCCGCACCGGCCGCCCGAAGTGCCAGCCCTGCGCCCAGTCGCAGCCGATGGTGCGCAGGCGCTCGGCGTCCCGCAGGGTCTCCACGCCCTCGGCGGTGACGGTCAGGCCCAGCGCGTGCGCCATCGACACCAGGCCGCTGACGATCCGCCAGCCGGTCTCCTCGTCCTTGGCCGGATCGTGCAGGTCACCCACGAAGGAGCCGGCGATCTTCAGCCCCGAGACCGGCAGGTCGCGCAGGTAGGCCAGGTTGGACCAGCCGGTGCCGAAGTCGTCCACGGCGAGCGACACGCCCTGGTCGACCAGCCCGTGCAGGGTGCGCAGCGCCTCGTCCTCCGGGCCGACCACGGTGGACTCGGTGATCTCCAGCTGGAGCCGGGCCGGGTCCAGGCCGGTGGATTCGAGGATCCGGGCGAGGTCGGTCACCAGCGCGGCACTGCGGGCCTGACGGACCGCCAGGTTGACGTTCAGCTGCGGCGCGTCGTCGCCGAACCGCCTGATCCAGTCGGCCGCCTGGCCACACGCCTGCTCCAGCACCCAGCGGCCGAGCGGCATGATCAGGCCGGTCTCCTCGGCGGTGGTGACGAACTCGTCGGGGCCGAGCACCCCCAGCTGCGGGTGGCGCCAGCGCACCAGCGCCTCGACGGCGGCCAGCCGGCCGTCGGCCAGCGCGTACAACGGCTGGTAGTCGATGAAGAACTCGCCGCGGTCGAGCGCGGCCGGCATCCGGACGGACACGGCGTAGCGGCTGACCGCGCGGGCGTTCTCCTTGGGGTCGAAGAGCGTCCAGCGGCCGCGGCCGGCCTCCTTGGCCCGGTACAGCGTCAGGTCCGCCGCGCGGACGGCGGCGCCGGGGGTGGTGGTCGAGACGCGCCGCTCCAGCACGCCCACGCTGGCGCCGACGGCGAGCTTGTGATCGCCGATCAGGACCGGCCCGGCCAGTGCCTTCAGCACGGTCTTGGCGGCGGCGACGGCCTCCTGCTCGCCCCGGCAGTTCTCCAGCAGGACGACGAACTCGTCGCCGCCGAGCCGGGCGACCAGGTGGCCGAGCGGGGTCAGGGCGGCCTTCAGCCGGGCGGCGACGGCGGAGAGCAGCTGGTCCCCGGTGTCGTGGCCGAGGCTGTCGTTGACCACCTTGAAGCCGTCGAGGTCCACGTAGCAGAGGCCGAACCGGGCACCCGGGTCCGGCTCCTCGAAGAGCTTCTCCAGCCGCTCGAAGAAGGCCGCCCGGTTGGGCAGGCCGGTCAGCGGGTCGTGGGTGGCCTGGTGGCGCAGCCGCTCCTGGAGCCGGTAGCGGTCGGTGATGTCCTCCAGCATCGCCACCTGGTACTGCGGGACGCCGTCGTCGTCACGGATCAGCGAGACGGTCAGGTGGGTCCAGACCACCTCGCCGTCCCGCCGGTAGTACGGCTTGTCGAACTGGAAGTAGTCCCGCTTGCCGCTGATCAGGTCCTCGTACGCCTCCCAGACGCCCGGGGCGTCCTCGGGGTGGACGAGGTCGCCGACCCGGCGGCCCTGCATGTCCTCCGGGCCGGCCCCGAACAGCTCCTGGAGAGCCTTGTTGACGGCCAGGATGTTGCCCTCGGTGTCGCCGATGCCGATGCCGATCGCCGCGCTCTCGAAGAGCGCGCGGAACCGCGCCTCGGAGGCGCGCAGCGCCCGCTCGGCCTCCTTGCGGGCCATGTCGGCGGCGGTGCGGATGGCCTCCTGCTCGCGCAGGGTCCGCTCGCGCAGGGCAGCCGCCCAGCCGGCCGCGAAGGCGCCGCAGAGCGCGGGCCCGCGGTCGTCGGTGACCGGCTGCTCCTGGAGCAGCTCCACGGCCCGGGCCAGCACCACCGGGTCGGTGAAGTGCGCGTCCACCAGCTCGGCACCGGCCTGCGCGGCCAGGTGCGGCTCGAACGGTTCGTCCTGCTGGGCACGGTGGAGCAGCGCGGCGGTCCGGGAGACGAGCCGGCCGAGCAGGCCGGGGTGGACCGCCGTGCCGTGGTCACCGGAGAGCAGCCGCGACCAGTCCTCGTGGAACCGTTCGGCACTGCTCGGCACCGGCGCATCACTCACGGGCGGAACCCCACGCCCGCCACCCCGGTCATCCGCTCGGGGTGCTGGCCGACCGCCTCCGGCTGGTCGGGCCGCCACTGCGGCAGGTAGACGACACCGGGCTCGACCAGATCGAATCCGGCGAACATCGCGGTGATCTGCTCGTGGGTGCGCATGGTCAGCGGAGTGGGCGTCATCCTGTACAGCTTCTGGTGGTCCTCGGCCTGGTCCGGGCGGCCCTCCAGGGAGGCGTGCGAGAGGACCAGCGCGCTGCCCGGCGGGAGGGCGTCGCGCAGCACCTCGACCAGCTTCCACGGGTCCTCGGAGTCGCTGACGAAGTGCAGGACGGCCACCAGCAGCACGGCCACCGGCTCGCCGGCCGCCAGCAGGGACCGCACCTCGGGGCGGGCCATCAGGTCGTCGATGTCCCGCAGGTCGGCCTGGACGACGGAGCTCTTCGGGTCGTCCTCCAGCAGCAGCCGGCTGTGCGCGACGGCGACCGGGTCGCGGTCGATGTAGACCACCTCGGCCTCGGGGCGGATCGCCCGGGCGATCTCGTGCACGGCGCCGAAGGTGGGGATGCCGGAACCGATGTCCAGGAAGCGGCTGACGCCCCGTTCGGCGACGAACTGCACGGCGCGGCGCAGGAAGGCCCGGTTGGACCGCATGATCTGGGGCAGCTCCGGCCACAGGGCGATCGCCTTGCGGGCCATCTCCCGGTCCACCTCGAAGTTGTGCGAACCACCGAGATAGTAGTCGTAGACCCGCGCGGCGTTCGGTTTGTCCAGGTCCGTGCCCTCCGGTACCCAGTTCGGTCGCCGCATCCTAGGGACTCCTTCACTCCGGTTCCGGGAAGCCAGCTGTCTGAAGGGACGGCTGCGACTGATGAGACTACAAGCACAAAAGATCCTCCCTTGCACGCCGAACGGGTGCAAGCGGAGCTCTCCCGTCCTGCCGGAGGGTCCGCCTCCGTTCCGGCCCGTGTCCGCCCGTGCCCGCCCGTGAGCCGCCCCGGGCCACCCGGTGCCCGCCCGCGCCCGGGGCCGGCTCCCCGCCCTGCCGGGAAGGCGAGCGGGCCGGACAATGGAGCCGATGGCCGGACGCATCGAGGACTACGCCCTGATCGGCGACCTGCAGACCGCTGCCCTGGTGGGCCGGGACGGATCTGTCGACTGGCTCTGCCTGCCCCGGTTCGACTCCCCCAGCTGCTTCGCCGGCCTCCTCGGCGACCGCGGGCACGGCGCCTGGCGGCTCGCCCCCGTCGGCGGCACGCAGTGTTCCGCCCGCCGCTACCTCGGCGACAGCCTCGTCCTGGAAAGTGAGTGGCGCACACCCGGCGGCTCGGTGCGGATCACCGACTTCATGCCCCAGCGCGGACCGGACAGCCGCACCCCGCAACTCATCCGGATCGTGGAGGGCCTCGGCGGCACCGTCCCGGTCCGCGGCGAGCTGCGGCTGCGGTTCAACTACGGCCGGATCGAGCCCTGGGTACGCCGCACCGGCCGGCACCGGGTCGCCGTCGCCGGGCCGGACTCCGTCTGGTTACGGGTCCCGCCCGGCGTGCACACCTACGGCGTGGACGGCATCACCGCCTCCGACTTCACCGTCACCGCCGGCGACCGCGTCGCCTTCGTGCTCACCTGGCAGCCCTCCCACCTGACCGCCACCCCGCGCACCGACCCCGAGGAGACCCTGCTCGCCACCCTGCGCGACTGGCAGCGGTGGGCGGCCGGCTGCCGGTACCGCGGCGAGTGGCGGGACGCCGTGCTGCGCTCGCTGATCACCCTCAAGGCGCTCACCTACGCCCCCACCGGCGGGATCGTCGCCGCGCCCACCGCCTCCCTGCCCGAACGGATCGGCGGGATGCGCAACTGGGACTACCGGTTCTGCTGGCTGCGCGACTCATCGATGACCCTCGCCGCCCTGCTCCGCGGCGGGTTCCGCGAAGAGGCCGCCGCCTGGCGCCGCTGGCTGCTGCGCGCCATCGCCGGCGACCCGGGCGACCTGCAGACCGTGTACGGGGTCGCCGGGGAACGCGTCCTCGGCGAGACCGTCGCCGACTGGCTGCCCGGCTACGAGGACTCCCGGCCGGTCCGGTTCGGCAACGCCGCCGTCGACCAGCTCCAACTCGACGTCTACGGCGAGGTGGTGGACACCCTGCACCTCGCACTGCTGGCCGGCCTGCCGATGGAACGGCACGTCTGGACCCTGCTGCGGGCCCTGATGGAGTACCTGGAACAGCACTGGCGGGAGCCCGACGAGGGCCTCTGGGAGGTCCGCGGCGGGCGGCGGCACTTCGTCCACTCCAAGGTGATGTCCTGGGTCGCCGCCGACCGCGCCGTCCGGCTCGCCGAGGCCACCGGCCTGCCCGCGCCCGTCGACCGCTGGCGGGCCATGCGCGACGCCGTCCACGCCGACGTCTGCGCGCACGGCTACGACCGGCGGCGCGGCGTCTTCGTCCAGCACTACGGCGGGCAGGGGCTCGACGCGGCCACCCTGTTCGTGGTCAAGAGCGGCTTCCTGCCGCCGGACGACCCGCGGGTGATCAGGACCGTGGACGCCGTCCGGGACGGACTCGACCACGGCGGCCTCGTCCGCCGCTACCAGGCCCACCAGCGCACCGACGGCCTGCCCGGCGGCGAGGGCGCCTTCCTGGCCTGCTCGTTCTGGCTCGCCGACGCGCTCGCCGCGACCGGGCGGCGGGCCGAGGCGCGCGAACTGTTCGCCCGGGTGGTCGGGCTCGCCAACGACCTCGGGCTGCTCTCCGAACAGTGGGAGCCGCGCTCCCGCCGCCAACTCGGCAACACCCCGCAGGCGTTCACCCACGTCGCACTGGTCAACACGGCGTTCACGCTGGCCGAACCGGAGTGACGCGCAGGGGCCCTGCCCGGCGGGCGCACGGGAGTACCGTTCGGCAGGTGGACCCCAACCACTACCGATTCCGCGGCGCCTGGCGACTGCCCGCGCCGCCGGCCGCCGTGTACGCGGCACTGGAGGACGTGCGGAGCTACCCGCTCTGGTGGCCCGAGATCCGCACCGCCCGGGAGACCGGCCCGGACGCCGGCGAGGTGGAGGTGCGCGCGCTGCTGCCGTACCGGCTGGTCATCGGGCTGGAGAGGGTCCGGCGCGACCCGGCCACCGGGGTGCTGGAGGCCGCGATGCACGGCGACCTCACCGGCTGGTCCCGCTGGACCGTCACCCCGGACGGCCCGGGCGCCGCGGACGGCGCGGGCAGCCGCGTGCTCTTCGAGGAGGACACCCGGCCGGCCAAGCCCCTGCTGCGGCGGCTCGCCCTCCCCCTGCACCCCGTCTTCCGCGCCAACCACGCCGCGATGATGTGGCGGGGGCGGCGGGGGCTGGCCGGGTACCTGGGCAGGGGCGCGGCGCGGGCCGCCGACGGCTGACCGCGGTCGGCGGGCGCCCGTCACCCCGCTAGCCGCGGTCGAACAGCCAGCCGCGCAGCAGCCGGGTGACCACCGGCAGCGCCGCGTACGTCATCAGCGCGCTGATGAGCGGCGCCGTGACGAGCGGGCGGACGGCCGTCGGCAGGCCCGCCAGGTGCGGGCTGATCAGCACGCTCGCCGTGACGACGATCGGGGCGATCGCGAGGGTCGAGGCCACCGCCATCTTCCAGCGCACCGGCGGCCGGCCCTTCGCGGCGGCCCGGGTGGTCGCGAACCAGCCCTCCATGCCGAGGATCTCGTGCCGGTGCACCTCGTGGTGGTGCCCGTCCGCCACGGCGAAGCAGGCCGCCCGCGCCGGGGACGCCTGCCAGGAGCGGAACGCCTCGCCGTCGCGGAAGTGCAGCAGCAGGTGCCAGGGGTCGTCCGGCCCGGCGGGCCGCAGCAGCCCGGTGCCGAGGTTGCCCTCGTGCGCGGCGGCCGCGGCCAGGATCCCCTCCGCCCAGACCTCGAACGCCTCCTCGTAGCCGGGCTCCACCCGGCGTGCCACGAAGAGGGTGACCTCCTCGTCCTGCTCGCTCCCGGCCACCGTGCCACGCGCCGTCGTCGCCATTGGTCCTCCCCGTCCTGCCCGTACGCCGTGCCAGGGCCGCAGCGTACGGCGTGCGCCCGGGCCCGTGCGCCGCCGGTCCGCGGCGGCGGCCGAACAGCCGGTCGGCATCCAGGCGGCCACCGGATCCGGGCGGCCCGGTTCGAGTGATCGTCCGATGCGGCTAGCGTGGCTGTGGACGTCTTCGCCCGCCGCCGTACCGGGAGGCCCCTGCCGTGAGCGCTCCGCCCGAGGACTTCGGTTTCGACCGCCCCTTCGACCGCGCCGGCACCGGCAGCAGCAAGTGGGCGCGGGCCGGCGGCGGGGCGGACGGGGTGATCCCGATGGGCCTCGCCGACATGGACCTGCCCGGCCCGGCCGCCGTCGCCCGCGCCCTGGCGGACCGGGCCGGGCACCGCGCGTACGGCTACACGGTGTGCGACCCGGCCGGGCGGGCGCTGGTGGCGCGCTGGTACCGGGAGCGGCACCGGGTGACGGTGGATCCGGCATGGGTGGTGCTGCTGCCGGCCGGCCCGCGGACCGCCGTCCGGCTGCTGCTGGAGGCGGTGCGCCCGGCCGGCCCGGTGCTGTTCCCGGCCCCCGAATGGGGCGGCTTCGCCCAGCTCTGCCGGTCCGCCGCGCTGCCGTACGAGGAGGTGCCGCTGCTCCGGGACGACGCGGGATACCGGCTGCCGGTGGCCGCGTTGGCGGGGCGCCGGGCCGGGGCGGTGCTGCTCAGCAGTCCGCACAACCCGTCCGGGCGGGTCTGGCACGAGGGCGAGATCCGTGCGCTCGCCGGGGCGGCGGCGGAGGCCGGCGCGGTGCTGGTCTCGGACGAGGTGCACGGCGACCTCACCCACCCGGGGCACCGGCACCCGGTGGCCGTCGCCGTGGCGGGCCCGTACCGGGAGCGGACCGTCACGCTCAACTCGGTGGGCAAGACCTTCAACACCTCCGGCATCCCCAGCTGCTTCGCGCTCGTCCCGGACGGCGCACTGCGCGAGCGGCTCACCGACGTGATGGCCGGGTACGGCCTCTGGGAGGGCGGGCTGCTGGAGCAGGAGGTGCAGCAGGCGGCGCTGCGGCACGGCGGCCCGTGGCTGGACGCGTTGCTGGCGCACCTGGCGGCCGCCCGGAACCGGCTGACCGGCCTGCTCGGCGGCGCCGTCGCCTCCGCGCCCGAGGCCTCGTACCTGCTCTGGGTGGACGCCGTCGCGCTGGGCCTGCCGCCGGCCGGGGCGCGGGCGGCACTGCTGGAGCGGTGCGGTCTGGAGGCCTCCGACGGGGCCGACTTCGGGCCGGGCGGGCACGGCGCGCTGCGGCTCAACTACGCGCTGCCGGGCCCTGTCCTGGAGACCGTCCTGGAGCGGCTGGCCCGGCTCCGCTGAGGCCCGCCCGAGGCCCGGCCGAGGGGCTGCCGGGACCCTGGGCGTGGCACCGCCGGGGCCCGGGTGAGACTCCCCCGAAGCCCCGGATCACCCGATTGCACCGCCTCTGACCTGCGACGACATCTCTTCACGAGATGTTTGCGGAGCGCCCCCGCATGGTCCGTAGCAGACTGGGCAGGGTAGACCGGGCCGCAATCGTGATCCCGAGGATGGTGAGTCCGGTGACACCCGTTCGCCCGACCAGCCCGACCGCCCGCCCCAGCACGGACCCGCCCCCGAGCGGGGTGACACCGCTCACCGAATCGGCGGCACGCCGCCACATGGCCGGCGTCTGTTTCAAGATCGGACCGCCCCGGCTGATCGGTGTCGAGGTGGAGTGGTTCGTCCATGACGACCGATGTCCCACCCGCCCCGTCCAACCGGAGCGGCTGCACGCCGCACTGGACGCGCTGCCCCTCGGAGGCCCCGACGGGACGTCGCTCCCCTCCGGAGCCCGCCTCACTCTCGAACCCGGCGGACAGGTCGAGCTCAGCTCCCCGCCCGCCGACGGCCTCACCGCCTGCGTCGACGACACCCGACGCGATCTCGCCGCCCTGCGGGCCGCCTTCGCCGCCCAGGGCCTGCGCCTCACCGGCACCGGCACCGACCCCCTCGCCCGTCCGCGCCAGATGGTGCTGGACCACCCGCGCTACCTGGCGATGGAACGGTTCTTCAACTCGGCCGGCCCCTGGGGCCGGATCATGATGACCGGCACCGCGTCCGTCCAGGTCTGCCTGGACGCCGGCGCCGCGGACGGTCCGCACGCGCTGGACCGGCGCTGGCGCCTCGCCCACCGGCTGGGTCCGGTGCTGGTCGCCGCCTTCGCCAACTCCCCGCTGCTGGACGGCAGGCCCACCGGCCACCGGTCCACCCGGCAGACCGTCTGGTCCCGGATGGACCCCACCCGCACGCTCGCCCCCGCCCCCGACCACGGCGACCCGCGCGAGGCCTGGACCCGGTACGTGCTGGACGCCGAGGTGCTCTGCATCCGCCGCCCCGACGGGCAGCCCTGGACCGCTCCGGCCGGGATGACGTTCGCCGACTGGCTGCGCGGCGCCGGCGAGCGCCCGCCCACCCTGGCCGACCTGGACTACCACCGCACCACGCTGTTCCCGCCGGTCCGCCCGCGCGGCCACCTGGAGCTGCGGATGATCGACGCGCAGCCCGGCGACGGCTGGATCGTCCCCGCCGCCCTGGTCACCGCGCTGCTGGACGACCCGGTGGCCGCCGAGGCCGCACTCGCCGCGCTGGAGCCGCTGGAGTGCGCCGACGGCCCGCGTCCGCCGCGCAGCGACGCCTGGCGCCGGGCCGCCACCCTGGCCGTCGCCGACCCCGAGCTGCGCCGCGCCACCCTCGCCTGCTTCGCCGCCGCCGACGCCGCGCTGGGCCGCCTGCCCGGCGCCGGACGGCTGCGCACCGCCGTCGCCGAGTTCGCCGAGCGCTACCCCGCGCGCGGCCGCTGCCCGGCCGACGACCAGCTGGACGCACTGCGCTCCGGCACCCGACGCACTCCCCCGGAGGAGGCCGCACCATGATCGACGACGCCCGCCCGACCGGCGCCCCCGCCCCGGCAGCCGCGCCGCTGGAGACGCTGTCGCCGGAGGCCCTCCGGGAGACGATCGCCGCCGAGCTGCTGGCCGCCCGCGCCCGCACCGCCGCGCTCACCGACTGCGTCGAGGACCGTGACCTGACCGCCCAGCACTCACCGCTGATGTCCCCGCTGGTCTGGGACCTCGCGCACATCGGCAACCAGGAAGAGCTCTGGCTGCTGCGCAACGTGGGCGGCCGGGATCCGATGCACCCCGAGATCGACCCGCTCTACGACGCCTTCGAGCACCCGCGTGCCGAGCGCCCCAGCCTGCCGCTGCTGCCGCCGCACGAGGCCCGCGCGTACGCGCACGAGGTGCGCGGCCGGGTGCTCGACCTGCTGGGCGAGAGTCCGTTGGAGGGCGCGCCGCTACTGGACGCCGGCTTCGCCTTCGGCATGATCGCCCAGCACGAACAGCAGCACGACGAGACGATGCTGATCACCCATCAGCTCCGCAGGGGAGAGCCCGCCCTGGCCGCTCCCCCGCCGCCGCCCGCCCCCGCGGACGCGGCCACACTGCCCGCCGACGTGGTCATCCCCGCCGGCCCGTTCACCATGGGCACCGACACCGAGCCGTGGGCGCTGGACAACGAACGACCGGCGCACCGGGTCGAGCTGCCGGCCTTCCGGCTGGACACCACGCCCGTCACCAACGGCGCCTACCTGCGGTTCATCGCCGACGGCGGCTACGACGACCCGCACTGGTGGACCGCCGAGGGCTGGGAGCACCGGCAGAAGGCCGGGCTGACCGCCCCGCTGTTCTGGCACCGCGAGGGCGGCCAGTGGCTCCGCCGCCGGTTCGGCCTGCTGGAGCCGGTGCCGGCCGACGAGCCGGTGCTGCACGTCAGCTGGTACGAGGCCGACGCGTACGCCCGGTGGGCCGGCCGGCGGCTGCCGACCGAGGCGGAGTGGGAGAAGGCCGCCCGGCACGACCCGGCCACCGGGCGTTCCCGCCGCTACCCGTGGGGCGACGCGTCGCCCGCGCCCGAGCACGCCAACCTCGGCCAGCGCCACCTCCGCCCGGCCCCGGCCGGAAGCTACCCGGACGGCGAATCGCCCGACGGGGTAAGGCAGTTGATGGGCGACGTGTGGGAGTGGACGGCCAGCGACTTCCACCCCTACCCGGGCTTCCGGGCCTGGCCGTACAAGGAGTACTCGGAGGTCTTCTTCGGGCCCGAGTACAAGGTGCTGCGCGGCGGCTGCTTCGCCGTCGCACCGGTCGCCTGCCGGGGCACCTTCCGCAACTGGGACTACCCGATCCGCCGCCAGATCTTCGCAGGGTTCCGCACCGCCGCCACTGTGGAGACGGACTGATGTGCCGCCACATCGCCTACCTGGGCGAGCCACTGGCACCGAGGGAGCTGCTGGTCGAGCCGCCGTTCGGGCTCTACCGGCAGTCCTGGGCGCCGCGGACGCAGCAGTACGGCACGGTCAACGCGGACGGCTTCGGCCTCGGCTGGTACGCCGACGGCGACGAGGTGCCGGCCCGCCACCGGCGGGCCGGGCCGATCTGGGCGGACTCCTCGTTCGCCGACCTCGCCCGGGTGATCCGCACCCGGGCGCTGCTGGCGGCCGTCCGCTCGGCCACCGAGGGCTGCGCGGCGGGCGAGGAGGCGGCCGCGCCGTTCTCCGGCGGGCGCTGGCTGTTCAGCCACAACGGCGCGGTGGCCGGCTGGCCGGAGAAGCTCGACGCCCTGGCCGGGCTGCTGCCGCCGGCCGAGCTGCTGGAGCTGGTGGCGCGCACCGACTCGGCGCTGCTCTGGGGCCTGGCGCTGCACCGGCTGCGCGCCGGCGCGGGCCTCGGCGAGGCACTGGCCGGCACCGTCGCGGACGTGGCCGCCCACACCACCGGCCGGCTCAACCTGCTGCTCACCGACGGCCGTGCCATCGCCGCGACCAGCTGGGGCGACACCCTGCACCACCGGACCCTGCCCGGGCTCGGGGTGGTGGTGGCCTCCGAGCCGTACGACGACCACCCGGACTGGACGGCCGTCCCGGACCGCTCGTTGCTGCTGGCAGGCCCGGACGGCATCACGGTCGAGCCGCTCGGAGCCGTTCGGGCACTCTGAGCCTCCCCCTCTCCCCTTCACTTTTTGAACCGAGGACCCATCTGTCATGAGCACCTTTGATCTCGCCCGGCTGCTGCCCGCCGACCACTTCAGCACCGCCTTGCGGCACGACGTGCAGCACGGTCTGACCTCCGAACCGAAGTGGCTCCCGCCGAAGTGGTTCTACGACGCCCGGGGCAGCGAGCTGTTCGAGGAGATCACCCGGCTGCCGGAGTACTACCCGACCCGCGCCGAGCGGGCCATCCTGACCGCCCGGGCCGGCGAGATCGCCGCCGCCACCGGCGCCCGCACCCTGGTCGAGCTGGGCTCCGGCTCCTCCGAGAAGACCCGGCTGCTGCTGGACGCCCTGCGCGACCTCGGCACTCTGCACACCTACGTCCCGGTCGACGTCAGCGAGAGCGCGCTGACCTCCGCCGGAGAGGCGCTCGCCGAGGAGTACCAGGGGCTGACGGTGCACGGCGTGCTGGCCGACTTCACCGCCCGGCTCGGGCTGCCCCCGGACGGCGGCCCGCGCCTGGTCGCCTTCCTCGGCGGCACCCTGGGCAACCTGCTCCCCACCGAGCGGGCCGCCTTCCTGCGCGGCCTGCGCGCCGCCCTCGACCCGGGCGACTTCCTGCTGCTCGGCACCGACCTGGTGAAGGACCCGGGCGTCCTGGTCGCCGCCTACGACGACGCGGCCGGGGTGACGGCGGAGTTCAACCGGAACGTGCTCAACGTGCTGAACCGCGAGCTGAACGCCGACTTCGACCCGGACGCGTTCGAGCACGTGGCGCTCTGGGACGAGGAGCAGGAGTGGATCGAGATGCGGCTGCGCTCACTGCGCTCCCAGACCGTGAAGATCCCGGTGCTCGACCTGCCGGTCCACTTCGACGCGGGCGAGGAGCTGCGCACCGAGGTGTCGGCGAAGTTCCGCCGGGAGCGGGTCGCGGAGGAGCTGGCGGCGGCCGGCCTGCGGCTGAGCCACTGGTGGACGGACGACGAGGGACGGTTCGGACTGTCGCTGGCCTCGCCGATGGAAGGCCAGGTTTGACAGTTCACTTTACTAATATCAAAAGGGACTTGATGGGCATCCCACGTACAACACTTGAACATTGACGCGTTACGATCTCGGCACCAAGCTCAGCGCTGAGTACCAGGAGTCAAGATCGTGAGCGTCACCCAGCAGCCCACGGAGCCGACGGAGCCCTCGGCGGCGGAGGCCCGATCCACCGACCGCCTCGGCTTCGTCGTCTTCATCACCGCCGCCGCGGCCCTCGGCGGGTTCCTGTTCGGCTACGACAGCTCCGTGATCAACGGGGCCGTCTCGGGCATCCAGGAGAAGTTCGGCGTCGGCGACGGCGTGACCGGCCTGATCGTCTCCTCGGCGCTGCTCGGCTCGGCGGTCGGCGCCGCGGTGGCCGGCCGGTTCGCCGACCGGTACGGCCGGATCAAGGTCATGAAGGCGGGCGCGCTGCTCTTCGCGGTGAGCGCGGTCGGCTCGATGCTGCCGTTCTCCGCCTGGGACCTCGCCTGCTGGCGGGTCCTCGGCGGAGCGGCCATCGGCATCGCCTCGGTGATCGCCCCGACCTACATCGCCGAGGTGGCGCCGACCAAGTACCGCGGCCGGCTCGCCTCCTTCCAGCAGGCCGCGATCGTGCTCGGCATCGCGATCTCCCAGCTGGTCAACTGGGTGCTGGCGGACGCCGCCGGCGGCGAGACCCGTGGCCACCTGCTCGGCCTGGAGGCCTGGCAGTGGATGCTCGGCATCTGCGTCCTGCCCGCCGCCGTCTACTTCGTGCTCTCCTCGATGATCCCCGAGTCCCCGCGCTACCTGATCTCGGCCGGCCGCCTGGACGAGGCCCGCGCCGTGCTCGCCGAGGTCGAGGGCAGGAACGCCGACACGGACGCCCGGATCGCCGAGATCCAGGGCCTGATCGACTCCGACCACCAGCCGCGCTTCCGCGACCTGCTCGGCGGCCGTTTCGGCCTGCTGCCGATCGTCTGGGTCGGCATCGGCCTCTCGGTGTTCCAGCAGCTGGTCGGCATCAACGTGATCTTCTACTACTCGTCGATCCTCTGGCAGTCGGTCGGCATCGACCAGAGCAACTCACTGCTGATCAGCTTCATCGGCTCGGTCATCAACATCCTCGGCACGGTGGTCGCGATCCTGCTGGTCGACCGGATCGGCCGCAAGCCGCTCGCCCTGATCGGCTCGGCCGGCATGGCCGTCGCTCTGGCCGCCTGCGGCTGGGCGTTCTCCTCCGCCACCGGCAGCGGCGACAACGTCACCCTCCCGGACCTCCAGGGCACCGTCGCCCTGATCGCCGCCAACGCGTTCGTGCTGTTCTTCGCGATGTCCTGGGGCGTCGTGGTCTGGGTGATGCTCGGCGAGATGTTCCCCAACCGGATCCGCGCCGCCGCGCTCTCCGTCGCCGCCTCCGCGCAGTGGATCGCCAACTGGGCGATCACCGTCTCGTTCCCGTCGCTCTCGCGCTGGAACCTCTCGGCGACCTATCTGGTCTACGCGGCCTTCGCGGCCCTGTCGATCCTCTTCGTGGCACGGTTCATGAAGGAGACCAAGGGCATCCGGCTGGAGGACATGGGCTGACGCGAGCCATGGGCTGATCCGACAGTCCGACCTTCGGCCCCCGCACCCTAGCGCCCCCGGCGCGGGTGCGGGGGCCGAATCGTTCACTCTCTGCGGCGGGGCGCACACCTCCGGTACTCCTGGTGGCCAGGAGGGATGAGTCCTTGATCTTCAACCGGCTTCGCACCCGCAGCACCCGCAGACCCGTGGCAGCGCCTGCCGCCGGCTGTCCGTACACCCATGCGCACCCCGCGCCCGAGTCCGCCGGGCCGGCGCCCGCCCAGACGCCCGGGCACCCGGTCGGGCGGCTGACCGACCACGGCACCGGCTCGCTCACCCCCCGCAACCAGGCGCCGGAGGCGGCCCACGTCACCGGCCCCGGCCACTTCACCGGCCCCGGCCACTCCACCGCCCCCGGCCACTCCACCGCCCCCGGTCATTCCACCGGCCCCGGTCATTTCACCGACCCTGCCGAGGCCGAAGCGTTCGTCCGGCAGTTCCACCGCGAGCAGCCCGCGGCCGGGGACCCGTCCGAGCGGGTGCGGGCCGTCCTCGACGAGATCGACCGCACCGGCACCTACGAGCACACACCCGCCGAACTCGCGTACGGCACCAAGCTGGCCTGGCGCAACGCGGCCCGCTGCATCGGCCGGCTGTACTGGCGCAGCCTGGTCGTCCGCGACCTCCGGCACCTCGCCTCGGCCGACGACATCGCCGCCGAGTGCTTCGAGCACCTGCGGGTGGCCGGCAACGGCGGCCGGATCCGCCCGGTGATCTCGGTCTTCGCCCCCGACCGCCCCGGCCGTCCGGCCGCCCGCATCCTCAACCAGCAGCTGATCCGCTACGCCGGCCACCCCGGCGCGGACGGCGGCTGGATCGGCGACCCGGCCGGCGCCCAACTGGCCGCCCGCGCCCGGGACCTCGGGTGGAAGTGCGGCGAGGGCCGGTTCGAGGTCCTGCCGCTGCTGGTCCAGGAGCGGCCCGGTGAGCGCCCCGAGTGGTACGAGCTGCCGGACGACACCACGTTGGAGGTCGAGCTCGTCCACCCCGACCACGACTGGTTCGCCGACCTGGGCCTGCGCTGGTACGCGGTGCCGGCGATCAGCGACATGACGTTGGAGATCGGCGGTGTGCGCTACCCCACCGCGCCGTTCAACGGCTGGTACATGGGCACCGAGATCGGCGCCCGCAACCTCGCCGACGCCGACCGGTACGACATGCTGGCCACCGTCGCCGAGCGGCTCGGGCTGGACACCTCCAGCGACCGCACGCTCTGGCGCGACCGGGCGCTGGTGGAGCTCAACGTCGCGGTGCTGCACTCGTTCCAGGAGGCCGGAGTGACCATGGCCGACCACCACACCGAGTCGGAGCGGTTCCTCAAGCACGTCGCCCAGGAGAAGCGGCTCGGCCGGGCCACACCCGCCGACTGGAGCTGGATCGTGCCGCCGGTCTCCGGCGGGCTGACCCCCGTCTACCACCGGTACTACGACCCGGTGGACCCGTCGCTGCGGCCGGCCTTCGTGGCCCGCGAGCCCTGGTGAGTCGCGCGGACGGGGCGAGGCGGGGGCGCGGCCGGGTGGGGGTCGGCCGGGTGGGTCGGCGAGGGGGCGCTCAGCGGTGCGGGACGGTGCGTTCGTACCGTAGGAGCAGTCCGTCGAGGAGCGCTTCGAGCCCGGTCTCGAACGCGCCCTCGTCGATCGCGCTCCGGTGCTCGGCCAGCCGGTGGGCCTCGCCGAGGTGCGGGTAGTCGGCGGCGTCGTACACCCCGGCGTCCTCGGGGAAACCCGCCGCGAACGAGGCGAGCGCCGAGCCGGCGACGAAGTACCGCATCAGCGCGCCGATCCGGGTGGCCTGCCCACGCGGCCAGCCGGCCTCGACCAGGCAGCCGAAGACGGCGTCGGCCAGCCTCAGCGCGTTCGGCCGCCGCCCGGGGCCCTGGGCCAGCACCGGGACGATGTTGGGATGCGCGGCGAGGGCGGCGCGGTAGGAGCGAGCCCAGTCGCGCAGCGCCTCCGGCCAGGCCGCTTCCCGGCCGAACATCGACAGGTCGACCTCGCCCATCACGCTGTCCACCACCGCGTCCAGCAGTTCGTCCTTGGTGGCGAAGTGGTTGTAGAGCGACGGCCCGCTGACCGACAGCTCGGTGGCCAGGCGGCGGGTGGAGAGCGCGGCCAGGCCCTCGGCGTCGATGAGCTGGAGCGCGGCGGTGACGATGCGCTCGCGGCTGAGCAGGGGGGTGCGCGGGCGGGCCATCGTCGCGGTGCCTCCGGGTCGAGTGGGTTCTGGCGGGGTGGGTGCGGGCGGAGTGGGTGCGGGCGGGGTGGGAGCGCGGGTCGGTCGGTAAGACGGGTCGGTCGGTGCGCGGGTGGGTCGGCCGGTGCGGGCCGGGCTCGGACCGGTGGATGCGTTCGAGTGGGCGGGGACCGATTCTGGCAGGCGCCTCTTCCCAGTGCGCCCCGGTCGGGGCTACAGTCCCCCCATAAAACTTGCAGCGCTAGTTTAACGGGGTCCCGATGAACCTGGAGCTCTCCGAGGAGCAGGCCGCCCTCCGTGACCTGGCGGCCGCCTTCACGGACCGCGAGATCGTCCCGTACGCCGCCGAGTGGGACCGCGCCGAGTCCGTCGACCGCGCGATCATCGGCAAACTCGGCAAACTCGGCCTGCTCGGGCTCACCCTCCCCGAGGAGTACGGCGGCAGCGGCGGCGACCATCTCGCCTACTGCCTCGCCCTGGAGGAGCTCGGCCGGGGTGACTCCGCCGTGCGCGGCATCGTCTCGGTCTCGCTCGGCCTGGTCGCCAAGTCGGTCAACAGCTATGGCAGCGAGGAACAGAAGCGGCACTGGCTGCCCCGGCTCACCTCCGGTGAAGCCCTCGGCTGCTTCGCGCTGACCGAGCCCGGCACCGGCTCGGACGCCGCCAACCTCACCACCCGCGCGGTCCGGGACGACGGGGACACCTCCCGCCCGAAGGGTGGGGGCGACTGGCTGATCAGCGGAACCAAGATGTTCATCACCAACGGGACCTGGGCCGACGTCGCCCTCGTCTTCGCCCGGACGGGCGGGGCGGGACACAAGGGCGTCACCGCCTTCCTCGTCCCCACCGACCTGCCCGGCTTCACCCGCACGGAGATCCACGGCAAGCTCGGCCTGCGCGGCCAGGCCACCGCCGAACTCGCCTTCGACGGCGTCCGGGTGCCCGACTCCGCCCGGCTCGGCGAAGTCGGCAAGGGGTTCGGCGTGGCGATGGCCGCGCTCGCCAAGGGCCGGATGTCGGTCGCCGCCGGCTGCGTCGGGATCGCCCGGGCCTGCCTGGACGCCGCCGTCCGGTACGCGGGCGAGCGCGAGCAGTTCGGCAAGCCGATCGCCTCGCACCAGCTGGTGCAGGAGCTGCTCGCCGACATCGCCGTGGACGTCGAGGCCTCCCGCCTGCTCACCTGGAAGGTCGCCGACCACATCGACCGCGGCCTGCCGTTCGCCACCGAGTCCTCCGTCGCCAAGCTCTACGCGAGCGAGGCCGCCGTCCGGGCCGCCAACAACGCGCTCCAGGTCTTCGGCGGCTACGGGTTCATCGACGAGTACCCGGTCGGCAAGTACCTGCGCGACGCGCGGGTGATGACGCTCTACGAGGGCACCAGCCAGATCCACAAGCTTCTGATCGGACGCGCGCTCACCGGCGTCAACGCCTTCTAGCCCCACTGTTCCCGCTGTTCCTGCTCTCCCCGCTCTTCCGCTCTTCCGCTCTTCCGCTGTTCCCGCTGTTCCCGCTGTTCCCGCTGATAAGGAGCCCGACGACGTGCGTCCTGTCTACTTCGCCGCAGCCCGCCGCACACCCATCGGCCGGCTGCGCGGAGCGCTCGCCACGGTCCGCCCCGACGACCTCTCGGCCACCGTGCTGCGCGCCCTGCTCGCCGACGTGCCCGCCCTCGACCCCGCCCGGATCGACGACGTCTACTGGGGCGCCGCCAACCAGGCCGGCGAGGACAACCGCAACGCCGCCCGGATGGCCGTCCTGCTGGCCGGCCTGCCCGACACCGTCCCCGGCGCCACCGTCAACCGGCTCTGCGCCTCCGGCCTGGAGGCCGTCACCATGGCCGCCCGGGCCATCGGCTCCGGCGAGGCCGACGTGGTGGTGGCCGGCGGCTGCGAGTCGATGACCCGCGCCCCCTTCGTCCTCCCCCGCCCCGACGAGGCGCTGCCGCACAAGATCGAAACCTTTGACACCCGGCTCGGCTGGCGTCTCACCAACCCCCGGATGGCCGACCTGCACGGCATCCTCTCCATGGGCGAGACCGCCGAGGAGGTCGCCACCCGCTACGGCATCACCCGCGAGCGGCAGGACGCCTTCGCGCTCCGAAGCCACCAGCGTGCCGCCGCCGCCCGCAAGGACGGCCACTTCGACGCCGAACTCGTGCCGGTCGAGCGGCCGGACGGGGTGACGGTCGGCCAGGACGAGAGCATCCGCGAGGACACCAGCCTCGAAAAGCTGGCCCGGCTGAAGCCGGCGTTCCGGGCGGGCGGAACGGTGACGGCGGGCAACGCCTCCCCGATGAACGACGGCGCGGCCGGCCTGGTGCTGGTCAGCGAGGAGGCGCTCGGCGAACTGGACCTCCAGCCGCTCGGCCGCTACGTCGCCGGCGCCTCCGCCGGGGTGCACCCGGACGTCATGGGCATCGGGCCGGTGCCGGCCACCCGCAAGGCGCTCGGCCGGGTCGGCTGGTCGGTCGACGCGGTGGAGGAGGCCGAGCTCAACGAGGCCTTCGCGGCCCAGGTACTCGCCTCCGTCGACCAGTTGGGCATCGATCCGGAGCTGGTGAACCCGGCCGGAGGCGCCATCGCACTCGGCCACCCCCTGGGCGGCTCCGGCGCCCGTATCCTCACGACCCTGCTGCACCGGATGCGCCGCAGCGGCGCCCGCCGCGGACTGGCCACCATGTGCGTGGGCGTCGGCCAGGGCACCGCCGTCCTCGTGGAATCGGCCTGAGGGCCGCGAGCCCACGATCGTCCCCCATTTCCCATTGATCGAAGGAGCAGCTGTGACTCGCTTCGCAGGCAAGGTCGCCGTCGTCACCGGCGCGGCGCAGGGTATCGGTGCGGCCACCGCGCGGCTGCTGGCGGAGGAGGGCGCGGCCGTCGCCGTCGTCGACCTCACCGCCGAGCGCGCCGCCGGCACCGTCGAGGAGATCACCGCGAAGGGCGGCACCGCGCGGGCGTACGGCTGCGACGTGGCCGACTACGACGCGGTGGAGGCCGTGTTCGCGCAGGTGGCGCAGGACCTCGGCGGGGTGCACGTCCTGGTGAACAACGCCGGGATCACCCGGGACAACCTGTTCTTCAAGATGCCCAAGTCCGACTGGGACGCGGTGCTGACGGTCAACCTGACCAGCGCCTACAACTGCAGCCACGTCGCGCAGAAGTACATGGTGGCGCAGAAGTACGGCAAGATCGTCTCGCTCAGCTCGCGCTCGGCGCTCGGCAACCGGGGCCAGGCCAACTACGCCGCCGCCAAGGCCGGCATCCAGGGGCTGACCGCCACCCTGGCCATCGAGCTGGGCCCGTTCAACATCAACGTCAACGCCGTCGCCCCCGGCTACATCGCCACCGCGATGACCGCCGCCACCGCCGAGCGGGTGGGCGCCTCGGCCGAGGACCACCAGACCGAGGTCGCCGCCCGGACGCCGCTGCGGCGGGTCGGGCAGCCGGAGGAGATCGCCTCGGTGGTCGCCTTCCTGGCCAGCGAGGACGCCTCGTACGTCAGCGGGCAGACACTGTACGTCAACGGTGGGGCACGCTGACCGGTTCTGACGTTTCGTCAGATAGCCGTCCCCGGTGGTGGGTTACCTTCACCTGGGACGGCCTTTACCTTTTCCGGTGGCCAGGCGTGACCATGCCGGCAGTACGAAATGACTATGGCATGATCATGTGGCGCTCGATGGGATGGCCGGACCGACCCGACCGAAACAGGTCGGGCCCTGCGTACCAAGGAGTCCCATGGGCAGCCCCGCCACCCTCCGCCGCGCCCTGGCCCTGCTCGCCGCCGGGGCCACCGCCCTCACCGCCGGCACGCTCTCCGTTCCGGCCGTGAGCGCCACGGCCTCCGGCAGCCTGGCCGGTGTGCACGTCCGCCCCGCCTCCGCCGGGCACGTCAGCGCCACCGGGCGCACCGCGCCACTGCCCACCTCACAGTGCGTCAGCCAGATCGGCATCCACTGCTACTCCCCGCTCCAGTACCGGACCGCCTACAACCTCGACCCGCTGTACCAGCAGGGAATCACCGGCAAGGGCCGCACCATCGTCATCGTCGACTCCTTCGGCTCGCCGACCATCCAGCACGACCTGGAGGTCTTCGACAAGCAGTGGGGCATCCCCGACACCCAGGTCGAGGTCGTCAAGTGGGGCAACGTCCCGCCGTTCGACCCCACCAACGCCGACCACACCGGCTGGGCGGGTGAGACCACCCTCGACGTCGAGTACGCCCACGCCATCGCGCCCGACGCGCACATCGTCCTGGTCGAGACCGGCGTCGCCGAGACCGAGGGCACCACCGGCCTGCCCGAGATGATGGACGCCGAGAAGGCCATCATCAAGTCCGGCCGCGCCGACGTGATCTCGCAGAGCTTCGGCGCCACCGAGAACACCTTCCCCGGCTTCGACAAGGGCAACTTCAAGTCGCTCACCGACCTGCGCTACGCCTTCAAGGAGGCCGCCGACCGCGACGTCACCGTGCTCGCCGCCTCCGGCGACAACGGCGCGACCGACGCCCAGGAGAACGGCGAGGACCTCTACCCGTACAAGGTCAACTCCTGGCCGTCCAGCGACCCGTTGGTCACCTCCATCGGCGGCACCCAGCTCAGTCTGGACGACGCCGGCAAGCGCACCGCGCCCGACAAGGTCTGGCACGACAACTACGGCGCGGGCGGCGGCGGCGTGTCCGGCGTCTTCGAGCGCCCGTGGTACCAGACCGGCGTGGCCGGGGTCACCGGCAACCACCGCGGCACCCCGGACATCAGCATGAGCGCGGCCGTGGACGGCGGCGCCTGGACGTACGAGTCCTACGACCCGACCTCCGTCGGCTGGCACCTCACCGGCGGCACCAGCGAGGCCACTCCGATCTTCTCGGGCGTCGTCGCCCTCGCCGACCAGCTCGCCGGCCACCGCCTCGGCCAGCTCAACTGGCGCCTCTACGGCCTCAACCTGCTCCCGCAGCAGTGGAGCGGGCTGGTCGACGTGACCGCCGGCGACAACTCCTGGGACAAGGTGACGGGCTACCAGGCCGCCAAGGGCTACGACCTCGCCAGTGGCCTCGGCACCATCGACGGCACCAAGTTCGTCCACGCCCTCGCGGGCCGCTGACCGCACCACCTCTCGGAGGGGGAGCCGGCCGACCGGCTCCCCCTCCGGCACGTCCGGCCGCCCCGCCCGCACAGGAAGTCGGCCCGGCCGACTTCCCACTCCGCTCCCCCGGCTCGGGCGCGGTCCACACGCACGAAAAGCCGGGCCCGCCGACCTCCTGTGCGCGGGGTCAGGCGGGGTCGGTGGCGGCCAGGTGGGCGAGGTGGCGTTCGGCGGCGCGGAGCTTCCGGCCGTCGGGGCCGGGGAGGTAGGCCCGCAGTTCGATGATCTCGGGGGCGATGCGGAGGGCCGCCGCGCGGTCCGGGATCGCCCGCCAGCAGGCTTCGGCGTTGGTGGCGGCCTGCTGGGTCTCCGGATGCTCCGCGCCCTGGGACCGGAGGAGGGTGAGGGCCACCTCGCGGTAGATGTCGGCCGCCTCGATCGTCTTCCCGGCCAGGCGGCACACGTGCGCGCGGACCTGGCGGACCTGGAGGACCGGTTCGGAGACGGCGCCGTGCTCGGCGATCGCCTCCAGTTCGAGGGCGAAGGCGAGGTCGGTGGCGGCGCCGTGGTCCCCGGCGTCGGCGCTGCGGACGATCCGGCCGATCACCTCGCGGTAGTCCTCGCGGGGCTGGGAGGCGTCCGGTCCGGCAACCCCGGGCTCGGGCCCGGTCGGCGCAGCTTCGGGCTCGGTCGGCGCCACCTCGGCCCCGGTCTGCGTCACCTCGGCGGGCGCAGGACCGGCCGGGGCGACGCCGGCCGGAGCAGCCGGCACCACGTCCTCGAGGACGACGCCCTCGGTGACGCCTTCGATGATGCCTTCGGTCGAGGTGACGGCGTCGGTCGGGGTGACGTCCGCCGGCGTGGAGTCCGCCGGGGTGCGCTTGTCGAGGGTGACGACGCCGTCCGAGGTGGGCCGCCAGGCGTAGGCCTTGCGCAGGTCGACGGGGTGGGGCGCGGGCGGCGGTGTGGGCGGGACGCCGGGCTTGAACAGGTTCACCGGGCCGTCGGACGGCGGCACTGGCACGGCGGCGGGCGCGGACCCCGCGAACGCGGCCGCGGCGGGCTTGTCCAGCGTGACGACGGGCCTCGGGACGAACGGGACGGCGTCACGCGGAACGGCGTCCCTCGGAACGGCATCGCGCGGACCGTCGTCGTGCCGGGCCGGCGGGCGGGGCAGCACGGCGGCCGGGCGCGGGCCCTCGTAGGCGGCGGGGTCCACGGCCGGCCCGTCCGTGCGGCGGGCGGTGTTGCGGAAGAACGGACGGTTCGGCGCGTGCGTGGCGAGGATGACGACGTCCGGGCGCAGCACCGAGTACACCTGCTGGCGCAGCTGTTCGGGGGCGAGGACGGCGTCGGCCCCCGGGCGGCCGCCGTGCAGGGCCTCGATCAGCGCGCGGGTGAAGGTGCCGATCTGCTCCGGGTCGGGGCTGACCACCGCCCAGAGCGGGAGGCCGTCGGAGAGCGGGGAGACGGTGCCCTGGAGGAACGGCCAGGCGTTCTGGTCGGCACTCAGGTCCGCGATCACGAGGGTCTGCCACTCGGCGGGCCGGTGCCGCAGTTCGCCGGCGATGGACTGCCAGGCGAGGCCGTCCTGCCGGACGCTGCCGGGCTTGGAGTCGCGCAGGGTGAGGTGCAGTTGGCCGCCGCGCTTGTCGGCGAGCAGGTGGCCGCCGAGGTGGACGAGGAGGGGGCCGGGGTGGCGGGCGGCGGCGCGGAGGTGGGCGAGCACGGTGTGCGGGTCGCTGGCGCCGGGGAGGTGGACGGCGTCCACCGCGTCGGCCGCGAGCAGGACCTGCGGGGAGACGGCGGCGAGCATCGCTGAGAGCACGGGTGCCTGGGTCGGTCCGCCGCGGCCCCAGGTGCGGCGGCCGGAGTTGCCGTAGCCGCCCTCGACGACCAGCATCCGTCCGCGCGGCGCCGCCCCGAGACCTCCCGGGCCGGCCGCGCCGGCCGCCGCGCCGACGGGGACGCCGTGGGCGGGGGTGGTCGCGGGGAGCGGGACGGTGAACGGCAGCGGGGTCGCCGACGGCGGCGGGGCCACGACGGACATGCCGGTGACGGTCCATCCGGTCGGCGGCGTCATCGGCGCGGGCGGCACCTGGGCCGGCGCCGAGGCCGGGACGGGCGGCTCGTACAGGGCGGCCGGGCCCGGCAGGCGCTCCTCGTACGGGTTGCGCGGGGGGCCCGGCGGCACGGCGTCCCAGGGGCCCGCGTCGGCCGCGGGATCGGGACCGCCGGGGACAGCCGTCGTCTCCGCCATCTCTGGTCACCGCCCCGCCCCGCCGTCCAGCGGCGTCTGACTGCCTTGCCCCGTGGTGCCTGCCACCACATCCGTCAGCGCCACCCTACGAGATCCCGGCACGCCCGAGCCAGGCCGGGGCGGTGATCAGGGCCGGGGCGGCGTCGCCCACCTTCCGTCCCGCCCGCCCTCCGGGCGCACAGACCACCCGCCGCCCGCCTGCCGCAGGCTCGCCGGCGCCCCCGGACCGGCGGGCGTCCGCGTCCGGCGCCGGGCCGGGCGGCGCCCGCACCGCCGGCGGCACCGGCCCGCCCCGCCGGCCGAAGGACGAACGGCCCTGCCTCGATGCCCAGTTGCCCGCGACGGCCCGCCGACAGGACGTGGGGCCGAGCAGGGCCCCGTGCGGTGGCCGACCGGAGCGACCGGGGCGACCGGTCCATGCGCGCACGACCTGGCGCCGCGCCCGGGTACGCGGTCCGGGGACGTGGCCCGCGGCCTCCGGGCTGCGCGGGTACGGATCGGCCTCGTATCGGCCGAGGTCGGCGCGGGCCGATCGGGCTCGTATCGGCCGATCCGTACGTCCGGCCGGCATCCGCCGCAGTGCTGGTCCCCCGGCCTGCACCCCCGTGCCAGGCCGTCGTCAACCGTCACTGCACCGCCGGTCGTCGTGCGACAGGGTGTCCACGCCGGCACCCGCACCGCCACCGCCCCCGTTCAGGGACCGCGGCTCCGTGGGCACGGCTTCCCGAGAGAACGTCGGGCTCCGTGCGCGACGATCACCGCCTGCGTCGGCGGATCACCGGCTGCCGTGGTCCGCCTCATCGTGGATCGCCGGGATCCAGGTGCTTCCGCAGGAACGAGACCTCCGCCGTGACGGCCTGTTCGTGCGCTTCGAGGAACGGGGCGTAATGACGACCCGGCAGATGCACCACCTCGGACTCCGGCGCGTTCCGGGCCGCCCGGACGGCGGGGCCGGGGAGCACGCTCTGGTCCTGGTCGCAGACGACCACCAGCAGCGGGCACCGTATCCGGGCGGCATGGCGGCCGGGCCGGTACCCGCCGATCCGCAGGGAGATCCGTGCGGCCACCGTCTGCTCCCAGTTCGTGTGGCGGCCGTCGGGATCGAGGGCCCGGTCGCAGTCCGTCGCATCGGGTGTGGTGAGCGAGGCGACGGCGCCGCGCGGTCCGGAGGTCGGGACGAGGATCGGCGGACGCCCGACGAGGCCCCCGAGTGCGTCCGCGACGCCCCGGCCGAAGAGCCCCAGCAGCGTGAGGGGCGTCATGGAGCGCAGCGCGTGGGGAGCGACCGCGCGGCCGTCGACCAGCGGGGTCTGGGCGATCGCGCAGGCGAGTCGCGGGTGGTCGGCCGCGACCCGGAAGACGTGGCCGCCGGCGAGCGAGAAGCCCCAGAGCGCGATCCTGTCCGGGTCGACGTCGGGCAGGCCGGCCGCGCAGGCGATCGCGGCGTGCCAGTCGGCGACCTGCTCCTCGAAGCGGACGATCTGGCGCGGCGTGCCCCCGCTCTCTCCGAACCGCCGGTGGTCGAACGCGAGGACGGCGAAACCGGCGTCGTTGAACCGTGCGGCGAAGAGGTCGGAGGCCGGTTCCTTCGTCACCGAGGTTCCGCCGGCCATGATCACGCAGCCGCCGTTTGACCCCGGGTAGTGCCAGGCGACGCACGAGGTGTCGCCGCTGGGGAAGCGTACTTTCTTCCGTTGCTCGAGTGCGGGCACGTGGGCCTCCGTGGGGATCCGTGGTTCTCGGGCTGCTGGGAAACCGCGGGCCCGCGGTGTTGTCGCACCGCAGGCCCGCTGCTCCGGGCCGCCGGTCGCGGCGCCGGAGGTGCTGACGGTCGACCGGTCAGCCGGTCAGGCCGGGGAACCAGATGCGCGGGTCGAGGATCATCGGCTGCTCCTTCCGTGTCGCGGGCCCCCGACGTGTGCCGGGGGACGGGGCGGATTGGATGACATCCATGCTTGGGGCGTTGCCGCCGGAACAGGCTCCGCAGGGCGACGGAATGGGCGAAACTTGCCTTCATGGCGCACGCATCGGCGAATTCCGTACTGAGCCTCCCGGATCAGCGGCTGGTGGCCGCGTTGCAGTGCGACGGCCGCCTCACCGCGGAGCGGGCGGCCGACGTGCTGGGGCTCAGCCCCGCGACGGTCCGCCGCCGCCTGCAGGCGCTGGGCGCCGACGGCACCGTGCGCGTGGTGGTCTCACCCGTGGCGCGACCGCGCAACGGGGGCTCGGCCGGGGCCCTGTTCCTGCGTATCCGGGTCCTGCGGGGGAAGCTCGACACCATCGTGGCCGCGCTCGCGGCGCGCGAGGACATCCCCTTCATCGACGTCACCACATCGGGTGACGAGATCTTCGCGGTCGCCCGCACCGAGCCGGGCTCACGCGACCCGCTGGTCTTCCGCCAGCTGCCGTCCACCCAGGCGGTGACGTCCCTGGAGAGCGCCACGATCCTGCACGTCTTCCGGCTCACCTCCGAGTGGCGCCACCAGGTGCTGACCGCGGCCGAACGCACGGCGCTCGGCACGGGCGGGCCCGTCCCCGGGGCGGTCGCCTCCGGCTCCCCGGGCCCGTACGGCGTCGACACCGATGCCCTGGAACAGTCCCTGATCGACGCCCTCACACCCGATGCGCGCCTGCCCGCGGCGGCCCTGGCCGCGCGCACCGGCCGCCCGGAGAGCACGGTGCGCCGGCGCCTGGCCCAGCTGACCGCCCAGGGCCGTCTGATCACGCAGGTCCTGGTCGATCCCCGCCGCCTCGGGCTGCCCATCGAGGCCAAGCTCCTGCTGCACGTGGCCCCCGACCATCTGGCCGCCGCCGGGCAGGCGTTGGCCGACCACCCCGCGGTGCACGGCGCGTTCGCGACGTCGGGCCCCTCCAACCTGCACGCGGCCGCGTACTTCCCGGACCTGACGACCCTCTACGGCTTCCTCTCCCGCGACCTGGTCGGCCTGGGCATCACCCACGTCGAGACGGCCATCGTCAGCCGCGCCGCCAAACGCACGCCCCAGCCGGTCCAACCCGTCCCGTCGAGGTGAGGGCGGAGCCGTTGCTCGAGGTCAGAGAGGGCTGAGGAGGCAGAACTCGTTGCCCTCCGGGTCGGCCAGCACCGTCCAGGAGATCGCCGACCGGTCGATGCCGGGGTCGGTGGCGCCCAGGGCGCGCAGTCGGGCTTCCTCTGCTGCCGGGTCGTCACCCGGGTAGGGGCGGACGTCGAGGTGGACGCGGTTCCACACGCTCTTGGTGTCGGGGGTGCGGATGAACTCCAGGTAGGGGCCGACGCCTTCGGCGGAGCGCATGGTCGCGTGGTCGTCGGTGACCTCGTGCAGCGTCCAGTCCATCGCCTCGCCCCAGAACCGGGCCATCGCTCGTGGGTCGGCGCAGTCGACCACCACCGCGGCGATCGGCCCGGTGCCCTGGTAGACCGGGCGGGGCTCCAGGACGCAGAACTCGTTGCCCTCCGGGTCGGCCATGACCGTCCAGGGGACGTCGCCCTGACCCACGTCGGCGAGCGTCGCGCCGAGGTCCTTCAGGCGTGCGACCAACTCCGCCTGATGGGCGGTCGACGTGGTGGCCAGATCAAGATGCACCCGGTTCTTCACCGTCTTGGGTTCCGGGCGGGCGATGATGTCGATGCAGACGGCCACGGGGTCGGGGTAGGCGAAGCCCACGGGTTCGAGGTTGGTCACACCGGGCCCCTCGCTGTCGAGCCCCCAACCGAGTGCCTCCGCCCAGAACCGGCCGAGCGCGGAGTCGTCCTGGGCCTTCATGTTGATCTGCACGAGTCGTGTCGCCATGCCGCAAATCCTAGGGTCCGCCTTCAAAGATGATCAAGGGATCAGAGGTCATGTCCGTCGCGTGCGTCGTCATGAGCTTTCGGATGCCGAATGGGCTCTGTTGTCGCGGTTCCTGCGATCATCATGCACGAGGACCGATCCGTGGCCGGAACGGCGATCGTCCTGGAGGTTCGACCTCCCACGGTCACGCCCGCCGCATGGAGTGAGCGCGCCCCTTGAGACTGTCCCGCATATGAAGGTGAGCGCGGTCCGGGCCGCACGATGGGTCGACCGGTGCCCCGCGTCACGCCCCCGACAGGAGGTCGCGGAGCAGGGCGATCGTGTCGGCGTCGAGGTCGCGGCCGGTGCGGCGGCTCAGGGCGTCGAGGCGGTTGACGGCGCGCAGGAGCTGGTCGCGGGCGCCGGCGGAGGCGTAGGCGTAGAAGAGGTCGCGGTGCAGCAGTTCGACGTCCGGGGCGACGGCGAGGCCGCGGAAGACGGCGGCCTCGGCGCTGCGGTGGTCGCCGTACTGGAGGCGGCGGGCGGCGAGTTCGTGGGCGGTGTCGACGATCGCGGCGATCATGTCCTGCCGTTCGGCCTCGGCCCAGCCGTAGGCGGCGGGCGGGGCTTCCGCGAAGGGGGCGCCGCGGACCAGGGCGAGGGCGTGGGCGAGGGCCGCGTCGGCGGTGGCGCTGGTGCTGCGCATGCCGCGGCGGTAGAGGCTGCGGAACTCGTCCCAGTCGCAGGTGACGGTCGGAGCGAAGGTGTAGCCGTCGGGGGTGTCGGTGGGCAGGAAGGCCCGGCCCTCGGCCGAGCTGCCGAACCAGGCGGCCAGGTCGGCGAGTTTGGCGGGCAGCGGGCTCTTGGCGTCGGCGGCGGTGGGGTGCGGGTCGAGGTGGGCGGCGCCGGGGTGGAGGTCGTGGTCGAGGGCGTTGTGGTCGGCGCCGGGTCGCAGGGCGAGGTAGGCGGCGAGTTCGGTGAGCCGGGGCAGGACGGCCGGTTCGGCGGTACCGGCGGCGCCGGCCACGTCGACCGGGCCGAGCAGCCGGATCCGGGGGGCGGTGCGCACGGCGTGCGCCTCCGGGGACCGGAGGATGGCGAGCAGGTCGTCGCAGTCGCTGCGGGCCGGGGTGGTACGGGCCGTCGGCGCGGAAGCCGGCTGGGGTGCCGGCTCGGCGGAACGTTCCGCGGACGGCTCGGGGAGCGGCTCAGGGGCCGGCTCGGGGCGGGCGGGGAGGCGCGGGTCGACGCCGGTGGGCGCGGGCGCGGGGTCGTGGGTCGGCACGGGCTCCGGCGCGCGCTCGGGGGCGGGCGCCACCGGCCCGGACGTCACGGGCCCGGACGCGGTGGGCCCGGACGCGGCGGGCTCCGGCGTCACGGGCTCCGGCGTCACGGGCTCCGGCGCCGGCGCGGCGGGCGGTACCGGCTGGACGAGCTGGACGGACTGGACCGGCACCACCACGTCGGCCCCGGCCGGGAGGCGGAGGTTCTGCGTGGTCTCGTCCAGGTCCGCGTCCTCGTCGGCCCCGGCTCCGGCCCCGGCTCCGGACAGGACCACCGAGCCCGCTCCGCTCTGCCGGCCGAGGCCGTTGGCGAGGAAGCGCGCCCCCGGGCCACCCGCGGCACCCGCCGCGAACCCGGCAGGCGCGGCCGGGTCGGTGCCGGCGAACGGGCTGGCGCCCGTACCGATGACCCGGGCGAGCAGACGCGGGCCGGCCGCGTCCGAGCCGCCGCTCTCCTCCCCCGCACCGCCGGCGACACCCGCAGCACCGAGGAACCCGGCACCGACTGCTGCCAGGACCGGTACGGGCGCGGGGAGTTCGGCCGGTTCGAGGTCGATGCCGGGGCCGTCCAGGGTCCAGGCGGGGGCGGGGTGCTGGGTGGTGTCGTCGGCGGCCCGGAGCAGCTCGGAGACCTGCTCGTACTGCGGGCCGGTCAGGCGTTGCAGCTCCAGGGTGAGGTGCAGGCCGGGGATGGTGGCCTGGCCGGTGCTGGGCAGGGTCCAGCGGGCGACCGGGCCGGTGCCACGCTCGGGCGCACGGGTGACCACGGCGACACAGGTGCGGGGTCGGGCGTCGAGCAGGCGGCCGAGCTCGGCGGGGATGTCGCCGTCGGGCTGGTGGGCGCAGAGCACGATCTCCGGGACCCAGGACTCGTCGGCCTGGCCGCGGCTGCGCGCGTCCCGGGGGCTGGCGGCCTCCGCGGCGACCAGGGTCGCGCGGGCCTTGGCGGTGCGCGGGCCGAGGGCGGCGAGCGCCGCCTCCAGGGTGGGGTGGTGGTGGACCCGTTCGGCGGCCGGACCGCTGATCGGCAGCTCCTCGGCGAGGTCGACGAGGTGCAGGTGGAGCCGGTCGGCGAGGGGGCTGTGGGCGAGTTCGACGGCCAGGGTGCGCAGCACGTCGCGGGCGTCGTCCGGGTGGCCGGAGAGGTGGAGCAGCCGGACGGTCTCCAGGTCGGCGAGGACGACCGAACCGTCCGGCGCGGTGCCGAGGGTGACCAGGGCCGGGTAGGGCGCGGCGGACTTGCGGGCCTGGGAGGGCGAGAGCAGCTCGGTGGAGTCGGCCGCGCACCACCACACGTTGGGGGCGTGGGCAGCGTGGAACGGCGCGATCGGAGCGGCCGGGCCGGAGAGGTGGAGTTCGACGGTGTGCCCGGGGGTGACCCGGGCGGCCACGATGGCGGGCAGGCGCTTGCCGCCGCGGACGGTGTTGCGGGCCAGGGTACGCAGGGCACGGTCGAGCAGGTCGAGGCCGCGGTCATCCTGACGGGTCTTCAGCTCGGCCTCGAAGGCGGCGGCGGGCGCGGCCGGCAGGGCGATGCGGTGGCGCGGGCGGCGGGCGCGCAGCTGGGTGCCGCGCTTGCGGGCGACGGTGCCGATCATCATGGCGGCAAGCAGGACGCTGACGGTGGAGGCGGTGAGGGCGACGGTGTAGTCGTCGCTCGGGGCCGCCTGGGCGTGCGCGGCGGGGGCCGGGGCGTGGGTGGGCGGCGGGGTGGGCGCCTGGGTGGCGGGAGCCGGTGTGGCGGGGGGCGAGGCGGGCGGCGCGGGCGTGGTGGACGCCCCGGGTGCCGGTACAGGCGCCGGGGCAGGAGCCGGATCAGGAGCAGGAGCCGGATCCGGCGCGGGAGCAGTAGCCCCCGGAACCGTCAGCACCATCCCCGGCACCACCACGTCCGGGTCGGTCAGCCGCTCCCCGTCCGGCGCCTGGACACCCCTGTTCGCCTCGAACAGCTTCGGCCAGGCCTCGGCGTCCCCCAACTCCCGCTGGGCGATGGCCGACAGGCTGTCCCCGGCCGCCACCGTCACCGTAGCGTGCCCGGCACTCCCGGCAGTCCCCGCCTGCGGCACGCCGGGCGCCGGCGCCTGGGCCGGCGCCGGGGCCTGGGCCGCAGCCGCGTCCGCCTTGGCGTCGCCCGGCATCAGCAGCTCCCAGCCGGGCTGGATCGGCCGCTCGGCGTCGAAGCGGACGCCCGAACCGTCCATCGCCCGGCCGTCGTTGAGCTTGGCGATCTCCACCCACCGCTCTCCCGAACCCAGTTGGCGCTCGGCGATGGACCAGAGGCTGTCGGCGGGCCGGCTGTCCCGGACGGTGTACGTGGGGTGCTGGTCGGCGGCGGGCGCGAGTGCGGGCGCGGCCTGGGCGGCGGGCAGTGCGGCCCGCTGCGCGCCGATGGTCAACTGGGCCGGGGCGGAGGCGGCATGGGCCCGGTCGGGAGTGGCGGCGAAGGACGATCCGGCCACCGGCAGCAGCGCGATCACCGAGCCGACCAGGCCGGCGGCCAGCCGCTGGCTCCAGCCGAAGGCCGGGATCCGCCGGGCGATCCGCCCGCGCAGCTGGGCCGGGATCTCCAGCAGGACGGAGACGGCGAAGCAGAACCAGCCCAGCCAGCCGACCACCACCAGCAGCCAGAGGAAGAGCCGCCCGTCGTCGGGGCCGGTCAGCGCCTGCCCGACGCCGTCCGGCGCGACGTCGCCCATCGCGGCGACGGCCTGGGTGCCGTACAGCAGCAGCGCGGGCACGCCGACGAGCAGGGCGAGCAGGGTGAGCAGCGCCGCGACGGCGGTGAGCAGGGCGCCGCCCCTGCCGCCGCGGCGCGGGGTCAGCGGCGCCGGCGGACGGCCGGACGCCGGCGCTCCGGCCCGGCGAGCGGGCCCGCGGCGGGCCGAACGTCCTTCGCTGGCTTGGTCCTTGGCACGTGGCGCGACCATCAGTCGGTCTCCGCTTTCTCGACTCCGTGGACGAGGGTGGCACTCCCCTTGCCCGTGACCTTCTGCTTGCCGAGCTCGCCCAGCAGGGCCGGCTTGTAGTCGGCCTCCACCGTGACGGTCACGGCCGTTCCGTCCGGTGAGAACGCCACGGCCGCCGCCTTGAGGTGGTACAGGGCGAGGTAGCTGTCGGCGGCGTCCTTGACGTACTGCTCCTTGACCCGGTACCCCTCGCCGCGGAGCACGGCTGCCTCGTCGAGCTGCTGGCCGCCGACCCGGGCGGCCTCCTGGGCATAGGCGTCGGTGCGCTCGGCGACGCGCAACCGGCCTCCGGCGTCCACGACGAGGGCGATGACCAGGACCAGGAAGGCCGCGCAGATCGCCACGAAGATGGCCATCGAGCCCCGGTCGGACCGGCCTCGCGCCCACCCCCGGCCCTCGCGGCCCCGCCGCCGTTCTCCCCCGGGTCTGCGCGCCATCACGCCCCCTCCCGCACGTTCGTCTCCCCACCGGTCCCCACCGGAACCGCTCCGCACTCCTGCCTGCCCGCCCCCGGGAGCCCTCCGCTTGCGTCTCCCCCGCCCGGGGCGTCCCCAATCCCCGCCCGGAAACCTCGTCCGCACCACCCGTCTCACCCACCCCGGTAGCGGTCGACCACCGAGATGAAGGTGCCGACGAGCCGCTTCGTCCCGGGCATGCCGGGCCCGGGCACGAGGTCGCTCAGGCCGACCTCGCACACCACGGTCACCTCCACGGTGGCCATCACGGCCCCGTGGCTCTCCAGTCGGCCGGGCTTCCAGGTGACGCTGCTGCTCCGGCAGTCGACGCCCTGCTGCTGGAGGGTGGCCCTGGCGGTCCGCTCGACCAGCGCGTCCGTCCCGTCGGCGCTGCGCACCAGCGACGCCGTCCGGGCGGCCGAGCGGGCCGCCGCCTCCACCGTGCCGGCCGCGGTCTGCACCCGGCCCGCGGCGACGGTGACCAGGATCAGCGCGACGACGCCCGGGGCGACGATCGCCGCCTCGATCGCCACTCCGCCGCCGTCGCGCCCGCGCGCCGACCGGGCGGCCCGCCACGCCGCGAACCGCCGCCCCGGGCCCCGGAGACCGCCCGCCCGCTTCACGGCACCACCTTCGGCGGCAGGAACCGCTCGCGCGGCGCCTCGGCGTACTGGGTGACGGTCGGCTTGAGGAACGGGACGACGGAGGGCGCCGTCAGCTCCACCGTCACCCTGATCAGCTCGGGTGTGCTGCCGGCCTTCGTCACCCGGTACTCGCGGACGCCCTGCCGGCCGAGGAAGTCCTCGGCCTGCCTCGTCGCCGCTTCGTCCTTGGCCTCGTCGCTGTGGTTGCCCTGCACGCGTCCGGCGTCCACGCCCTCGCGGGCAGCGGTGAGCGCGACCTGGCGGTAGTACCACCACATCGACACCTGGACGACGAGCAGGATCAGCACCAGCACGACCGGGAAGACGATGGCCAGGCTCAGGCTCACCGACCCCCGGTCGCCGCGGCGACGGGGCTGGTGCCTCACGTCGCCGCGCCCCCGCCCGGGAGGTTCGGGTCCTGCTCGACCTTCTTCACGACCTTGTCCTTCAGCGCGTACAGCGCCACCGCGACGGCGCCCGCGACGAAGACCAGCGCGATGATGGCGAGGGCGAGTTCGATGCTGATCGCGCCGCGGTCGCCGCGCGCCCGGGCGGCCTTCACCCGGCCGACGCGGAACTGGAAGAGCAGCAGCGCGAACTGGACGGGTAGCAGCGTGGGCCGGATCAACCGGCCCGCCAGGGACTTGAACTGGTCGTACATCGGGAACTCCCGGGGTTGGGTGTGGTGTCAGCTGCTCGGTCGGTGAGGCACGCCCCGTGCGGCCTGCTCAGGCGAGCATCTGGTGGAGCGCGGGGAAGACGATCAGGACGGTCATCAGCAGGGTCAGGGCGGCCCCGGGCGCGACCATCCGCTCGCTGTCGGCGTTGGCCCGGGCCAGGTCCTCGGCCAGCAGCTCGCCACGCAGGCCCTTGGCCCGGGCCCGCAGGGTGTCGTAGACGGCGGCGCCGTCGGTGCCGGAGAGCCGCATGATGTCGGCGACGTCCTGCAAGGGGGTCAGCCCGAGTTCGACGGCCAGCGCGTCCAGTCCGGCCCACGGCGGCAGCCGGTCGGTGGCGGCGCGGTCCAGGGCGTCCCGGATCCGGCGGAAGACCGGGCCGCGCCCGACCGAGGCGGCGCGGCGCAGCGCCTCGGCGGGCCCGAGGTCGGCGGCCCGCTCCAGCGCGACCAGCTCCAGGTAGGCGGCGATGCCGTGCAGGTACTCGGTGCGCGCCTCCTTGGCCTCGCCGCGCACGATGGCGTCCGGGACGAACCAGAACAGACCGCCCAGCAGCGGCCCGACGACCAGCGGCAGCGCGAACGGCAGGCCCATGTCCAGCAGCAGCGCCATCGCCCCCAGGTAGGCCGGCAGGACGAGGCCGATCACGGCGAACAGCAGCTTGTGCGCCATGAACCGGGCCGGGGTGCGGCCGATCAGCGACAGCTCCCGGTACGGGATGCGCACGCCGCGCAGGCCGGCCGAGCGCTCGCCGATCCGGTCGAACCAGCGCGGCCGCTCGTCCGGGTGGGGTGTCCGGTCGGCGGGCGTGCGGTGCAGCCGGTCCAGGGCCTGGCTCAGGTCGGGCGGGGCGGGCCGGAGTTCGGAGATCAGCAGGGCGACGCCGCCGGCCGCGATCGCGCCGACCAGCACGGACCAGGGCGAGATCATCGGGCCTCCCCGAGAAGTGACTGCTCGTCGGCGGAGCCGTCCGGGCCCGGACCGGCGTCCGCGGGCCTGCCGGAGCGGCCACGGCCACCGGTCCGGCTTCGCCGGTCGGCCTCCAGCAGCCGAGGCACCGGCGGGTGCGAGGCCAGCGCGCGCATCCAGGCGATGATCGCCACGAAGAGCGCGGCGACCACCGCGAGCACGATCTGCCCCAGCACGGTGCTGTACGGCCGGGTGTACTCGGTGTTGAACGAGCCGAGCACCACGACCAGCACGATGATGCCGACCAGCCAGCGGATGGTGGTGCGGTGCTTGGCCCGGTCGGCCTCGATGGTGCGGCGCTGGCGGACCTCCTCGCGGACCGAGTCGGCCATGTCGGAGAGCGCCCGGGCCAGGCCGGGGCCGCTGTCCCCGGCCCGCAGCAGAAGCGCGGCGAGCACCTTGTCGGCGGTGGCGTCGGCCAGGCTGTCGGCGAAGGCGCGCAGCGCCTCCTCCGGCCGCCAGCGGGCCTGGAGCCGGGCGGCCAGCTCCCCGACCTCGTCCTCGATCGCGGCGGGCGCCGTGCGGCGGCTGGTGACGATGGCCTGGTTGAGGCCGACACCGAGCAGCAGCACGTCGGCGATCCGCTGGGTCCACTCGGAGAGCGCCTCCAACCGCTCGATCCGGTGGGTGTCCGGGCGGGTGGTGTCGAACAGCCAGGGCAGGCCGAAGACGGCGCACGGCACCAGCAGCGCGGTCAGTGGGATGCCGGTGAACAGCCAGCCGAGCGGCGCGCCGGCCAGCGCCAGCGGCAGCTGGACCCGGCGCAGCCGCACCACCCGGGCCGGGGCGGTGCCGGGCGCGCCGTACCAGAACACGTGGAGGCGGCCGGCCAGCGGGCTGGGCCCGTCGGCCTCGGTGTCCTCGTCCACGGGCTCGCTGCCGCGCGCCCAGACCACCAGGGCGGCCAGGCCGAGCGCGACCAGCAGGCCGCAGAGGGCGAAGAGCAGCATCACCGGGGGCCACCGCCGATCCGCAGCTGGAGCGGCTCGGCCCAGCTCCCGTACCGGGAGCCGAGCAGCGCGGCGTCGAAGCCGGCCCGGCGCAGGTCGTCCAGGCAGTTCGGCGGGGTGTGCGGGACGGCGCGCGGCTCGCCCAGCTCGGGGCGCGGGCCGAACACGGTGTTGAGGGCGGGCCGGCCGCTCTCGCCGAGGCCGGTCACCTCCAGGACGTGCGAGACGAAGCGGTGGCGCCGGCCGCCGACGGCCGTCTCGTCGACCATCGACACGTGCACGATGAGGTCCACGGCGTTGGCGGTGAGCCGGTAGGCGAGCGCGTCGGTCATGTGCGAGCCGTACTCCAGGCAGAGTTCGGCGATGCGGTCGACCACCATATGCGGGCCGCGGGCGTGCAGCGTGCACATCGAGCCGCCCTCGCCGTTGGTCATGACGCGCAGCATCGGGACGACCTCGCCGGAGCGGACCTCGCCGACGATGATCCGTGACAGCGTCATCCGGAGTGCGGCCGGGATGAGGTCACCGATCGTCAGCTCACCGGCCATCCGGCCCTCGACGCGCTCGCCGTTGCCCTCCCGGGCCTCCATCGGGACGACC
This sequence comes from Kitasatospora sp. NPDC022785, assembly GCF_055561295.1. Lineage (NCBI taxonomy): Bacteria > Bacillati > Actinomycetota > Actinomycetes > Kitasatosporales > Streptomycetaceae > Kitasatospora > Kitasatospora sp. NPDC022785. Next base: position 378,186 of record NZ_JBVHHB010000003.1, on the reverse strand, counting down.
TGGCGCAGGTGGCCGAGGGTGTGCAGCCAGAGCTCGAACTCCGACTCCAGGGTGCCGATCCGCTCGTCCGGCGGGATCTCGGCGGCCATCGCGCGCAGCAGGCTGGTCTTGCCGACACCCTGGGTGCCGGTGATCATCACGTTCTTCCGGGCCCGGATCGCCGAGGCCAGGAAGGCGGCAAGGGTGGAGTCCAGGGTGCCCAGCCGGACCATCTCCGGCAGGGTCGCCGAGGCCACCCGGTGGCGGCGGATCGCCACGTACGGACGCGGGGTCACCTCGGTGAGCGCCTGGAGGCGCATGCCGCCCTCCAGGCGCAGCGCGAGAGTCGGGCTCGCGGTGGAGAGGCTGCGCTCGCCGCCGCCGTGCTGGCGGGCGAGGTCCTGGAGCAGCTCGACCAGTTCGGCATCGGTGTCGGCCACCGGCGGGACCTGGCGCAGCGGCTGGTGCACCCGGGAGACCCAGACGTCGTCGCAGCCGTTGATCAGGATGTTCTCGATCTCCGGGTCGTCGAGGTAGGGCTGCAGCCGGCCGGCCCGGAAGAGCAGGTCGAAGACGGCCTCGGCGAGCGCGCGGTCCTGGTCGCGGGTGGGCGGGATGCCGTGGGTCTGCGCGTAGGCGTCGGACCAGCGGGCGACGGCCTCCTCGATCAGGGCCCGGCCGCGCTGACGGCGGGTGGCGCGGTCCGGTTCGGTACCGGAGGCGGCGGTCAACCGGGTGATCTGCTGGTGCAGTTCGGCCGCGACCTGGCGCTTGAGCTCGCGCGCCACCTGCGGGTCGACGGCCGGGCGGGTGCCGGCGCCGCGCCGGTCGAGGGAGGGCAGCTGGGACGGAACGGCGGTGGGGGTCGCGGCGCCGCCCTGCTGGGCGCCCGCGACGGGGCCGGGCGCGACGGGGCCGGGCTGGACGACCGGCTGGGGCGCCGCCCAGGGCAGTGCGGCCGGGTCGGCCGCCGCCGGGTGCTGGTGCAGGGGGCTACCGCGCACGGAGCACCTCCCCGTGGCCGAGGTGGGACTGCTGCGGGCCCTGGCCGTACGGCTGCGCCGACCGGTACTGCTCCGGCTGGACGCGGCCGTACTCCGGCGCGGGCCCCTGGCCGTACTGCCCGCCCTCCGGCGGCCCGTACGGCGGCCCGGCGTGCGACGCGGCCGCGTACGGCGGGCCTGCGAACGGCGGGCCTGCGAACGGCAGGCCTCCGGCGGTCGGCGCCCCGGTGGTCGGCGCTGCCGACGGCGGGCCTGCCGACGACGGGCCCCCGTCCGCCGGGCCCGCGTACGGCGGCCCGGGCTGCTGCGGCTGGACGTGCGCAGGGAAGGGCGCGGGCGCGGCCGGCTGCGGCGCGAACCCGGCCAGCGGCGCCACCGGGCCGGTGGCGATCACCGGCGGCACCGGCGGCGGCACCTGGCCGTACGGCTGCGGCGCCGGAGGAGGAGGCGCATAGGTGAGCGGCTGCGCCCCGGCGTCGGCCGGGGGCGCCGCGGCGAGCTGTGCGGGTGCGGGCGCCGCCGTGGGCGCCAGCCGCTGCCGGCGGCGGCGCACCAGCAGCTGCACCTCGTCCGCCGCCGAGCGGGCCGTCCGCATCAGCTCCGAGCGGATGAACCGGCGGTCGGTGATGTCCCCGCCGTCGGACAGCACCCGGGCGGTGCGCACGGCGTGCGGCAGCAGCCCGAGCACCGGCAGGCCGAACTCCCGCGAGACCTCCGCACCCGAGTACGGTCCCTCGGCGACCAGCAGCAGGCCCAGCGCGTCCGCGCCGGTGCCGGCCGTGGCGAGGTCCTCGGTGAGCGCGGACAGCCGCGGCCGGACGGCACTCAGCCCGCGCAGGGTGCTGCGCACGGTGACCGCGACCACGTCGGCCCGGCGGGCGAGGACGGCGCTGGTCCCGGTGGCGCCGGAGCGGCCGAGGTCGAGGAGCACGTCGTAGCCCTGCTGCTCCAGCCCGTGCAGCACCTCCATCAGCGGCTCCCAGGTGTAGGCGAGCCCGGGCGCCTGGGTCGGGTCGGTCAGGCCGGGCAGCAGCAGCCGTTCGGCGTTCCCCTCGGGCGAGAGGTCGATCAGCTGCTCCCAGAGCGCCTGGGCGAGCAGCCCGCGCCGGTCCGCGACGGCCAGGTTGCGCAGCCCGTAGACCGCCTCGACCCGGCCCTCCAGCGCACCGGCCAGCACCGCGCCGCCGTCCGGGTCGCACTCCACGAGCAGGATGCGGCGCCCCGGCTGCAACGGCCAGGCCAGCAGCAGCGCCAGGGCCGTCGTGGTGGCGCCCGGTGCCCCGGGGCCGCCGACCACCGCGATCACCGCCATCTCAGGCCCCACCCGCCCCGGGCGACGCCGACGCGGCGCCGGTCGCGGTCCCGGAGGGCGCCGCCGTGCCCGAGGGCGTGGGGGCCGCCGGGGGCGCGGGAGACGCCGGGGGCGTGACGCCGGCCGCTCCGCGTGGCGACAGCACCACCTGGATCCGCCCGCTGGCCACCCAGGAGGCCAGCCGGGAGGCGTCCGCCGCCGGCACCGCCACGTCCACCACCTGGCTGCCGTCCGTGTCCACCCGGCCGACGGTGACGACCACCGCGGCCAGCGAGTCCGGCCGGCCGGTGTCCGGCGTGTAGACCACGACGATCGGCAGGCCGGGCTGGAGCCTGGTCGCCGGCAGCTGGGTGCGCTTGGCCGAGACGCCCACGATCAGCTGGCCCGGCTGCACGGCCAGCGCCTGGGCGAGGTCCGCCTTCAGCAGCAGCGAGCCGCGCTTGAGGTCGGTGGTGGCCCGCATCCCGACCGCGTCCTTGCGGTCCTTGGCCGACACCGGCTTGAGCACCGGGTCGCTCGCGATCCGCGCCTCCACCAGGTCCGCTTCGGTCAGCACCTGCCCGTACGGCACGTCATGGGCGAGCGCCAGCACGGCGACCCGCTGCCCGGTGCTGTTGTAGAGCGCCGCGCCGCCGAGCCCGCCGGCGGCTATCAGTGCCACCGCCATCGCCAGCACCGCCGGCCGCCGCCGCCGGGCCCGGAGCGTGCGCCCCGGGGTGTGCGGCGTGGCCGGTCCCTGCTCAGGCACCACCACGGACACCCCCGGCGTCGCTGTCTGTACGGTTCTCCACCGGGTTCCGGCCCCTCCCACGTCGTTCTGGCACGTTGCTGTGTTGCGGCGCTGCCGCCGGGCTCAGTTGAGGACCTGCACCTCGGCCACCCGCATGGCGAGGTTGGCGGAGAGCGGCACCTTGATCGGGGCGATCGGGTTACTGCCGGTGACGGTCACGTCGCCCACCCAGTTGGCCGTGACCGTCCCGGCGAAGGTGCCGCCGGCCTTCGTGGCCGAGCCGGTCGAGAACACGTGGCCGCAGGTGGGCGACTTGGCGGCGCCGTACGTCGGGTCGTACGGGGTGCCGGCCGCGCCCTCCTTGTCACAGGTCTCCTTCGCTCCGTCGCCGAGGTCCCAGACCACCGACTCCAGCCGGGGGGTGACCGTGACGGTGACGATGCCGTTGCTCACCCACTTCGGCGCCGGCGCCTTGGCGTTGGTCAGCCAGAGCCAGACCGGCACGCCGACCACGGCCGTGCCCTCGGGGGCGATGCCCGGCTCGGGGAACGGCAGGGTGATCTGCTCGAACATGAGCTTCTCGGCCTCCGCCACCGGGTCGAACGGCGGCTCGGCGGGCGCCTGGGCGAAGAACTTCGGCGCCGTCGTGCCCATGCTGCCGTCGGTGAAGCGGCAGGTCTCGGCGTAGACGGTGCCCTCGGTGGGCTTGTGCCCGGCCCAGACCGGGTCGTCGGCCGAAGGCTGCGGGGTGACCGTCCGGTAGTAGCAGCCGGTCGCGCTGCTGAACCAGCCCAGCTCCGGGTCTCGGCAGGGCCAGTCCTCGCCGTTCCAGCGGCAGAGCTGCGGACCGCCGGAGCTCCCGTCGCCCGTCCCGCCGGTGCCGCCGGCCGGGGTCGGCGTGCTCCCCGGCGTCTTGGTCCCCTCGCAGATGACGTTCACCGCGCAGTGCGTGACATCACCGGCCGGTGGTTCGTCCGCCATCGCGGGCGCCGCCGGGGCCATCAGTAATCCGGCGGACAACAGCGCGCGGATCACGATTCGCCGTTCGAGTTTCAGCACGATCGGTTCACCTCCCGCTTGAACTCGTTGATCAGCCAACGCGTTTGGAACTTCCGCAGGGAAACGGTCGCGAGGTACCGCGTCAGCCGCTGTTGTGGATCCTTTACCGCGTGCGTGGTGGCGTCGGCCTGGTGCCAGCCCGTCACATCGAGGCAGTCCTCGATCACGGCGGTCTGGGGATCCGACTTCAGGTCGACGGTCTTCACCACCGGGGAATTCCTCGGACTTCCGATCATCACCAGTTTGGCGTCCCGCAGCTGACGGAGATTGACGAGCGAGTCGCGCAACGCCGTCCCGGAGGAGTACGTCTGCAGCCGGGAACCGTCCGAATCGGTACGGCCGAACTCCTCCGTCTGAGCTTGCCACCAGTCCTGATAGGTGCTCAACGCCAGCCGCCCCTGGGCCCCTTCGGGCCCGTCGGTCGGCGCGATCCCGATGTTTGCGGAACCACCCGAAGGAGTTACCGGGTTCACTCCCGCAACAGTGGGCGCACCCGACCCGAGACGATCGACGGAACCGGCGTCACCACTGGCCGCACAGGAGCTCAGCAGCATCGCCAGAACCAGCCCAGCGACCCCAACCGCCCCAGGGCGCAACACATTTCCGCGCCGCCGCATCGCCCCACCTCATCGCGACCGACCCCGTCCGTGGTCCGTGGTCGCCAGAAGAATTCCGCCGTCCCGCCGGTGTTGCTGCGAGGGCATCGATTCTTCGCCAACCCACCCCTTCACGGCAACACCCCGGGCCCCTGACCTTACGCGGAAGGCGGATCCGTCGGGGCACTTTCCCGCCACAGAACGGCCAACAGTTCTTCGGAAAGCGACAATCCGGCCAATGCGCCCCGAACCGCGGCCCGATTTCGCATCAACAGGCGCCCGCCCTGCGGCGGTACGAGCAGGCGTGCGCCCGGCGTGCCAACGCTCGGGGCGGTGGCGGTCCCGGGACCGCCACCGTCGAGCAGCGCGGCGACGGCCGGTTGGAGGTCGAGCGGGGCGACGGCGGCGGGCGCACCGGGGAGCCCCTGCTGGAGCACGGTGGTGAGGGCACGGCTGAACGATCCGTCACCCCCGGGCAGGACGGCGTCCCGGCCCCGTCTACCGGCGGTGTAACGGCCGACCCGGCCCCAGAGCGGCACCCGCGGGTAGCTGAGCAGTTCGCCCGCACCGTCCTCGCCCCCACCGCGTTCGAGCGCGGCCCAGGTGTCCCGGTCGGCGACGGCGTCGACCAGCAGCAGCGCCTCCTCCTGGTCGCCGTGGACCATCGCACTGACCACCCAGTCCCAGGCCAGCCCGCGCCGGTAGGCGTTGTCGGCGGTGGAGCCGCCGGTGACCAGGGCCAGCCGCCGGCCGCGCGGATCGGCGACCAGCTGGCCCACCAGGCAGACCAGCAGCCACCGGCCCGGCCGGGCGGCCGCCTCGCGTACCGCAGTGAGCATGGCGTTGGCGTCCGCCCCCGGGTCCACCACGGCGACCCGGCAGCCGGCCGCGCCGGCGTCGAAGCACATCCCGGGCAGCACGTCGGCGAGCAGCCGGGCCCCGGCCGCGGCGAGCGCGGACCCGCCGAAGCCGCGGTCCGGACCGCCGTCCGCCCCGATCACCACGAGATCGATCCCACTGACCACCCGCACCGCCCCCTCCTCGCCGGCCCCGCCCTACCCGGGGCCGCCCGCCGCACCACCGCACGCTCCGTCCGGCCGTGCGTCCGGTCCTGCCGTCCCCGCGGCCGCCCCGGCCCGCGGCTCCTGCCGTACGGCCGTTCCCCGCCGTACCGCGCTTTCTGTCGTACGGCCACACCTCTCGCGCGGCCGCACGGGTCGGACAGCCGTTCCCGTCGGACAGCCGTTCGTGTCGTACTCGCGGCGGGGCGCCCGTGCCCCCGGCACGTTCCGCACCGCCGCGGACAAGCTACCGCCCCGCGGGCCCGGCGACGGGGCTCCGGGCCCGCCCGCTCCGGGACCATGGGCCCTATCGGCCCGCAGTCCGGCAAGAGGACGATCGGAGGCATGGACCGTGACGAGCGTGTGGAGCCCCTGAGCGAGGCCGAGTGCCTGCGGCTGCTCAGCACCGTGCCCGTCGGGCGCGTGGTGTACACCGAGCACGCGCTGCCGGCCGTCCTGCCGGTCTCCTTCGAGGTCGCCGCGGACGGGCGCCTGCTGCTGGCCGTGCGCCGGGGCAGCACCACCGCGCGCGGGCTCGACGGCACCGTCGTCGCGTTCCAGGCCGACCGCTTGGACCCGGCCACCCGGACCGGGTGGAGCGTGCTGGTGCACGGCCGGGCGGACGTGGTGCGCGAGCCCGAGCAGGTGCGGCAGGCGCTGCGTTCCGGGCTGTGGCCCTGGACCGGCGACCCTGAGCCGTTGTTCGTCGCCCTGGTGCCGGAGCTGGTCAGCGGCCGTCAGCTGCTGCCCGCCGGCCGGACGGCACAGCGCTCCTGACGCCTGCCCGGCCCCGGCCGGGCCCTTGGCGGTCCTGGTCCCTTCCGGCCCCGATCGCTTCCGGCCCCGATCCATTTCCGGCCCTGATCGTTTTCCGGCCGACCCCTGACAGGTGACCGGCGAGTAGGCATACTCTGCCGGAGTCCGCACCCCCACCTGCCACCAGGAGCGTTCCGTGACGACCTTCGCCTCCCTCGCCGACCTCACCGCGGCCGTCGGCACCGAACTGGGCACCAGCCAGTGGCACACCGTCGAACAGGAGCGGATCAACCTGTTCGCCGAGGCCACCGGTGACCACCAGTGGATCCACGTCGACACGGAGCGGGCCAAGGAGAGCCAGTTCGGCTCGACGATCGCGCACGGCTACCTCACGCTGTCGATGATCCCGGTACTGGCCAAGGAGTGCTACGGCGTCGAGGGCGTGCGGATGGCGCTCAACTACGGCTCGGAGAAGGTGCGCTTCCCGGCGCCGGTGCCGGTCGGCACGGCGATCCGGGCCACCGCCGAGCTCGTCTCGGCCACCGAGGTGCCCGGCGGCGTCCAGGCCGTGGTCCGGTTCACCATCACCAGCGCGGAGAGCGCCAAGCCGCACTGCGTCGCGGAGACGATCACCCGCTTCTACGCCTAGCCGGCCGGTCGCGCCCTCGCCGCTCCCCCGTTCTGTACGCCGAACGGCACGCACGGGGCCGCCCACCAGGTCCGGGCGGCCCACTGCGAGTAACCTCCGACGAGATGGTTGTCGTACTGCATCGGCCCTGCTGCCGTGGGTACGCGCCCCGGCGTGCCCGGTAGCCGTAGCCGTCCTTGGAGGTGCCGTGCCCCGCCCTGCCCCGTGGTACTCCCGCGTAGCCGGTCTGACCTCGCAGTTCTCCAGCCCGCCGGCGCTCTCCGGACTGCCCCGCGCGGCCTGGCACCGGGTCCGGACGGACGCCTTCGGCGCCGAGCCCCGGGGCGAGCGGCTCTCCCGGATCCACCGCTCGCCGCAGTTCGCCGACGGCGCCTTCCGCAACCCGCTGCCCACCCGCCGGCTCGTCTACGAGCGCACCCCGCTGGAGATCACCCGCGCCCAGCTGGCGGCCGACAAGACCCGCCGGTTGCCCACCGCCGCCGTGCCGCTGCACCGGCTGCTCCCGGTCGACCTCGCCGCACCGCCCGCCTCCGGCCTGCGGCTCACCTGGCTCGGCCACGCCACCGTACTGGCCGAGATCGACGGCCGCCGGGTGCTGTTCGACCCGGTCTGGGGCGAGCGCTGCTCCCCCTTCGGCTGGACGGGCCCCAAACGACTCCACCCGGTGCCGCTCCCGCTCTCCGAACTCGGCCCGGTCGACGTCGTGGTGGTCTCGCACGACCACTACGACCACCTCGACATGGCCACCATCCGCGCCCTCATCGGCACCGGCACGGTCTTCGCCGTCCCGCTCGGCGTCGGCGCCCATCTGGAGCACTGGGGCGTTCCCGCCGACCGGCTCGTCGAGCTGGACTGGTGGGAGTCGGCCGAGGTCGCCGGGCTCACCCTGACCGCCACTCCTGCCCGGCACTACTGCAGCCGCGGCCCGCGCACCAGCGCGCTCTTCCTCTGGGCGTCCTGGGTGGTGGCCGGCGGCGGGCACCGGGTCTTCCACAGCGGCGACACCGGCTACTTCCCCGGGTTCGCCGAGATCGGCCGCCGGCTCGGTCCGTTCGACGCCACGATGATGCAGGTCGGCGCGTACTGCGACTTCTGGCCCGAGGTCCACATGACCCCGGAGGAGGGCGTCCGGGCCCACCTCGACCTCGGCGGCGAGCTGTTGCTGCCGATCCACTGGTGCACCTTCAACCTGGCGCCGCACCCGTGGGAGGAGCCCGCCGAGCGGGTGATCGCCGCGGCCCAGGCGCTCGGCGCGCGCCTGGCGGTACCCCGCCCCGGCAAGCCCTTCGAACCGGCCGATCCGCCCGCGCTGCGGCTCTGGTGGCGGGCGGTCGCGGCGCTGCCGCAGGACGACGCGACGCTGGTCGTCCCGGACGGCCTCGCCCCGGCGGCCGGAGCGGAGGCGAGCGGCGCGGCGGCGGGCACCGCGCCGGCGGGGGCGGCGGCGGGCGACCCGGCGGCAGGCGGTGCGGCGGCCGCGCCCGCGACCCGGCCCAAGGCGGCGGCCGAGGACGACGGGGTCACCGTCTGACGCGGCCCGACGCATCGGGAGGGCCCGGAGTCCACGCGAACTCCGGGCCCCTCCCCTCGTCCGCCGTTCCGGCGCTCGTCCTCCCCGCGTCCGCCGCTCCCGCGCTCGTCCTTCCCGCACTCACCCTCCGCGCTGCCCGCAGACGGTGCGTCCCTCAGCCGGCCGTCCCCCGGGCCGCCGGCTCCCCCTTCGCCCGGCGGCGGATCCGCCGCCAGGCGCCCTGCTGCACCAGCAGCGTCAGCACCCCGGCCACCACGATGCCCAGCATGTTCAGCAGTAGCTGCAGACTGGAGCCCCAGAACTGCCGGAAGTCGCCGTACCCGAGCGCGACCGCCGCGTTGGCGGCGGCCGGCACGGTGGTCACCGAGATCGCGACGCCGACCAGCATCCCGGCCTTCGAGGAGGTCAGCGAGAGCAGCCCGGCGATCCCCGCGAGGAAGGCCACCACGAACGAGGTCGCGTCCGGCTGCCAGATGAACGACGTGTTCGGCCGGGCCCCGTCGAACTGCCCCTGGCTGAACAGCCCCAGGCCGTCCATCAGCAGCGTGAAGCAGACCGTCAGCGCCATCGCCACCGCGAACCCGGCCACCAGCGCGTTCAGCGAACGCAGCGCCGGCCGCGGCCGGCGCTGGACCACCGCGACGCAGAGACCGGCCAGCGGCCCGAACTCCGGGCCCACCGCCATCGCGCCGACGACCAGGACCGCGCTGTCCAGCACCGCACCGCAGGCGGCCAGCATCGTCGCGACGGTGAGGAAGGCCAGGTAGACCCCGGTGAGGGTGGACTCCTCGTGGGTGATCTCGGAGACCGCCTCCCAGACCAGTGCGTCGGCGCCCTCCCCGGGCGCGAGGCGCTCGGCCTCGTCGGCGGCGGCCGAGAGGGTCAGCTCGATCTCCTCGACGTCGATCGCCCCGCGCTCGGTCAGCCCGGTCTCCCGCAGCGCCCCCAGCACCTCGTCCGCCGACTCCCGCGCCACGTCACAGAGCACCACGTCCCCGGCGGGCCGGACGGCGGCATCCGGCAGCAGCACCACATGGGTCACGCCGACGGAGCCGTCCAGGCAGGTCAACACGGTGTCCCGGAGGTCGGTGGGCACGATGAGGCGCAGGTGCAGCACGGGTGCTCCGGACGGTGCGACGGCTGATGACCCCGCTCACCCTAGACGGCCCTCTCACGCGGACGGGCCGCCCGGCCCGGTGAACCGGCTGGGTGCCGGGTCCGCCGGGCCCGACACCCGGGCCCACCTCGGACCCGGCCGGTCCCTCACCCGGCCGGTCCCTCAGCCGGCGAGCAGGTCGCTGAGCGAGCGTGCCTCCTTCACCAGGCGGCCCGACCCCGCCCGCGCCGCCACCGCGGCCACCTCGGGTATCGGGCCGCGGGCCGCACAGCGGCGGGCGGCGTCCGTGGCCACGGCGAGGAGGTCGGCGGTACCGCGGGCGGGCTCGCCGGCCAGGAGCGCCGGGAGGGCGGGGGCGAGGACGGACCAGACGGTGGCGTAGGCACCGGTGTCGGCGGCGGCGGTGACGGCCGCGGCGAGGCGGTTCGGCTTGACGGTGCCACGGACCACCAGCTCGCCGAGTTCGCGGCCGAGCAGGTCGCCGTCGAGATCGCCGCGGGCAGCGAGGACCAGCAGGGCGTCGACCGCGGCCGTGCGGTCCTCGGGGGAGCGCGCGCCCAGGCCGTAGGCGACGGCGAGGTGGAGGGCGAGGCCGGCCGGGCCGCCGGCCTCGGCGAGGACCGGCAGCAGGGCGGCCGCGCCCCGCCGCTCCCGGTCGGCGGAGTCGGCGAACCAGTCGAGCCAGCGGGCGGCCTGTTCCTCCCGGTGGTGCGGGAGCATGGCGACCCAGTGCACGGTGGGCTGCCAGAGCCACTCGTCCTGCTTCCGGGCCCGCGCCACGCTGGGCTCGGTGCCGTCGAACAGGGCCCGGAACCTCGCGTCCAGGCGCTGCCCGGCCGGGCCCTCCGGTCCGGCGCCGAGACCGGGCTGGGCCACGGCGACCCGCTTGAGCCCCTCCCACCAACGCTCCCAGTACGGCCGGACGCTCTTCGCCCCCCGGCCGGGTTCGAAGACCACCCGCTCCGAGGACTGACCGGGCAGGCCGCCCTCGCCCAGCCACTGCGCCGCCCAGCGCCCGGCCGGCGAGGCGAGCCGCCCGGCCGCGGCGAGCACCGCCTCGTCGGTGGTCGGGGTGAGCCGCAGCAGGGCCGCCTGGAGGTCGACCTGGCCGGGCGTCACTCCCGCCGATTCGTAGCCGGCCAGCCGCGAGACCAGCACGGCCGCGTCCAGCGCGCCGGTGGCGTCGGTCGGGGTGGCGAGCAGGAACGGCGGCCGGGTCGCGGTCACCTGCCAGGCCGCCTCCTCCAGCCGGGCGGCGAGCACATGACCGTGGACGGTGCCGGCCTGACCGCGCAGCGGCGATCTGCCCCCGCCGCCGAGGAAGTCCCGGAGCCGGTGAGGCGGGGTCCGCCCGGCGACGGCGGCCGCGACGTACAGGACCTCGCCGGGCCCGCAGTCCTGCCACCGGCCGACGCCGCTCCACTGGTGCACCCTCAGGACCGGCTCCAGCGCCTCGGCGAGCGCCGCGCGGTCGCGGTGGGCGTGCCGGACCAGGCCGTCCAGGGTGCGTTCGAAGACGGCGACGTCCACCCGGCCGGAGAGCATCAGCACGGACAGCTCCTCGGCGACCTCCTCCGGGGTGGCGAGCGGCTCCCCCAGCGGCCTCGGCTGCGGGACGGGCGGGAGGAGCTCGCTCCACCCGGTGTCCGGGTCGTCGCCGCCGACCGGCGCGCCCAGCAACTCGCCGGCGCGCGCGTGGTGGGCCGGGTTGAGCGCCTCGGCGGCGAACCGCAGATCCGGAAGCACCGCCTCACCGGCCGCCCCGAGGTGACGGGCCACCACGTTGAGCGCCCGCTCCTGGAGGGCGGTGTCGGAGTGCCCGAAGGCCTCGGCCGCCGCCAGCACCGCCGGGCCCGCCCGCTCGGGCGAGCGCCGCGCCGCCTTGTCGAGCCAGCCCAGCTGCGCACGGACGAGCTTCTTCTCCGTCCGGAACAGCACCACCGCCGAGGCCTCCGTCAGCACCTCCGGCCCGACCAGCCCGGCCGCGTCCAGCCCGGCCAGCGTCTGCTGGGCGTGGCCGGCCACCACGGAGAGCCCGTCCAGCAGGGCGACCAGGCTGCGCAGCCGGGCGGTGTACTCCTCCGGGGTGGGCGCGAGGGCGGCCAGGACGGCGAGGAAGGCCCGCTGGTCGGCCGGCTTGCCACCGCGCACCAGCCGGGCGAGGCACCGGTCGAGCAGCTCGGCCCGGTCCAGCTCACCAGCGGCCGCCAGCGCGGCGACCGCCTCCGGCCAGCAGTCCCCGGGCCGCTCGGTGAACCGGTGTTCGAGCCGCCAGCCGATGTCCGCGAGCTCGAACACCCGGGGCACCAGCACCGGCGTGAAGTCGTCCTCGCGCAGGCGCTCCAGCAGCGTCCGGACCCAGCCGCGGTTGTCGTCGCCCCTCGCGAGCTGCTCCAGCCACTCGGCGGTGAAGGCCTCCGTGTCGGGCACCGGGCAGCCCGTCCGCCGGACCACGTCCTCGATCAGCGGGTAGAGGTCCCAGTTCCAGCCCGGCCCGCGGCGCGCCGCCAGCCGGGTGGCCACCTCGACCTGCCACTCGACCGGTTGCGCGCCGACCACCTGGGCGAGTGCCGGGTGGCGGGCGAAGGAGCGGCCGGCGAAGTCCCGCCCGCCGATCCAGGTCGCGGCCCCGGCCGGCCCGGCGTGGCAGCCGGCGCCGGCCACCAGCAGCGCCCCGGCCTGCGCGATCGCCTCCCTCGACCACTCGCCCCGGACCTTCTTGCGCAGCTCCTTGAGCGCGGGCAGACAGGCCCGCCGCTCGGCCGGGCCGAGCCCCGCCACCAGGGCCGGCACCTGCGGCGTCCGCCCCTCGCGGACCGCCGTCACCAGCTGCTCGACGCCATTCATGCGCCCGCTCCCACCGTGCTCGTCGCGTCCGCCGCGTCCGCCGCACTCGCCGCGTTCTCCCGGACCATCCCGACCGCCAGCGCGTGCTTGCACGGCCCGCGCCCGCCCCGGTACTTGGCCCACCAGAGGCAGGTGCAGCTCAGCGCCCCCGCCGCGTCCGTCCGGACCCGCTGGAGGTGGTCGTCCACCGTGACGGTGGCGAGCGCGCCGCCCGCCTCCAGCCGGACGGCGCCCGCCGCGACCAGCGCGTGGGCGGCCCGCAGCCGCGGGTTCCGCGCCTCGGCGCGGCCGGCGTCGTACGGCAGCTGCCGGTGGAAGTACGCGGCCTCGGCGGTGTCGTAGCCGATCTGCCCGGCGGTGCCGAGCCGGGTGAGCGCGGCCCGCACCCGCGCCGGGGTCAGGCCGGACTGCTCGGCCAGCTCGGCGACCTCGACCCGCGGCTCCCAGGCCAGCAGGACGGCGACCAGTTCGGCGTCCTGCTCGGCGGTGCCGGTGGCCAGTGCGCCCAGCACCCCGCCCTCGCCGGAGAAGCCGCGCGAGGCGTCGGGCGACAGGGTGAGGGTGAGCCGCATGCCGGGCAGCACCACCTCCCAGGCCGAGGCGGCCGGGCCGTCGCCCGCCACCGGCCCGTAGACCCGCAGCGCCAGCGCGTGCCTCAGCACCCTCTGCAGGGCGGCCAGCCGCTCCGGGCCGGGCAGGCAGACCGCACCGGGCACCGGCCGGGTGGTCGGGCGCAGCGTGCGGCCGGCCGGGACGACCCAGCCTGCGGCGGCCCGGGTCCGGCCGCCGCCGCGCGGCAGCGAGCGCAGGAAGCGGACGGCCTCGGCGGCGGGCAGCTCGGCGCGCAGGTCGAAGCCGGCGGCCGTCACCTGGGTCTCGGCGAAACCGCGCAGCCAGCGCTCGGGCAGCGGCACCTTCTTCTCGACGACCGGCCCGTCGAAGGTGGTGACCTCCAGGGCGTCCGGGCCGACGGCGAGGTGCAGCGGGTCGCCCGGGGCGATCCGGGTGAGCGCCTCGCGCAGCGGGTTGTTGACGTCGACGTTGGTGGTGCCGTGGCCGATCTCGTCGCCGTCGAGCCCGGCCCCGAGGACGTCGAGCCGGGCGTAGACGCCGCAGCAGCCGGAGAAGGACTCGAACCGCAGCCGGTCGCCGTTGGCGGTCACCACCGGGTCGAGCGAGGCGCGCAGCTGCGGCTGATAGTAGCGGGCGGCGGCGACGTCCGCGACCGCGAGCAGCGCGGCGGCGGCCGGTGCCGGGTCGGCCAGGAAGCCCGCGAAGAAGCGCGGGTTGGCGACCGCCCCGAGCGGGGTGGCGCCGCCGGAGGTCTCCAGGGCGAGGCGCGGGCCGTCGGAGCCGTCGAGGACGGCGGACGGGCGCAGATAGGCGTACGCGTGTGCGGCTTGCGACATGCCGAGCACGCTAGGAGGGGGTACTGACAACGCGTCGGCCGCAGCCTGGTACTGAAACAGGTTCTAGGCCCGGATTAACCCGAAAGGGTTACCCAGGTCACACCGCCGGACCGTTGGCTTCTGCCACTATGGGCCGGTGACCGACGTGACCGAACAGGAAAGACGGGCCACCGATACCGCCGGCCCGTTCGCCGAGCTGCTGCGGATCGAGCGGCTGGACGAGAACACGTTCCGGGGCCGGTGCCATGCCGGCGCCCCGATGCGTGCCTTCGGCGGCCAGGTGGCCGCGCAGGCGCTGACCGCCGCCGGGCTGACCGTCGGGCCGGACCGCCCGGTGCACTCCCTGCACGGCTACTTCCTGCTCGCCGGCGACCCGACCCGCCCGATCCGCTACGAGGTCGACCGGGTCCGCCAGGGCATGTCGTACGCCACCCGCCGGGTGACGGCGGTCCAGGGCGGCGACGCGATCTTCACCCTCTCCGCCTCCTTCAAGCGGCCCGAGGCCTCCGCCGACCGTCACCGCGAGATGCCCGCCCTGCCCGGGCCCGAGGAACTGCCGGACGCGCTCTCGCTCTGGGACGAGGCGGACCGCGCGGCACTCACCCGCACGAGCGGCTTCGGCTCGCTGGAGCTGCGGTTCGTCCCGCCGGACGCGCCCGGCGTGCCCCCGGCCGTGCCCGGCATGCCCCAGCAGTTCGTCTGGCTGCGCACCGGCTCCCCGCTGCCCGACGGCGACCCGCTGCTGCACGTCTGCGCGCTCACCTACCTCTCGGACCTCACGCTGGCCTCGACGGCCGGGCTGCACATCCAGCCGAACTTCTTCCAGCGCACCGAGGCGCCGCGGCTGATCCTGGCCTCGCTGGACCACGCGATGTGGTTCCACCGCCCGTTCCGGGCCGACGAGTGGCTGCTGTTCGCCCAGCGCAGCCCGTCCTCCTCGGACGGGCGCGGGCTGTCGTTCGGCGAGTTCTACGACCGGGACGGCCGGCTGGTGGCCTCGGCGGTGCAGGAGGCGCTGGTCCGCGACCGCTCGGCCCGGCTGCGCTGACCGTCGCCCCCCGCCTGCGCCCCGGTGCACGGCGGGCGAACGAGAGGCGGCCGGTCGGCGTCATACTCCTGGGCGGCCCCGGGCCGTATCATGGTGCGGGTGACCAAGGTTGACCTGTCACCACGGCCGGTGGAGACGATGTCTCCGCGTCAGCTCGAACGCCGCGAGTCCCTGATCGCGGCCGCACTCGCCCTGGTGAACGAGATCGGCGTCGAGCGGCTGCAGATGAAGCAGGTCTGCGAGCGGTCCGGAGTCGCCCTGGGGACGGCATACCGCTACTTCTCCTCCAAGGACCACCTGTTGGCGGCGGCCATCGCGGAGTGGCACCGGCTGCTCCTGGCCGACCTGGTGGCGGAGCTGCGCGGGCCCCGGGCCGGGCTGGGCGCCACCGACCGGGCGGTACGCTTCGTCCGCGGCGGCATGCGCGCCTACCAGCGCCAGCCCGAGCTGGCCCGGCTCCGGGTGGCCGTCGCCGCCTCCACCGACCCCTTCGCCAGCGAGGCCCTGCAGGGAATGGCCCGCGCCGACAGCACCGCGCTCCAAGCGGTGATGGCCGAAGTCCCGGCGGCCGCGAGCGACCTCGTGCGGCACATCGTGGGCCACGCCTGGCAGGGCGAGCTGACCGCCTGGGTGACCGGCCGCACCACGCTCGGCGACGCCCGGCGGCGGCTGGAGGACGTGGTGCGGCTGGTGCTGACCCCGTACGAGACGCCGTACCCGGCCCCGTACGAGGTCCAGCCCACCGGCTAGGGCCTCTCCTTCGGATCCTGTCGGATCAGCGCACGAAACCCGGCCCCCGAGGGCTGGGGGCTCCCCGACGTCGTGCGCCGCCAGGTTCTGAAGGTGAAGGAAGGAAACAGCCTGGCCGGCCCCCGTGCCGGCTATCGCCGCCGGTCCGCCAGCACCTTGGACGACGCTTCCCACTGGTGCGGAACCGCCGGGAGGGACGACGGTTCGCCCGCCCCGTCCTGCTGCAGCGAGACCGTGCGCGTGGGCGCGGGGATCGAGATGCCCTCCGTCCGGTACCGCTGGTGCAGTCGCTTGATGAACTCGTGCTTGATCCGGTACTGGTCGCTGAACTCGCCGACGCCCAGGATCACGGTGAAGTTGATCCTGGAGTCCGCGAAGGTGTGGAAACGGACGGCGGCCTCGTGGTCGGGCACGCCACCGCTGATGTCGGCCATCACGCTGTCGACGACGTCGAGGGTGACCCTCTCCACGTGCTCCAGGTCGCTGTCGTAGCCGACCCCGACCTGGACCAGGATCGACAGCTTCTGCTCGGGCTGGGAGTAGTTCGTCATGTTCGTCCGCGCCAGGCGGCCGTTGGGGATGATCACCAGGTTGTTCGACAGGTTGCGCACCACGCTGTTGCGCCAGTTGATGTCGACGACGTACCCCTCCTCCCCGCTGGTGAGCCGGATGTAGTCACCCGGCTGGACCGTCTTCGAGGCGAGGATGTGCACACCCGCGAAGAGGTTGGCGAGGGTGTCCTGCAACGCCAGCGCGACCGCGAGACCGCCCACCCCGAGGGCGGTGACCAGCGGGGCGATGGACACCCCGAGGGTCTCCAGGGCCACGAGGACGCCCATCGACAGCACCACGATGCGGGTGATGTTGACGAAGATGGTCGCGGACGCCGCGACGCCCGTCCGGGACGCGGCCACCGACTGCACCAGCCCGGCCACCACCCGGGCCGCGCTGAGCGTCGCGATGACGATGAGCACGGCCGTCAGCGACCGGTCGACCAGCACCCCGATCCGCGCGGTGAGCGGCAGGGCCGAAGCGGCCACCGCGGCCCCGGCGATCACGGCAGCCCAGGGGACGATGGTGCGCAGCGCGTCGACGATGATGTCGTCCCCGCTCCACTTGGTCCTGCTCGCGTGCTTGCCCAGCCACTTCATCAGCGCCCGCAGCACCAGACCGGCCACACAGCCGGAGGCCAGCGCGATGCCGGCCACCACCCAGTCGTGCAGGACCAGGTCCCGGGTCACCGTCCCGCCCCCGCAGCGTGGAGGGCGAGGGAACGGGCCGCCGCCGGCCGCCGTACGTGCTGTGTCGTCACCTTGTCGCCTGCCAGGTCGTGTCGTGCGCAGCCGCGTTGGAGCGGACGTACGTATTCCGAACGGACTGCCATCCTGCCCCATGGCCCGGCTGCCGCCACAGCCGGACCCCGGCATTCCGTCCGTGCGACAGCGGGGCCGCCTGTTCCGGGCGGTCGACGCGGCCCCGGCGTTCGGGGGGAGTCCCCCTCCGCACCGCCGACGCACGCTCCCTCCTGCCCGCCGGTCGACGCTCCGGCGCGTCCGGCGGCCGGCCCGCGATCCGGTGTGTCACCTCGGGTTGCTCCGAAGGGAGTTGGACCGGGTTCTTGACCTTCACATCGGTGTGAACACGTACCGTCGTGAGTGACCGAGACACCCACGGCCGCAGAGGAGCCACCTGCCATGTCCGAGAAGCCGACCACCCCCGCCCCGCTTGCCCGGACCGTCCTCGGCTCCGGCCCCGGCCTGCTGCTCGCCCACGGCGCCGGCGGCAGCGGCATCAACAACTGGGGCCCGCTGCTGGAGGACCTCGCCGCCCACCGCACCGTCGTCGCGCCGGACTTCCCCGGCTCCGGTGACTCCCCGTACGAGCCGCAGGCGCCCACCCTGGACGAGCTGGCGGACCGGCTGGTCGCCGCCGCCGTCGAGGAGGGCCTGGAGACCTTCGACCTGGCCGGCTACTCGATGGGCGGCGCCGTGGCCGTCCGCGCCGCCAACCGCCACCCGCAGCGGGTCCGCTCGCTGCTGCTGATAGCCCCGGTGGCCGGCGGTGACCACCGCCTGCGGATGACCGCCGAGCTGGTGGTCGGCCTGAGCGACCACCCGGAGCTGATGGCCCGCTTCATGCTCTCGGTGCTCTTCGGTTCGACCTGGGTCTCCTCGCTGACCCCCGAGGAGCTCGCCGGTCTGTACGACAACCTGCTGACCCCGCTCCCGGACGGCGTCCGGCAGCAGTTCACCCTGGTGGGCGAGGTGAACGTCCGTGGCGATCTGGGCTCCGTCGCGGTGCCGACGCTGGTGATCAGCCCCACCGAGGACATGCTGGTGCAGCCCAGCCAGCACCGCGTCTTCGCCGGGGGCATCCCGGGTGCCCGGCTCGCCGAACTGGCCGCCGGCCACATGGCCTTCGTCGAGCGGCTGCCCGAACTGCGCAAGCTGGTCATGGACTTCCTCACCGGCCTCCCGGAGTAGCCGGAGTAGCCGGCCCGCCGGCGGCGGGCGGGAACAGCGGCGGGCGGGCGGACGTTCCGATGATCATGCGCATCGGAGAACTCGCCCGCCTGACCGGGGTGTCCACCCGCCTTCTGCGGTACTACGAGGAGCAGGGCCTGATCCTCCCGGAGCGGTCGGCCGCCGGCTACCGCGAGTACGGCGACGACGCCCTGGTCCGGGTGCGGCAGGTCCGCGGCCTGCTGGCGGCGGGCCTGTCCACCCGGGTGATCGCCGAGATCCTGCCGTGCGCCAGCGGCCCCCTCCCCGCTCTGGAGGCCTGCCCCGACCTGCTCGCCACCCTGCGCGGCGAGCTCGCCGAACTCGACGCCCGGATCGACGACCTGGCCCGCAGCCGGCAGGCCCTCGCCCACTACCTCGACACCGCCGAGCCGGCGACCCGGGTGAGCCCCGAGCAGGCCGCGCGCCCGACCGCCGAGCCGGCGCGGCGCATGTACGCCGCCGCCTGACGGGCCACCGTCGCGCGGGGCACCCGCGCACCTGGCTGCCTCGTGGCCCGGAGCGGGCTGACCCCGCCGAGGCCCCGCCCGCGCCCCGGCGGGGCCGCTCACCTGCGGCCCTGTCGGCACGAACCGACGCCCGCCCCCCATCCGGACTTCACCCACGCGTAGCGATCGTTCACACCGCCCTGGAACGCTCCCTGACATGAACGCCAACCCTCCGGCGACCCTCCAGGATCCGCGCTTCCCGCTCCCCCAGCGGCACCGCCGCTACCTGGCCTGCGCCGCCGTCCTCGCCTCCATCGCCCTCGGCACCCTCGGCGTCGGCGCCACCGTCGAAACCGTCCAACACGGCCCGGTGACGGCGGCCACGGCCAGACGGTGATGTGACCGGGGACCTATGCACGCACGGTGGGGTGGCCGATATGGCCACGACCAGGAAGTACACCGTGACCCTGCCCGAGAAGCTCGCGGAGCAGATCGGACAAAGGTCGGCCCGGGCGAGTCCAGCCGTCATGTCACGCCCGCTGTTCCTCCCTCGGCCCGGCCGGGGCGGGGACCGTCACCGGCTGGTCCCGGCGGGAGTGGCGGCCGGTGCCCGGGGGCGGGAGGAGGTCGGCGGCGGGGGCGTAGCGGGCGGCGGGGGCGCGGAGGAGCCAGCCCGGCGGGCGGGTGCCGCGGGGGGTGGGGGTGAGCAGGCCCATCCGGTGGAGCAGGTCGAGGGTGTCGCGGCGCAGGGCGGTGCGGTCGGCGAGGTAGTCGCGGCGCCATCCGGCCGGGAGGCCGTACTCGTCGGCGATGTCGCCGAGGACGCCGTCTATCAGGGCGTCGGGGACCGGGACGTCCGCGTCGGTGGTCTCGCCCGGGAGCGGGCGGACCTCCTCGACCAGGCGCTCGACCAGCAGCAGGGCGGCCTGGGCCACGGTGCCGGGGCCCGGCAGCGCGAGGTCGGTGAGTTCGTCGGCGGGGTCGAGCAGGGCGACGCCCTCGGCCCGCACCTCGGCCTCCAGGCCGAGGAAGTCGGCGAGGGCGGCGGGGCCGGTGTGGTGGTGGTCACGGAGCCAGGCGCGCTGGTCCTCGGGCAGGTCGGCGGCGAGCACGGCCGGGGTCTCGGCGAGGCGGCGGCGGACGGCGGTGCCGGGATCGGCCTGGGTGGCGCGGCGGATCAGGTCGGTGGCGTCGGCGGCGAGGGCGGGTGGGCCGGCGGGGACGGCGCGGGCCAGCTCGCGGTCGACCGTCAGGACGGCGCTCTCCTCGGCCAGGTCGGCGGGTATGCCGTCGAGCACCTGCCACTCGGCGAGCGCGGCCAGGGCCGTGGCGAGGTCGGCGGGGGCGGCGCAGCGGTCCGGCCCCGGCGCGGCGGAGCGCATCGCGGCCAGCAGCCGGCCGAGCGGGAGCTGTTCGGGGGCGTCGACCAGCAGGGCCAGGGCGAGGGCGAGTTGGGCGTATCCGCCGGGGGTGAACGGGGCGCCGGTGCCGGGGTGTTCGAGCCGGCGGCCGGTGCCGGGGCCGAGGCCGGCCTTGCAGAGCCGGGCGTGCCAGGGACCGACCACGAGGCGGTAGCCGAGCAGGGTGTCGAACCGCTCGGTGAGCCAGTCACGGTGACGGCGGATCA
This sequence comes from Kitasatospora sp. NPDC022785, assembly GCF_055561295.1. NCBI lineage: Bacteria > Bacillati > Actinomycetota > Actinomycetes > Kitasatosporales > Streptomycetaceae > Kitasatospora > Kitasatospora sp. NPDC022785. Next base: position 357,761 of record NZ_JBVHHB010000003.1, on the reverse strand, counting down.
GCGGGAAGCCCTCGGCGTGCGGCCCGGAGGCGGTGACCAGCGGGTGGGCCAGCAGCAGCCGGGCGGCGATCCGGCGCTCGGCGGCAGCGGAGCGATCCTGCGTCCCGGCGGCGGAGCGGGCGCGCTCGGGTTTGCGGTGCTTGCCGGGCGTACCCGGCTTGGCCCCTGAGAGGACGGCGGACGATGCGCCGGCGTCCCGCCGGGCCCGGCGCGGACCGCGCGCCGGGCGGGCCTCTCGGGCGCGCAGCGCGGCGGGCGCGTGCGCGGTGGGGCCGTGCCACCAGCTGACCTCGGCCTCGGCGGGGCCGGGTGCGGCGCCGGGGGCCGGCTCGGCGGGGACGCCGAAGTGGCGGGCGGGGTAGAGGCCGAAGGAGGCGGTGCAGAGGTCGTCGGCGGCCCCGGGACCGGCCTCGGCGAACCACTGGGCGAGCCGGAGCAGCCCGGGGTCGGGCGAGAGCCCGCCGGCGCCCGCGGCCGGGCCCGGCACCTGCGGAGCGTCAGGACCGGCTTCGCGTACGGCGACGACGGCGACGGTGGTGCTCCGCCCCGCCCCGCCCGTGCGTCCGTCCGACGTGCCGCCGGCCACCTGCGTGGTGTCGGCCGCGTACTCCTGCTGCTCCATGTCGTGGACCAGACTAGACGGTGGGCGCGGCCTCGGTGGCAGCAACCGGACCGGCGGCGGATCGGCCGCCCCACCGCCCGCCGAGCGCCGAGCCCCCGCCCGCCGACCGCCGCGCCCGCCGCCGCGTCACCCCGCGGGCACCGCCGGTGCTACGCGCCGGTAACAAGCTCTTCCCCGGCGCGGGCCCGGTCGCCTAGGGTGCGGACGAACGGGCCGCCGCCCCGGCGCCCGGGCCCCGCCCCACCCGGACCCCCGGAGGACACCGCCGCATGAGCATCCGTACGACCACCCGCGCCGTTCTCGGCGGCCGCGGACCAGGGCGCCTGCGCGCCGCCACCGGGCTGCTCACCGGCTTCGCCGCCACCTCGGCGGCCCACCTGGGCGCGCTCCTCACCGACACGCCCGTGCTGCGGCACGCCACCAAGCCGGCCCTGATGCCGCTGCTGGCCGCGCACAGCGTCACGGCCGCCACCGCGGCCGGCCGGGAGGTGCCGAAGCTGCTGGCGCCCGCGCTGCTGCTGAGCGGGGGCGGCGACGTGCTGCTGCAGCTCGGCGACGACACCGCGTTCCTGGCCGGCATGGGCTCCTTCGCGGCGGCGCACGTCTGCTTCGTGACGATGTTCGTCCGGCAGGGGGCGCTGACCGACCGGCGGCGGGCGCTGGTGGTCGCGGCCGCGTACGCCACGGCCTGGGCGACGATGGTGGGCCGGCTCTGGCCTGACCTCGGCGACCTCCAGGTCCCGGTGGCCGGGTACAGCCTGCTGCTCGCCTCGACGGCCGTCACCTCGGCCGGGCTGGGGTGGCGGACGGGCTTGGGCGGGGCGCTCTTCCTGCTCTCCGACACCCTGATCGCCACCAAGCTCGCGAAGTGGCGGGAGCTGCCGGGGCATCAGTTCTGGATCATGGCCACGTACATCCTGGCCCAGTACCTGCTGGCCACCGGCGCCCTGAGCGCCGAGGAGGACAGCGGATCCCCGCAGGCGCTGCCGGCCATCGCCTGAGCGGCACCCGGGAACACGACGGTGCCGCCGGACGTGACGTCCGGCGGCACCTTCGAAGCCGCACGCGCGGCGGCCCTTCAGGCGGAGTCGGCGCCTCCCCGCCGCCGCAGCAGCCAGAACCCGCCGATGCCGCCGATGACCAGCGCCGCGCCGCCGGCCAGCTCGGCCGGGTTGGCGGCGACCGAACCGCCCAGGCCGGTCTTCACCGCACCGTGCGGGGCGATCTGCTGGCTGCCCGCGCCCGACTGACCGAGCGAGCCGGCCCACTCCCCGGCCGCCTGGCCCCACTCGCCGAGGCTGCCGGCCGGCGACGACGTGGTCGTGGACGTGGTCACGGTGGTGACCGTGACGCTGGTGGAGAAGGCGGCTCCGTCGGGGCAGGTGCCGTCGACCTTGTTGTCGCCGCTGTTCTTGGCCGCCAGCCGGGCGGAGCCGGTGTGCTTGCCGTCCGAGCCGAGCGTGAGGGTGGCCGGGCCGCCCTCGAAGGCCTGGGAGTTGGCGGTGATGGTCTTGGCGTTGGGCTTGTCGGACTTCTCACAGGAGACCGTGACCGTCACGGTCTGGCCCGGTGCGGCCTGGGACGGGCTGACCGTGGCGGCGCCGTCCTTGGCCAGCGCGATGGGGGCCGTCAGGCCGGTCAGCACCGTCGCGCCGATCAGGGCGGCGGCGGCCGTACGCGTGGGGCGCATACCGGAACCTCCGGGATTCTCGGGCGCAGCCGGGGACTCCGATGTCCACGTGATCGAACAACTACACCCAGTCATTCCCCGACGCTAGGCACCCGGCCCCCGCCCGGCCACCGCTCTGGACCGTTCGGGGGACACACGCTACCGGGAGTGACTCAGAGGTCGAGGTCGACCACGACCGGGGCGTGGTCGGAGGTGCCCTTGCCCTTGCGGGCCTCGCGGTCGACGTAGCTGTCCGTCACGGCGTCGGCGAAGGCCTTGTTGGCGAGGGTGAGGTCGATCCGCATGCCCCGGTTCTTCGGGAAGGCCAGCTGGCGGTAGTCCCAGTAGGTGTACGGGCGGTCGTACTTGAGCGGGCGCGGCACGACGTCCTGGAGGCCCGCCTCGGCGAGGGCGGTGAGGGCTGCGCGCTCGGTGGGGGTGACGTGGGTGAGGCCCTCGAAGGCGGCGACGTCGAAGACGTCCTCGTCGGCCGGGGCGATGTTGAAGTCACCGAGGACGGCGAACGGGCGCGGGCCCGCGGCGTCCTCCAGCGAGGCCTGGCGCAGGGCCTCCAGCCACTCCAGCTTGTAGCGGTAGTGGGCGTGGTCGACCTCGCGGCCGTTGGGCACGTAGACCGACCAGACCCGGACCGGGCCGCAGGTGGCGGCGATGGCGCGCGGCTCGACGTCGGGCAGCAGGGCGTCGTCGGCCAGGTAGCCGGGCTGGCCCGGGAGGTCACGCACGACGTCGTCCAGGCCGATCCGGGAGACGATGGCGACGCCGTTCCACCGGCCGGTGCCGTGCGCGGCCGTCTCGTAGCCCAGCTCGCGCACGGGCTCGTACGGGAAGGCGTCCGCGGCGCACTTGAGCTCCTGGAGGCAGAGCACGTCCGGCTTGGCGCTCTCCAGCCATTCGAGGAGCTTGGGCAGCCGCGCGGTGACGGAGTTGATGTTCCAGGTGGCGATGCGGACGGTCACGGCGGGCGGCCTTCCCGGTGGTTCGGACGGGTGCTTCGGACGGAGGTCGGGACGGGTGGTTCGGACGACGGGCGGGCGCCCGGAAGGACGCCCACCCCGAATCTACCGCCGCCCACCGACAAACCGGCCGGCGTCAGGGTGCGGGCCGCACCACCGCCGCGGCGCCGCCGCCCCGGCGGACCGGTTCGGCGGCCGCCACCCAGCGGCCGTCCGGCAGGCGTTCGACGCCGGTCGCGGCGCCGATCTCGGGCGTGCTCGCGAACACGTGGCCGAGCGCCTCCAGCCGGGCCCGCTCGGGCAGGGCGAGGAAGGCCGGCTCGGCCTGGGTAGCGGCCGTGTTGCGCTGGCTGGCGCGCGGCGCGGCGATCGCCTGCTCCAGGCTCAGGCCCCGGTCGAGGCGGCCGAGCAGCACCTGGAGGGTGGTGGTGATGATGGTCGCGCCACCGGGCGAGCCGGCCGCCAGCACGGGCTCGCCGTCGCGCAGCACGATGGTCGGCGAGAGCGAGGAGCGGGGGCGCTTGCCCGGGCCGGGCAGGTTGGGGTCGGGCACCCCGGGGGTGAGCGGGGTGAAGTTGAAGTCGGTCAGCTCGTTGTTGAGCAGGAAGCCGCGGCCGGGGACGGTGATGCCGCTGCCGCCGGTCTGCTCCAGGGTGAGCGTGTAGGAGACGATGTTGCCCCAGCGGTCGGCGACCGTCAGGTGGCTGGTGCTGAGGCCCTCGTAGGGCTCGGCGGCGGGCGCCGGGCCGGCGCTCGCGCAGGCGGCCGGGTGGCGCGGGTCGCCGGGGGCGAGCGGGCTGGTGAGCGCGCGGTCGGGGCTGATCAGGCAGGCCCGGGCGGCCGCGTACCGCGCGGAGAGCAGCTCCTTCGCCGGCACGTCGTTGAAGGCCGGGTCGCCGACCCAGCGGTTGCGGTCGGCGAAGGCGATCCGGGAGGCGTCCAGGAAGTGGTGGTAGTACTGCGTGCCGTCGTACCGGCCGAGCTCGCCGTCCTCCAGGATGCCGAGCGCCTCGCCGACGGTGGTGCCGCCGGAGCTGGACGGGGCGATCGAGTAGAGGTCGTAGTCGCGGTAGGCGACGTGGGTGGGCTGCTGCCGGCGGACCTGGTAGCCGGCCAGGTCGGCGGCGTCCACCTTGCCGGGGCGGGCGTTGCGGCCGGAGGCCGGGTCCACCGGCGGGTGCTGGATGGTCCGGACGATGTCGCCGGCGAGGTCGCCGTGGTAGAGCGCCTTGGTGCCCTCCCTGCCGAGCTGCCGGTAGGTGGCGGCGAGGTCGGGGTTGCGGAAGGTGGAGCCGACGACGGGGAGGCTGCCGCCGGGCAGGAAGAGCTTCGCCGTGTCGGGGAAGTCCTTGAACCGGGCCTGGTTGAGCGCGGTCTGGTCCTGGAAGGTCTGGTCGACGGTGAAGCCCTGGTCGGCGATCCGCTGGGCGGGCCGCAGCGCGTCGGCGAAGGAGCGCTTGCCCCAGAGCCGGACGGCCGTCTCCCAGGTCGCCGGGGATCCGGGCACGCCGACCGAGAGCCCGCTGGTGACGGCGTCGGCGAACGGCAGCGGCGTGCCACCCTCCAGGAACAGCCCCTCGTCGGCCGTCCGGGAGGCGGTCTCCCGGCCGTCGATGGTGGAGACCCGCCCGCTGGCGTGGTCGTAGTAGACGAAGTACCCGCCCCCGCCGATCCCGGCCGAGTACGGCTCGGTGACACCGAGCGCCGCCGCGACGGCGACCGCGGCGTCCACGGCGTTGCCGCCCTTGCGGAGCACCTCGATCCCGGCCGCGGTGGCGTCGGCGTCCACGCTGGCCACGGCGCCGCCCCAGCCCACCGCCTGGGGCACCTTGGGCGGGGACTGCACTGGTGGTCCCGCCGCGCCGGCCGGCCCCGCGGCGGAGCAGACCAGGGCGGTGGCGAGCAGGAGCGGCGGGGCGATGCGGGCCAGAGCTCTCATCCGGAAAGGCCTCCCGAGTCGACGTCAACTCCGTTGTTTCACAGGAGCCATGGCCCCGACAACAGGGCCGCACGGCTACCAACGGGTAGTTGACACCTCGGCACCCGCACAGGGGAGGCCGGACCGGCCGGCCTCCCCGTGCGCGGCCCCGGCGCCGCGCGCCGGGCGGGAACGGTCGGACGCGCCCTACGGCACCGAGCGCTCCACCCGGCGCCGCTTGATGGTGCGGAAGCGGCGGGCGACCTGACGGGCGAGGTCGGCGGCGCCGACCAGGCCGGCCTCGTTGCCGAGGGCGGCGTGGACGATGGCCGCCTCGGGGCGGAAGCCGCGGCCGGTGAGGGTGCGGCGGAAGGCGGCGCGGGCGGGGGCGAGGAGGAGGTCGCCGGCCTCGGAGACGCCTCCGCCGATGACGAAGCGGCCCGGGTCGAGGGCGGCGGCCAGATTGGCGATGCCGACGCCGAGCCAGGTGCCGACCTCGTAGAGGAGTTCGGTGGCGGTCGGGTCGCCGGCCCGGGCGGCCTCGGTGACCAGCGGGCCGGTGATGCCCTCGACGGTGCCGCCGGCCCGGGCCAGCAGCGGCTGGACCACCGGGGACTCCTCGGCGACCAGTTCGCGGGCGTCGCGGACCAGGGCGTTGCCGGAGGAGTACTGCTCCCAGCAGCCCCGGTTGCCGCACGGGCAGCGGTGGCCGCCGGGCACCACCTGCATGTGCCCGAACTCGCCCGCCAGCCCGTACTTGCCGCGGTCGACGTAGCCGTCGCGGACGACGGCGCCGCCGATTCCGGTGCCGAGGGTGAGCATCACCATATGGTCTTCGCCGCGCCCGGCACCGAAGCGCCACTCGGCCCAGGCGGCGGCGTTGGCGTCGTTCTCGACGATCACCGGGAACCGCAGCCGCTCGCTGAGCGCCTCCTGGAGCGGCTCGTTGCGCCAGTTGAGGTGCGGGGCGAAGAGCACCTTGGAGCGGTCCGCGTCGACCCAGCCGGCCGCGCCGATGCCGACGGCGTGGACGTCGTGCCGGTCGGCGAGCCGGAGCACCAGCTCGACGATGACGTCCTCGACGATCTTGGCGCTCTTGCTCTTGTCGGGGGTGTCGGTGCGCAGCTTCTCCAGCACCTTGCCCTCGCCGTCCACCACGCCCGCGACGACCTTGGTGCCGCCGATGTCGACGCCGATGGTGGGCAGCCGCAGGAGGCCTGCGGGCAGGGCGCGGCGGCGGCGCTCGGCGCGCGGGCCGAGGCCGAGCAGGGTGGGCAGGACCGGCGGCCGGGTGGCGGCGTTGGGGCTGGTCACGGCTGCGGGCGCTCCTCTGGGGTGTCGTCGGACTGCGGTCGGGCGAGCTCGTGCGAGAGTTCGGCGAGGTCGGAGCCGCCGGCCATCTCGGTGATGAGCTGTTCGAGGCCGATCTCGGCCCGGGGGTGGCTGCCGGCCATCCGGCCCCGCCGGAGCAGGGTGAAGTGGTCGCCGACCAGGTACGCGTGGTGCGGGTTGTGGGTGATCAGGACGACCCCGAGGCCGGCGTCGCGGGCGGCGGTGACGTACTTGAGCACCACGCCGGACTGCTTGACGCCGAGCGCGGCGGTCGGCTCGTCCAGGATCAGCGCCTCGGCGCCGAAGTGCACGGCGCGGGCGATGGCCACGCACTGGCGCTGGCCGCCGGAGAGGGTGCCGATGGGCCGGTCGACGTCGTGCAGGTCGATGCCCATCCTGGCGAGCGCCTCGCGGGTGGTGGCGCGCATCCCGTCGGCGTCCAGCCGCAGGCCGCCCCAGCGCTTGTACCCCTGCTCGGATCCGAGGAAGAAGTTCCGCCAGACCGGCATCAGCGGGACCACGGCGAGGTCCTGGTAGACGGTGGCGATGCCGCGGTCGAGGGCCTGGCGCGGGGAGTCCAGGCGGACCTCCTCGCCGCCGATGGTGTAGGTGCCCTCGTCGTGCCGGTGCAGCCCGGCGATGATCTTGATCAGGGTGGACTTGCCGGCGCCGTTGTCGCCGAGCACGCAGCTGATCTCGCCGGCCCGCAAGGTGAGCGAGACGTCCTCCAGTGCGCGGACCGTGCCGTACGTCTTGCCGACGCCGACGAGTGAGAGCAGTTCGGTCATCGCGGTCCCCTCTCGGCGCGGCGCTTGACCCAGGAGTTGAGCAGGGCGGCCATCAGCAGCATCGCGCCCAGGAAGAACTTGAACCAGTCGGGGTTCCACTGGGCGTAGATGATGCCCTTGCTGACCATGCCGAAGATCAGCGCGCCGAGCGCGGAGCCGGCCACCGAGCCGTAGCCGCCGGTGATCAGGCAGCCGCCGATGACGGCCGCCACGATGTAGATCAGCTCGTTGCCGACGCCCTCGCCGGACTGCACGGTGTCGAAGGAGAAGAGCAGGTGCTGGCCGAGCACCCAGGCGCAGAAGCCGACGCCGAGGTAGAGCACGGTCTTGGTCCGGGCGACCGGCACACCGACCGCGCGGGCCGCGGCCGCGTCGCCGCCGACCGCGAAGATCCAGTTGCCGAAGCGGGTGCGCAGCAGCACCCAGCTGCCGATCACCAGCAGGCCGAGCCACCACCAGACGGTGGCCTTGATCGTCAGCCCGCCGGCGGTGACCTCGGAGGCGAACAGCCAGCGGCAGGAGGCGAAGCCCTCCATGTCGGAGATCGGCTTGGTGGAGACGGTGCCGGAGATCAGCTTGGTGACGCCGAGGTTGGCGCCGGTGAGCATCAGGAAGGTGCCGAGGGTGACGATGAAGCTGGGCAGCTTCGTCCGGCTGAGCATCCAGCCGTTGAAGCCGCCGACGGACAGCGTGACCGCGAGCGAGACCACCACGCCGACCCAGGTCACGGCGGTGAGCTGGTAGCTGACCATGGACGAGGTGAGCGCGGCGGTGGTGACCAGCACGCCGGCCGAGAGGTCGAACTCGCCGCCGATCATCAGCAGCGAGACCGGTACGGCCATGATTCCGATGGTCGACGCCGCGTAGAGCACGGTGCCCAGCGAGGAGACCCGCAGAAAGGGTTCGGCAACGGCGGCGAAGACCAGGAAGACGGCGGCGGCGGCGATCAGCGCGCCCAGTTCGGGCCGGGCGAGCAGCCGCCGCAGCGCCGCCGGGCGGTCCTGGGCGAGCAGGTCCGTGGTGCTCAACGCGTCCCCCTCGCGACGTACTCGGCGAGCGCGTCGGCGTTGTCCTTGGTGAGGATCTGCGGGCCGGTCAGCACCGGCTTGCCACCGCCGAGCATGTCGAGGTTGGAGCGGTAGAGCCAGAGCAGGTCGACGCCCTCGTACCCCTGGAGGTACGGCTGCTGGTCGACGGCGAAGCCGACGCTGCCGGACTTCAGCCCGGCGACCACCTGCGTGCCCAGGTCGAAGGTGTCCAGCTCGACGGTCCGGCGGGCGTCCTGGATGGCCTGGAGGCCGGTGGCGGCCATCGGGCCGGAGAGGGTCAGCACGGTGTCGACGGCCGGGTCGGCCTGGAGCTTGGCGGCGACGGCGGCCCGGGCGTCGGGCATGTTGACGCCGTCCACGTAGAGCACCTGGAAGGCGGCGCCGGCCAGTCCGGCGCCAGACCGGGCGCCGGAGCAGCGCTGCTCCTGGCCGACGTTGCCCTGCTCGTGGATCACGCAGAGCACGTTCTTGCGCCCGCGGGCGGCCAGCTCGGCGCCGGCGGCCTGGCCGGCGGTGGACTCCTCCTGGCCGATGTGGGTGAGCGCGCCGAACCTGGCGGAGTACTCCTGGCCCGAGTTGATGGTGATCACCGGGATGCCGGCGGCCTTGGCCTTGCCGAGGACGTCGCCGAGCGCGTCGCCCTTGGCGAGCGTGACCAGCAGGCCGTCGACCTTCTGGTCGATGGCGGCCTGGACGAGCTGGACCTGGTTCTGGGTCTGCGCGTCGTTGGAGTACAGGAAGGTGATGTTGTCCTTGGCCGCAGCCTGCTCGGCACCCTTGCGCACGGTGTCCCAGAAGGCGTCGCCGGCGCCCGCGTGGGTCACCATGGCGACCTTCCAGCGCGGGGTCGTGACGGCGCCGCCGGCGGCGGCCGAGGCCTTGGCTCTGGCCTGCTCGGCGCGGAGGCCTCCGGTACTGCTGCATCCGGCGACGGCCGCGAGCAGGGCCAGGGCGGCGCAGACGGGCCAGATCCGGCGGGATGCGCGAAAACGGGTTGTGCTCATGACCATAGTCTCGCTGCCCGCTCGTGGGGCGATTGCACCGCCTCGCCCGCCGGCCGGCTCCGTACGGGCGGTATCGTGCCCTGGCGGGGGGCGATCCTGGGAGCCGGCTGGGCGCATCGTCCGGGCGCGGGCCGTCAGGGTGGCAGACTAGGGCGGACCTGAAAAGGGATCATCACGGAAACGTGATGTTCCTCTCAGGTTCCGCACAGATTCGGATGGCAACCGATCCCCGTTCCAGGCCGTCCGATGCCATTGGAGCGAGTTCCGGGCGAGTGGGGCCCGGGACGGCTTTGAACCCGGATACGAGAACTTGATGCAACTGACAGGCACGCCATTCTTCCTCTGCACGGTCATTCTCGTGCCGATCTCCATCGCAGCGGCCCTGCTGCTCTGGGGCAAGGTGCGCGGACCCCGGCCGCTGCAGATCCTGTCCCGGCTGGCGATGATCGTCTTCTGCCAGGTCACGGCCGTGCTGATGGTTTTCGTCATGGTCAACAACGCCAACCTGATCTACGGCAGCTGGGACGACCTGCTCGGCACCGGCAAGCACGTCCGGGCGGTGCCCTCGGTGCCGCCGGCCGACCCGGGCACCGGCGGCACGGCCGGCCAGGCCGGTGGCCAGGCCGGCAGCGGGGACGCCAAGCAGCCGCCCAAGGTGACGCAGCAGTTCCGGGGCGTGGACGACCCGAAGGTTCCGAACGACGTCCAGAAGACCGACCTCAAGGGCCAGGTGTCCGGCGTCGACGGCGAGGTGCTGGTCTGGCTGCCGCCGCAGTACCACGACCCCGCGTTCAAGGACAAGAAGTTCCCGGTCGTCGAGCTGATCCCGGGCTTCCCGGGCTCCTCCTCCACCTGGTACGGCACCCTCAAGGTCTCCGAGCAGCTCAAGCCGCTGATGCAGCAGGGCAAGGTCGCCCCGTTCATCCTCGTCTCCCCGCGCACCCTGCTGCTGGGCAACAGCACCGACGCCGGCTGCACCGACGTGCCCGGCAAGGTCAACGCGGACACCTGGCTGACCCGGGACGTCCCGCAGATGGTGCTGGACAACTTCCGTGCCGACGCGGCCCCGGACCGCTGGGCGGTCGCCGGGTACTCGGCCGGGGCCCACTGCGCCACCAAGCTCGCCCTCGCCCACCCCAACCGCTACCGGGCCGGCGTCAGCCTCTCCGGCTACAACGACCCCGCGACCGAGAAGGACTCGCTGGTCGGCAAGGACCAGAAGCTGCGCGAGGCGAACAACCCGGTCAACATCGTCAAGAACGCCGCCCAGCCGCCGAAGGTGGCGCTCTACATCTCCGGCAACAAGGGCGACGGCTACGAGGACGGCCAGGCCATCGCCGCGGTCGCGAAGGCGCCGACCACCGTGCAGGTCCAGGAGACCACCGGGCCGCACTCCAGCGACGTCTGGAAGAACATGGTGCCGGGCGTCTTCGAGTGGATCACCGGTCTGATCCCCGCCCAGCCCTGACGGAGTGTGACGAAGGGCCCGCCGCGATCGTCATCGGCGGGCCCTTCGGCGTCAACGCCCCACGGGATCAGGCCAGTTCGAGGGCCAGGTAGAAGTCCACCCGGTCCTCCAGCCGGGAGAGGTCCCGGCCGGTCAGCTCCTCGATCCGGCCGATCCGGTAGCGCAGCGTGTTGACGTGGACGTGCAGTTGGGCGGCGCACCTCGTCCACGAGCCGTCCGAACGCAGGAACGCCTCCAGGGTGCGGACGAGGTCCGCCTGGTGCTCGATGTCGTAGGCGATCACCTTGTCCAGCAGCCGGCTGCGGAACGCCCGGCGGACCTCGTCCGGGACGGCGGCCAGCAGCAGCACGTGCGAGGCCAGCTCCTCCGGACCCGCCACACAGACCCGGCCGACCCGGGCGGCGGCGATCCGGCGGGCGTGCCGGGCCTCCTCCAGGGCGCCGCGCAGGCCGCCCGCCTCGGACGCGGGGGCGGAGACGCCGAGGGTGATCCGGCCCTCCGAGCCGAGGCCGGCCTCCAGCGGGGAGAGCAGCTCGCGCAGCGTGTCGGCGGGCACCGTGCTGTCCAGCGCGGGCAGCACCACGACGGCGCCGGTGCCGGCCCCGGCGATCAGCGCGCGGTCGGTCGTCCCGCCCAGCGCCTCCTCCAGGACGGACCGCACCGTCCCCTCCGGCAGGCCCGTCCCCTCGGCACTGAGCACCAGCCAGGAGCCGTCCTGCGCCTGGGGCTTGGGCTCGGCGTTCTCGTAGCGGGCGGCCATCGCCGAGGAGGCGTACAGCGTGCGGCTGATCTCGGCCGGGTCCGCGTCGCGGTGGAGCAGGGTGAGCACCTCGTCGGCGAGGCGGCGGCGCAGCCGGCGGCCCTCGTCACGGCGCTGCCGCTCGGCGGCGACCAGCCGGGCCAGGTTCTCGGCGAGCTGCTGGCGCTTGCCGGTCCACTCGGTGACGTCGCCGGCCACCGCGAGCATCCAGTCGGCGAGCGGGGACTCGGCGTCGGGGGTGGCGGAGGCGGGTAGCAGCGAGTACGAGCCGGTGAGCAGCCGGGCCCGGTGCGGAGGGCGGCGGCGCTGGCGCTGGGCGCCGAGGTGGGCGCGGACCAGCTGGTCGCGGTCCTCGGCGGAGAGCCGGTCGGCCGGGCCGGCGATCACCGCGCCGGTGGGGGTGAGCACCCAGCAATCGAGGTCGAGGTCGCCGCCGAGCAGGTCGAGGACGGCGTCCAGGCCGCCGCCGCCGGCCGCGGAGACCAGCAGGCGGTGCCGGTCGACCAGGGCCGCGAGGTCGGCGGCGCGGTCGGCGGAGACCTGCCGGCCGATGAACTCGGTGACGGTGCCGAAAGCGATGTCGTCGGGTACCGCCAACAGGGGCATGCGGTGGCGCCGGCAGGCCTCGACGAGGTCCTCGGGGACGGGGCCGACCTCGGCCTCCCCGGCCGCGAGGGCGACCGCGCCACCGGCCACGATGGTCCGCACGAACCGCTCGGAGTCGGCCGGCCCGGTGCGCCAGAGCATGCCGGTGAGCACCAGCTCGCCGCCGTGCAGGTAGCGGCCGGGGTCGTGCAGGTCCGTGGTCATGACGCCGCTGACCTGGCGGTCCAGCTCTTCCTCGGCCGCGAGCAGGCGCAGTCGCGGGGCTCCGGGGGCGAGCAGGTCACGGACACGCATCCGGGACTCCTATCGGGCTGGGGGGTGAGGTGGTGGGGGCCCGAGCGCTCGGTCCGGGGAGACAGTGTGCCCGAACATCTGTGCTCGGCGTTACGTACCGACCGGCGCCGGGATCACGGGGCCGTAGCTTGGAAATCACGGCCGGATTACGGTCGTAGGTAGCACCCGGTGAACGGCTGGGCTGCGAGATTGTCCGCCTTAGAGGAACGTACAGGATGCCGGGCGGGACCACAGCCGGGGCTTCATGCCATCGGTGACTGCCAGTGGGCCCCGTCACAGAGGTTCACTGGCCACACGCCGCCGGACACATCCCGGTGACCAGGATCCGACGCCGAGGCAACGAAGCGGTTTGCGAGGTCCGAACACCGAGTTCCGGGCACTGTGCCCACCCGTCCGGCCGGCGACGACTTGAGGAGACACCCGCATGGAGTTCCTTCGGCCCGCTACCTGGGACGAGGCACTCGCGGCGAAGGCTGAGTACCCGACCGCGCTGCCCATCTCGGGCGGTACGGACGTCATGGTCGAGATGAACTTCGACGTGCACCGGCCATCCGCGATTCTCGACCTGAACCGCATCACCGAGCTCACCGAATGGTCGAACGACGGCGACGTCGTCAAGCTCGGCGCCTCGGTCCCCTACACCCGGATCATCGACGAGCTGTCCGGGCCGCTGCCCGGCCTGGCCCTGGCGGCCCACACCGTCGGCTCGCCGCAGATCCGCAACCGCGGCGGCGTCGGCGGCAACCTCGGCGGCGCCTCCCCGGCCGGCGACGCGCACCCCGCGCTGCTGGCGGCCGGCCGTGACGTGTTCGTCGAGGCGGCCTCGGTGCGCGGTACCCGGCTGATCCCGATCGACGAGTTCTACGTCGGTGTGAAGCGCAACAGCCTGGAGCCCGACGAGCTGATCCGGGCCGTGCGCATCCCCGTCGCGGACGGCCCCCAGCAGTTCTCCAAGATCGGCACCCGCAACGCCATGGTGATCGCGGTCTGCGCCTTCGGTTTCGCCCTTCACCCGAAGAACGGCACCGTCGGCACCGGTATCGGTTCGGCTGCCCCCACGCCGCGCCGCGCCGTGGAGGCCGAGGAGTACCTGCAGGGTGTGCTCGCCGAGCGCGGTCTCTGGGAGTCCGGCGACCTGCTGGGCGCCGAGGTGATCCAGCAGTTCGGCGAGCTGGTGAAGGCGGCGGCCTCGCCCATCGACGACGTCCGCGGCACCGCCGACTACCGGCGCCACTCGCTGGCCGTGATGGCCCGCCGCACCCTCACCTGGTGTTGGAACGACTACAGCAAGCAGATCAGGAGCGCGGCATGAGGGTCACTTTCACCGCCAACGGCAAGCCGGTCGAGGCCGACGACGTGTGGGAGGGCGAGAGCCTGCTCTACGTGCTGCGCGAGCGGGTCGGCCTCCCGGGCTCGAAGAACGCCTGTGAGCAGGGCGAGTGCGGCTCCTGCACGGTCTACCTCGACGGGGTTCCGGTCTGTTCCTGTCTGGTCGCCGCCGGCCAGGTGCAGGACCGCGAGGTCCGCACCGTCGAGGGCCTGACCGACGAGAACGGCGAGCTGGGCCTGGTCCAGCAGGCGTTCATCGACGCCGGGGCCGTCCAGTGCGGCTTCTGCACCCCCGGCCTGCTGGTGCAGACCGACGCCCTGCTGGAGAACGACGCCCAGCCGAGCGACAACGACATCCGCGAGGCGCTGTCGGGCAACCTCTGCCGCTGCACGGGCTACGAGAAGATCATGGACGCGGTGCGGCTGGCTTCCGCCCGCAAGTGCGCCGGTAAGGGGACTTCCGCATGAGCGAGCGACGCGAGCGAATCACGAAGGGCGGCGCGCTGTGCGAAGCGCCCGCCGAGCGCAGCGAGGTGGCCGCATGAGCACTCGTACCATCCAGGGGCAGAAGAACCTCCAGAACATCAACCAGGCGTCCAAGGACGGCATCGGCGGCTCGCCGCTGCGCCCGGACGGCAATCTGAAGGTCAAGGGCGAGTTCGCGTACTCGTCCGACATGTGGCACGAGGACATGCTCTGGGGTATGGCGCTGCGCTCGCCGCACCCCCGCGCCAACCTCCTCTCGGTCGACATCTCCGAGGCGCTCAAGGTGCCGGGCGTATACGCCGTCCTCACCCACGACGACATCCCGGGCTCGAAGTACTACGGCCTGGAGATCCAGGACCAGCCGGCCCTGGCCATCGACAAGGTCCGCTGCCACGGTGAGGCGATCGCGCTGGTCGCGGCCGACCACCCGGAGACGGCCCGCCGCGCGGTGAAGAAGATCAAGGTCGAGTACGAGGTGCTCACCCCGATCACCACCGAGGAGCAGTGCCTCGACCCCGAGACCCACGGCTACGTGCACGAGCCGCACGAGTACAAGTCGCACGGGTACGGCAACATCTGCCACGAGCAGAAGCTGGTCTCCGGTCTCGGCGTGACCGACGAGGTCCGGGCGATGGCGGACGTCATCGTCAAGGGCACCTACGAGGTCGGCATGCAGGACCAGGCCTTCCTCGGCCCGGAGTCCGGCCTGGCCGTGCCGGCCGAGGACGGTGGCATCGACCTCTACATCGCCACCCAGTGGCTGCACGTGGACCGCCAGCAGATGGCCCCCGTGCTGGGCCTGCCGGAGGAGAAGGTCCGCCTCACGCTGGCCGGCGTCGGCGGCGCCTTCGGCGGCCGCGAGGACCTCTCGATGCAGATCCACGCCTGCCTGCTCGCCCAGCACACCGGCAAGCCGGTCAAGATCGTCTACTCCCGCGACGAGTCCTTCTTCGGCCACGTGCACCGCCACCCGGCGAGGATGACCTACGAGCACGGCGCCACCCGCGACGGCAAGCTGGTCTTCGCCGACGCCCGGATCGTGCTGGACGGCGGCGCCTACGCCTCCGCCTCGCCCGCCGTGGTCGGAAACGCCGCCTCGCTCGGACACGGCCCGTACGTGATCCCGAACGTCAAGATGCACGCCATCGCGCTGTACAGCAACAACCCCTCCTGCGGCGCGATGCGCGGCTTCGGCGCCGTCCAGGCCGCGTTCGGCTACGAGACGCAGATGGACCGCCTCGCCGCCGAGCTGGGCATGGACCCGGTCGAGCTGCGCCAGCTGAACGCGATGGCCGAGGGCGACCACATGCCCACCGGCCAGCAGATCGACTCGCCGGCCCCGGTCGCCGACCTGCTCCAGCGGGTCAAGGACATGCCGCTCCCGCCGCCGCTGGACACGGAGCACCTGGACGTCCGGCAGATCCCCGGCGCACTGTCCAACACCTCGCACGGCGAGGGCATCGTGCGCGGCGTCGGCTACTCGGTCGGCATCAAGAACGTCGGCTTCTCCGAGGGCTTCGACGACTACTCCACCGCCCGGGTCCGCCTGGAGGTCATCGGCGGCGAGCCGGTCGCCATGGTGCACACCGCGATGGCCGAGGTCGGCCAGGGCGGCGTCACCGTGCACGCCCAGATCGCCCGCACCGAGCTCGGCGTCGAACAGGTCACCATCCACCCGGCCAACACCGAGGTCGGATCCGCCGGTTCGACCTCCGCGTCGCGCCAGACCTACATGACCGGCGGCGCCGTGAAGCTGGCGGCCGAGGCGGTCAAGCAGGCGCTGATCGAGAAGGGCCGGCGGCGCTACGGCTGGTCCCAGAACGACCTGTCGCTGGTCGGCGGCAAGGTCGTCTCCGAGTCGGCCGGCCCGCTGGTCTCCATGGTGGACCTGCTCGGTGACGAGGCGATCGACCTCACCCGCGAGCACCACCACCGCCCGACCGTCCCCTTCGACAAGGAGACCGGGCAGGGCTTCGGCCACGTCCAGTACACCTTCTGCGCCAACCGCGCGGTGGTCGACGTGGACGTCGAGCTGGGCCTCGTGAAGGTGGTCGAGCTGACCGCCGTCCAGGACGTCGGCAAGGCGCTCAACCCGCTCTCCGTCGTCGGGCAGATCCAGGGCGGCTGCACCCAGGCGCTCGGCCTGGCCGTGATGGAGGAGATCGTGGTCAAGGACGGGAAGGTGCGCAACGCCTCCTTCACCGACTACCTGATCCCCACCATCCTGGACACCCCGCCGATCCCGGTGGAGATCCTCGAACTGCCCGACCCCAACGCCCCGTACGGGCTGCGCGGGGTCGGCGAGGCCCCGACCGTGTCGGCGACGCCGTCGATCGTGGCCGCCATCCGCAACGCCACCGGCCTGGCGCTCGACCGGATCCCCGTCCGGCCCGAGCACCTGACCACCGAGACCCCCGGCTCCCTCTAGCCCCGGATCTCCGCACACCTCCCCGGGGCGGCGACAGTCTTCCCCGCCGCCCCGGGGCAGCACCACCCGAGCAGTGAAGAGCACCACCGATGCACCACCGGAAGCAACGCGAACGCACCATCCCGCTGCCTCTCCCACGCCGGGGTTCCGCAGCGGTGCGCACCACCTTCCCCCAGCCTTCGGCAGGGGGTGCCCCCAGCACCGCAGCACTGCCACAGAGTGCGCCCAGTGAGTCGAATCGTCCCCCTCTGCCAACTTCGTTGACTGGCTGTCAGGTCGGCTCGCCCACCCCAACCCCCTTTGACACTTGGGAGTGGACATGACCAGGATCCCCACGGAGCCCGGCACCACTGAAGACAGACCCGCCGAGGACGACACCCCCACGTCGGTCCCGGCACCGCAGCCGAAGAACGCCCTCGACGCGTACTTCAAGATCTCCGCCCGAGGCTCGACCATCGGCAACGAGATCCGCGGCGGCCTCACCACCTTCATGGCGATGGCCTACATCGTGCTGCTCAACCCGATCATCCTGAGCGGCGCCGACGTCAACGGTCTCAAGCTGGACCACGCGCAGCTCACCACCGCGACGGCGCTCGCCGCCGCGGTCACCACGATCCTGATGGGCGTGGTGGGCAACGTCCCCCTCGCGGTCGCCGCCGGCCTCTCCGTCTCCGGCGTGATATCCGCGCTGGTCGTGCCGCACACCACCTGGCCCCAGGCCATGGGTCTCTGTGTGGTCTACGGCCTGCTGATCGTGCTCCTGGTCGTGTCCGGGCTGCGCGAGAAGATCATGAACGGCATCCCACTGCCGCTCAAGCACGCCATCACCATCGGCATCGGCCTCTTCGTGGCGCTGATCGGCCTGGTCAAGGCCGGCTTCGTGCACACCGGCGGTCCCACCCCGCTGGCGCTCGGCCCCTTCGGTGAACTGGCCGGCTGGCCCGTGCTGGTCTTCTGCCTCACCGTGCTGACGATCTTCGTGCTGCTGGCCCGCAACGTCCGCGGCGCCATCCTGATCGGCATCGCCGGCGGCACCGTGCTGGCCTTCGTCATCAACGCGGTCGCCGACCTCCCGGCGAAGACCTGGGTCAGCTCCGCCCCGGTGTGGCCCGGCAGCCCGGTCTCCTCGCCCGACTTCAGCCTCTTCGGCGACGTCGACGTGTTCGGCGCCTTCGGCGGCAAGGGCCTCGGCGCGATCAGCGCCTCGGTCGCGGTCTTCACCCTCGTGCTGGCCGGCTTCTTCGACGCGATGGCGACCATCATCGGCGTCGGCACCGAGGCGGGCCTGGCCGACAACAAGGGCCGGATGCCCGGTCTCTCCAAGGCCCTGTTCATCGACGGCGCAGGCGGCGCCATCGGCGGCCTGTCGGGAGCGTCCGGCCAGACCGTGTTCGTCGAGTCGGCCACCGGTGTCGGTGACGGCGCCCGCACCGGCCTCGCCTCGACGGTCACCGGCGGCGTGTTCGCCCTCATGCTCTTCTTCTCACCCCTCGCGGCGATCGTCCCGACCGAGGTCGCCTCCGCCGCCCTCGTCGTCATCGGCTCGATGATGATGAGCCAGGCCCGGCACATCGACTGGTCGGACCGCGAGGTCGCCATCCCGGCCTTCCTCACCTGCACCCTGATGCCGTTCACCTACAGCATCACTGCGGGTGTCGCCGCGGGTGTCATCTCCTACACGGTCATCAAGGCGGGCACCGGCAAGTGGCGCGAGCCCGGCCCGCTGATGTGGATCCTCACCGTGGTCTTCGTGGTCTACTTCGCGCTCACCCCGATCAAGTCCTGGCTGGGCGTCCACTAGCAGCACCGCCGCCGTACGGGAATCGTTTCCCGTACGGCGGCACCTCCCGTTCCCCCGCACCCCGTAAGGAGCTCCCCGACATGCAGGACATCGCCGAGCAGCTGCAGGCCTGGCACGCGTCCGGGCGCTCCTTCGCCGTGGCCACCGTGGTCGGGGTCTCCGGCAGCGCCCCGCGCGACCCGGGCGCCGCGCTCGCCGTCGACGCGGCCGGCGAGGCGATCGGCAGCGTCTCCGGCGGCTGCGTCGAGGGCGCGGTGTACGAGCTCTGCCAGGCCGCCATCGAGTCCGGCGAACCCGTCCTGGAACGTTTCGGCTACAGCGACGAGGACGCCTTCGCCGTCGGCCTGACCTGCGGCGGCATCCTGGACGTCTTCGTGCAGCCGGTCGTCCCCGGCGCCGACCCGGCGCTCGACGCCGGCATCGCCTACATCGCCTCCGGCACCCCCGTCGCGCTCGCCCGGGTCATCGCCGGCCCCGGCGGACTGGTCGGCTCCACCGTCGCCGTCACCGCCGACACCCACCACGGCGCCCTCTCCCCCTCGCCGACGACCGCCCTCGCGTCGCCCGCGACCGGCCTTCCGGCGACGCTCCCCCGGACTCCGGCCGGGGAGACCCCCGTCGCGCGGCGCCTGCTCGTCGGGCTGGAGCGCGCGATCGTCGCCGAGGCGCGGGCCATGCTGGACGCCGGGCGCACCGGCCGGGTCGTGCTCGGCCTGGACGGCCGCCCCTGTGACGAGCGGGAACAGGGCACCGTCACCTTCTTCGTCGAGGCCTACGTGCCCGCGCCGCGGATGCTGGTGTTCGGCGCCATCGACTTCGCCGCCGCCGTGGTGCGGATCGGCAGGTTCCTCGGCTACCACGTCACCGTCTGCGACGCCCGGCCGGTCTTCGCCACCGAGCGGCGCTTCCCCGAGGCCGACCAGGTCGTCGTCGACTGGCCGCACCGCTACCTGGACTCGCAGCTCGACAGGATCGACGGCCGTACGGTGCTCTGCGTGCTCACCCACGACGCCAAGTTCGACATCCCGCTGCTGGAGCGCGCCCTGCGGCTGCCCGTCGGCTACATCGGCGCGATGGGCTCGCGCCGCACCCACCGCGACCGCGAGGCCCGGCTGCGCGAGGTCGGCCTCACCGAGGCGGAGATCGGCCGGCTCCGCTCGCCCATCGGCCTGGACCTCGGCGCCCGCACGCCCGAGGAGACCGCCGTCTCGGTCGCCGCGGAGATCGTCGCCCACCGGCGCGGCGGCAGCTGCCTGCCGCTGAGCGCCGGCAACGGGCCGATCCACCACGACCTGGCCCGCGCCGAGGACGCTCCGGCGGACGCCCGCGAGGACGCTCCCGCGGAGCGGAGCGCCGAGACCCCGCAGCCGCACGCGGCCTGAGCGCCGGGCCGGCCGCACGGCCCGGGGCGCGGTTCCGGGCCGGTACCGGGGCGCGGTTCCGGGCGTGGTACCGGGGCCCGGCTCAGCTCACCACGTTGTAGGCCTCGCAGATCAGCGGCGGGGTGGTCGGGATGCCGACCTCCTGCAGGATCGGCATCAGCACCGCCGCGAAGTGCTCGAACGCCTCCCGGGACTCCCAGACGTCCGTGACGTGCCACCCGCCGTCCGGCGTCGGGCCCGTCGCGTGCAGCAGCAGCCCGCGCACCGGCCAGTCGGACGGCTTGTTCAGCCCGGCGCCGCCGGTCAGCCGGTCCGTCGCCTCGTCGTACTGGGCCCGGGTGACGCCGGGGAACTCGAACGTCGCGATGATCGCCATGGGGGTGCTCCTGCCTGGTGGGCTCCGGTGTGGGGGTTGCCGTCTCCCATGCAGCCCCCGCCGCGCCCCCGCGTCCATCCCGGCGCCACCAGGCGGGTGACGTCGCGGGGCCGGAGGCGGGCCGGGCTCGGGACCCGCCCGGCGGACTCGCCGTGCGCCGGGGGCCGCGTCGAGGAGAGCGACACCGCCGGGCCCGGGGCGCCGAGCCAGGTCCTGTCCGCCCTAGTTCGAGGCCGCCAGCTTCAGCCCGAAGCCGATCACCACCGCACCGGTCACCCGGTCCAGCAGCCGGCGCGCGGCCGGCCGGCGCAGCCAGCCGCGCACCACCTGGGCGAAGCCCACCAGCACCGCCGACCAGAGCAGTCCCTCCACGACGTGCACGCAGGTCAGCGCCACGCCGGCGGCGAAGTGCGGCGCACCCGCCGGGATGAACTGCGGCAGCACCGCCACGTAGAAGACGCCGACCTTGGGGTTGAGCAGGTTGGTCAGCGTGCCGCGCCGCCAGCCGTGCGCCAGGCCCCCGCCCGCGAGCCCCTCCTCCGGCTCGGCCGCGCCGCCGCGGTTGCGCAGCATGGCGACGCCCATCCAGACCAGGTAGGCGGCCCCGCCCCAGCGCAGCACGTCGTACGCGAGCCGGGAGGCGGTCAGCAGGGCCGTCACGCCGGCCGAGGTCAGCGTGCCCCAGAGCAGCGTGCCGGTCTGGATGCCGAGCACCACGCCCCACGCCTGCCGCCGGTGCCCGAGCGCCGAGGTGCGCAGGATCAGCGCGGTGTCGAGCCCGGGCGTGAGGGTGAGCAGCCCCACGACGAGGGCGAAGGACCACAGGGCGGTCGTCATCTCCATGGGTCCTGATCGTAGGCGGCCGGGCCGCTCCTACAACCGGCGGACCCGCTCGGCGACCGGGCGGCCCTCCTGCTCCGTCGGGTCGAACTCCACCCGCTGGCCCTCGGTGAGCGCCCGGTCCCCCTCCGCCACGATCGAGTCGAAGTAGACGTACAGCGCGGGACCTTCCTCGTCGGGCGTGATCAGGCCGTAGCCGTGGTCCGCGTGGTAGGACTGCACGGTGCCGGTGGCCATGGGTGTGCTCCTTCGGTCGGCGGGTGGGGGTGTCCCCGGTTTCCACCCATCGTCACCGCCGGGCCGCCTCGCCGCACGCCGCGTTCACCGCACGCCCCCGGCAAGGGCGCCGTGGCGCCGCCCGCCGCCCGCCGCCCGACCAGTGCGACCTTGCCCTTGAGCGGCTGCTTCATGCGCGTGCCTTCCCTCGTGGCTGCCCGTCTCCTGCGGCGACGCCGACGCCCCGGTGAGGGGCGCGGCGTCGACGTCAGTCACGGTACGAGGCGGGAGGGCGTTCCCCAACCGCGAGGGCCGGTGAGGTCGAGTCCGGGTGGAGTCGACCTCACCGGCCCCGTGGCACGCGCCGTCAGGTCAGGCCGTGGGCGGGCGCCTCACTGGCAGCCGTGCTGCCAGTTCCAGCCGATGAAGGTGTGCTTCAGCTGCACGTCGAAGGTGCAGCTGCTGGTGAGGTCCGGGTTCAGCGTCAGGTACGTGTGGTGGGTGTTGCCGTACCAGCCACCGGTGACGTCGAAGATGCCCTTGTATCCGAAGTCGGCGTGCGCCTGGGAGTTGACCACGGCGCAGTCGGTGGTGCAGTCGTCGCTGCTGGTGGCGGACTTCACCGACCAGCCGGCGTCCCACGGCTCGCGGTTGAACTCCTGGCGCGCCACGGTGGTGGCGCTGGTGACGCGACCGTCGGCGGTGTTCCAGTCGGACGTGGTGTACAGCCCGGTCATCCGGATGTTGCAGCAGTCGAACATCTGGTTCCAGCTGCTGATCTGCCGCTTGCCCGTGGTGGCGCCGGCGGCGGCCGCGGCCTTCACGGACTTCGCGGCGGGGGTGGTGGTGGCCGGGACGTACGTCACCGGGCCCTCCTGCGGCTTGCAGTCCTCGCCGATCGTCACCGTCTGCTGGACCGCGAGGCCGGCGGGCGGCACCGGCAGCGATCCGGAGAGCGTGACGCCCTCGCACGACCTGGCGTTCGTCGTCTCGGCGGCGGGTGCGGCGGAGGCCCCCGGAGCCACCGCCAGGACCAGGCCCACCGCGGAGAGCGCAGCGGAAACCAGACGCTTGTTCACTTGATCTGTCCCCTCGTCATGATCTTCGCCGGAGCCTAACGACGCCCGGCCGGGGCCGGGCGTCGCCAGGGGGATGTTGGCAGGAACCTGCCGCCGGCCGGCTTCAGGTGACGTTGAGGCGGGCGGCGAGGCGCAGGAGGCCCGGGGAGAGGCGGCTGAGGAGGCGGGCGGCCTTGGCCTCGGGAGTCACCGGGACCACGGGCTTTCCGGCGCGGACGGCGTGCAGGATCGCGGCGGCGACCTTCTCGGGCGGGAAGCCGCGACGGGCGTAGAGCCTGGCGGCACGGGCCTGCTTGGCGGCCTGCTGGGCGGCGCTGGTCGCGGAGAAGGTGGAGGTGCGGGTGATGTTGGTGTTGACGATACCGGGGCAGATGGTGGAGACGCCGATGCCGTGGCCGGCCAGCTCGGCGCGCAGGCAGTCGGAGAGCATGAAGACGGCGGCCTTGCTGGTGGCGTAGGCGGTGAGCGCCTTGGACGGCAGGTAGGCGGCGGCCGAGGCGAGGTTGACGATGTGGCCGCCGGCGCCGCGGTCGGCCATCAGGGTGCCGAACGCGCGGCAGCCGTGGATGACACCCCAGAGGTTGACGTCCAGGACGCGCTGCCACTCCTTCTCGGTGGTCTGCAGGAACGTCCCGGAGTGGCCGATGCCCGCGTTGTTGACCACCACGTCGGGGACGCCGTGGTCCTCGGCGACCTGCTGGGCGAAGGCGTCGACGGCGGCGCCGTCGCTGACGTCCACCCGGTAGGCGTGGGCCGGCGGGCCGATCAGGGAGGCCAGTTCGGCGGTGCGGCGGGCCGCGTCCAGGTCGAGGTCGCAGACGACGACGCGGGCGCCGTCCTCGGCGAAGGCCAGCGCGGTGGCGCGGCCGATGCCGCTGCCGCCACCGGTGACCACCACCAGCCGGCCGAGACCGGCCCGCTCGGCGCTCTGCCCGGCGTCGACGGCGGTGGTGAACTCACGGACCATGCCGGCCACGGCGGATCCCTTCTCCAGCAGGGCGGACCAGTGGGTGGCGTGCAGCGAGCGGCGGGTCAGCCTGGGCACCCAGCGCTCCAGGCCCTCGGAGAGGAACTCGCCGACGTAGTGGTCCTTGGTCAGGGTGATCAGCTGGACCGGCACCTCGGTGGGCCGCTCGCGCGGGCTGCGCAGGGTGGGCCGCATGTTGGCGCGGTACAGCTCGATGCCGCGCACCGCGTCCCGCCGCAGGGTGGGCTGGGGGTGTCCGGGCCGCGGGGTGACCTCCTCCAGGTCGCGCAGCACCCGGCCCCAGGCGCGGGCCAGGCCGAGCCGCCAGATGCCGGGGGCGAGGTAGGGCAGGTGGAAGGCGGTGATGTACCAGGAGTGGACGCCCTGGGAGAGCAGCTGCTTCAGGTGGCGCGGGGTGGGGCGGCGGTAGCGGTCGCGTAGCCAGTACCCCATGTGGTCGAGGCAGGGCCCGGACATGGTGGTGTAGGAGGCGATCCGCTGCTCGGCGCCGGGCGAGGTGACGGCCTCCCAGGACTGCAGCGAGCCCCAGTCGTGGGCGACCACGTGCACCGGGCGGTCCGGGCTGACGGCGTCGGCGACCGCGAACAGGTCGGCGGCGAGCTGCTCCAGCCGGTAGCCCTCGCGGGAGGCCGGGGCACCGGACTCCCCGGCGCCGCGCACGTCGTAGCGGACGACGTGGTGGTCACGGGCGAGGTCGGCGGCGACGTCGTCCCAGACCACGTGGGTGTCCGGGTAGCCGTGCACCAGCAGGACGGTGGGCGCGGCCGGGTCGCCGTCCTCGAAGACGGCGAGCGGCAGCCCGCCGGAGTGGACGGTCCGGCGGCGGGTGGTCGTCATCGGGTCGCCTCCTGGGCGGTCTTGGGCGCACCGGCCGCGGTCTCGGTCCCGGCCGGTGCCACGGTCAGGGCCGACGCGGTCCCGGAGGCGGCCGCCGTGCTCTCGCTCCCGGCCGCCGCCGTCCAGCGGCGGACGTGCGGCAGGTCGTCGTCGAGCCAGTACGCGTCGTCCTCGGTGACCACGAGCAGCTCCTCGAACTTGATACCCACCTCGCGGAACCCGATGTGCGGCTCCACCGCCCACAGGCCCGGGGTCGGCGCGTGCCGGGACGCCCGGCCGTCCGCCCAGAGCGGCGAACGGCCGTGCAGGCGCTCACTGATCAGCTCACGGCCGAGCGTCTGGAGTGTACGCACCCCGAAGCCGAAGAGGTTGACCCCGGCCGGGCCGCGGGCGGTCGTCCGGGTCACCTGGTGGCCGATCACCCGGCCCGGGTAGACCTGGTGGCGGTTGTCGTAGCCGTGCGCGGCGATCTGCGCGTCCACCGCCGCGTACACCTCGTCGAGCGGCTTGCGGGCGCGGACCTCGGCGAGGATCAGCTCGCGGTAGACCCGCAGGTCGGCGGCGAGCCGGTCCCAGACCGGGTTCTCGCCGACCTTGCCGCCGTAGCCGATGTCGGCGGTGTAGCCGTCCACGACGGGCGCGCAGTCCAGGACGTACGGCATGCCCTCCTCCAGCCGGCGGCCGCCGGCGAAGAACTGCAGCGGCGTGTGGAAGTGCCGGAACGCCGTCCGGTCGCCGAACCAGGCGAACGGGACGTGGAAGAAGTCCTGCACCCCGGCGGCGACCAGGCAGCGGCGCAGCTCGGCGGTGGCCTGCCGCTCGGTGACGCCCGGTTCGATCCAGGCGGCGACCTGTTCGGCGCAGTGGTAGGCGAGTTGCTGGGTCTCCCGGAACCGGGCGAGGTCGTGCTCGGTGAACGGGAAGGCGGGCTGGGCCATCGGGGGCTCCTTAGACGTCGAGCACGAGGGTCTCGCCCTCGGCGGCCCGGGAGACGCAGGGCAGCAGGGCGCCGGCGGCGCGCTGCTCGGGGGTGAGACGGCGGTCGCGGTGGTCGGGGGTGCCGGACAGCAGCCGGACCTCGCAGGTGCCGCAGAACCCCTGGTGGCAGGAGTAGGGAAGGTCGGGCCGGGCCTCGCGGAGAACCTCCAGGGCGGTCCGGTCGGCGGGGACGTCGAGCACCGGGCCGTCCGTGCCGAGCCGGAGGGTGAACGGCTCGCCGCCGGTGACCGGCGCGGCGCCGAACCGCTCGAAGTGCAGGGCGGCGGAGGGCGATCCGTCCAGTGCCCGCTGGACGGCGGCCAGCATCGGGGCCGGGCCGCAGCAGTAGACGGCGGCACCGCGCGGGGCGTACGCGAGCAGCTCGGCACCGGTCGGCACGCCTCCGTGCACGTCGTCGGTACGCAGGTGCACCCGGTCGGGGTCGAGGGCGCGCAGCTCGTCCGCGTACGGGAGGGTGCCGGCGGTGCGGCCGACGTGGACGAGCTGCCAGTCCAGGCCGTGGCGCCGCGCCTCGCGGGCCATCGGGAGCAGCGGGGTGACGCCGATGCCGCCGGCCAGCAGCAGGACGGCGGGCTCGGCGCAGAAGGCGAAGCCGTTGCGCGGGCGGCGGGCGGTGAGGCGGGCGCCGGGGTGCAGGGTCTCGTGGATCTCCACCGAGCCACCGCCGCCCTCGGGCAGCCGGCGGACGGCGATCCGGTAGGCGGTGCGGTCGGCGGGGTCCCCGCAGAGGGAGTAGTGGCGCTCGCGGCCGGAGGGGAGCGCCAGCCGCAGGTGCGCTCCGGGCTGCCAGGCGGGGAGCGGGCCGCCGGAGGGGTCGGCGAGGCTCAACTCGACGGCGTCGGCGGCGACCTGGCGGCGGGCGGTGACGACCAGTTGCAGCGGCGGGGTGGGGCGGCTGGGCGGGCGGCGGGGGCTGCGGCGCAGCAGCGGCGAGCCGAGCGCGGGGCTGTAGCGGTCGCCGAAGGCGGTGAGGCGCCGCATGAACCGGTCGGCGCGGGGGCGGCCGTAGAGGTCGGGGGGCGGGTTGTGCAGGTCCATCCGGCGGGTCCTTCGGTCCTTGGGGCCTTGGCGGCGGGAGGGCGGCGGAGACGGCTGCCGGTCGTCAGCCGGCGGCGGCCGCGCGGGCGGCCGGGGAGGTGGCGAGGTAGCCGAGCGCCTGGCTGGAGGAGCCCTCCTGGGTCGGGTGGTAGCCGGGCCGCAGGTAACGCAGGCCGGAGCGGACCGACTTGACCGGATCGGGCAGCAGCCCGCGCTTGGCGATCCGGCCGGCCTCGCGCCAGCTGGGCCGCAGCCGGCCGTCCAGGGTCGGGTCGGCGGCCAGCAGGAAGCGGGCGCCGCGCACCCAGAGGTGGACCAGCAGCGGGCCGGAGACCGCCATGCCGCGGATCCGCCGCAGGTAGCCCGGGTCGAGGTGGACCATCAGGTCGAACGCGACGCTGCGGTGCTCGACCTCCTCCGCGCCGTGCCAGCGCAGCAGGTCCAGCATGGTCGGGTCGGCCTTGGCACGGTCCAGGCCCGGGGAGTTGAGCGCCCAGTTGCCGAGGAAGGCGGTGAAGTGCTCGATGGCCGCGACGAACGCGACCCGCTCGATGATGTTCTCGCGCCGCCGGGCGGGCGACAGTCCGGGCTTGTCGCCGAGCACGCGCCGGAACAGCCAGGAGACCTGCCGGACGTACGGGCGCGGGTCGAGGCCCTGGCCGAGCAGGTGGTCCAGCACCTCCTGGTGCGCCTCGGCGTGGATCGCCTCCTGCCCGATGAAGCCGAGCACCTCCTCGCGCAGCTGCTCGTCCCTGATCAGCGGCAGCGCCTCCTTGAACACCTTGACGAACCAGCGCTCGCCCTCGGGCAGGAGGAGGTGGAGGACGTTGACGATGTGGGTGGCCATCGGCTCGTCCGGGATCCAGTGCAGCGGCAGCCCGGCCCAGTCGAAGCGGACGTCGCGGGGCTCCAGGACGAGGCTGTCGTGCACGCGAGGGGCGGGGGCGGCGACGGCGGGGACGGGAGTGGTGCTGGGCATGGGAGGGCCCTCCTGACCTGCGGGTGGCGGCTCGGGTCCAGAGCAACTTACCCATGGGTACAGCAGGCCACAATGGTTTCGGCCAACCTTATCGACAGCACGTCTAATAAGCCCGCGCCGACGACTCCCCCGACGCCTCGGACCGGGCCGCACACCCCTGCCACCGGACCTGCGGCGTCGAGGTCCGCGGCCGAATGCCGGGCGCCGGCCCGCCGGCCCTGTGCCGTCGTCGATCTGCCGACGTATCGACACCAAGCGGTCGCGACCCCCGCCACCCGGG
Source organism: Kitasatospora sp. NPDC022785 (assembly GCF_055561295.1). NCBI lineage: Bacteria > Bacillati > Actinomycetota > Actinomycetes > Kitasatosporales > Streptomycetaceae > Kitasatospora > Kitasatospora sp. NPDC022785. Next base: position 330,219 of record NZ_JBVHHB010000003.1, on the reverse strand, counting down.
CGGGAGCCGCGACCGTCCGCACCGTGCCACCACAGCCCGGTGCTGTCAGCACCTGCCGGGAAGGCCCGCCGACCCACCCCGAGTGCGGTCGGCGTGCCGCCGGCGCTGCGAATGGCCCGGGCAGTCCGATGGACGCGAGCCGTTCAGACGCGCACCTTGCCGGAGGCCTTGTGGGAAGCCCGCCGCCCCTTCTGCCGCGGCGAGGTCCGGCACGACTTGCGACTGCCGATGATCTGACGCACCAGCTGGTGCAGCGAGACCACCCCGGTGATCGGCGGCAGGCCGGCGACCACGAGGTCCGGCATCGTTCGCGACACGCCGACCGCACACAGCCAGGTCGCGACACCGGCGAACAGGGTCACCACGATCCAGGAGTGCACGGCCCGACGACCGTCCAGGGCTGCCCGCAGCACCGACAGACAGCCCACGAGCCACGGGCCGATGACGACGACGGGCCACAGTCCCGACAGGCCGTGCGGAACCCTGGAGATGGCCAGACCCTGCAGCGGGTCGTAGGAGAGGGCCCAGCCCAGAAGGCACACGGCGGTGAACGTGGCCGCCGTCATCACCCCGAACAACGGGCCGACCAACCGCGCCCACGAGCCCCCGGGCGGCCTCGGCCGCCGCCGTGGCCCCGCGGGCGGCACGGCGGCGACGCCGGGCGCGGCCGGTGACGGCTCCTCGGTCGCGACACGGGGCGGAGGAACGAAGAGCCCGACCGGCTCCCAGGTGTCCATGACTTCGAGGTCGGGGGCGAACCAGGGGCCGCCGGAGACCTCACCGTCGACGTGCCAACCGTGCTGCTCATAGGCCGCGGCCCGCTGGTAGTCCTCCGCGGATCCGTACCAGGTGGCGCCGTAACCGTGCGGGGCGTAGAACTCACCTGTCCGGTCATAGGTCACGGGACGCTCCGGACAGTCGACGCCTCGCGGGTCCGCCGGCTATCGCCCTCCCGCATCCGATCGGGGCCGTCACGCTCCGCCCTCCGCCCGCTGGGAACCGGACCGCGCGACGAAGTCGTCCTCCAGCTGACGGATCGTCCGCACGAACTCGGCCAGGATGCGCGAGCAGTTCTTCAGGACGACACGCTCGCCATTGCGGGAGAGGTAGCCGATGCGCAGGTCACCCACGACGTTCGGCCGGTCGGGGACGAAGAGCCACATACCCAGCCTGCAGACGGGGTCACGCGCTGGTGGGACGGGTGGACGACACATTGCAGTCATGCCACGTCAACGAGGCGCGGCCGGGCCGGAATGTACGACATTCGGGCGTCCTTCTATATTCAACGGGATATCGCTCCGCGAAATTCCCCGGCGGCACACCCCCAGCCACCCGACCTTTCCACCGGTCCCTTTCCCCGTCCGGTCGCCCCGGGCCCGGTAAAAGGACCAGACCAAAGCACCTTACCGCATTCACGGCAATGGTGCTCGATGAAACTCCCCAGGCGCGCCGAGCCACTCCTCACTCCCCCCACCCGACCAAAAGCGCTGGTCAGGGAAGTAGCAAGATTCCGGCACACGCCTTGCCCCGTCGGCCCACAATCACGCTCCGCGAAATTCCCCAACCCCATTGCCAGACTGCATAAACCTTTCTGCAGGGCGAGCCGTCCGACATCGTGCTATATTTCCCGCCTCGTTGGAGACGCCATTGCTTCAGAGTCCGCATGGGCAGGAGAACGGATTGCAAGGGGGTTTGGATGCTCACCAAGGAGGAATTCGAGGAGGCTCGCTCACGTCGCGCGCAGGGGTGGACGATCTCGGCGATCGCCCGCCACCTGGGCCGCGACCGCAAGACCGTGCGGTCCTACCTCGACGGGGAGCGGATCGCGGGCGTCCGGAGCCGCCCGCAGGACGGCTTCACCCGGTTCTCGCCGTACTGCCGCCAGCGGCTGGCCGATGACCCGCACCTGTCGGCGAGCACGCTGTTCGAGGAGATCGTCGAGCTGGGCTACCCCGGCGGCTACTCGACCTTCACCCGCTCGCTGCGACAGCACCAACTGCGACCGCGTTGCCCGCACTGCCAGCGCATCGCCCGCGATCACAGCACCGTCCCGTCCCCGCCGGCCAGCGAGGAGGTGCGCTTCGACTGGCTCACCCTGCCCGGCGCCCCGACCCACTGGGGCAGCGGCGGACGCGCCCATCTGCTGGTGGGCTCGCTCACCCGTACGGGGCGCTGGCGCGCGGTCGTGGCCGAGAACCAGGAGTTTCCGCAGGTCGTGGAGGCCATGGACCAGCTGCTGAGACGGCTGGGTGGCACCGGCACGCGATGGCGGTTTCACCGGACGCCCGCGGCCTGCTGTCCCGAGACCGGCCGGGTGACCCCGGCCTTCAGCGAGGTCGCGAAGTACTACCACGTGGCGATCGCCTGCCCGCCCCGCTGGGAGGACCGCGACCGAGGGCCGGACGAGGGCCTTCGGGCCACCACTCACCACTGGTGGCGCAACCTGCGCCACGAGACCCCTCTGCTGGCAGCGCAGGACCACCTCGACGAGCTCGCGGCGAGGATGGACCGTGTCCGGCCGACGGACGGGGTGCCGGACGAGGGACACGCCGGCGCGAACGGCCTCCTGGACCTGCCGAGCGCTCCCTTCCCCGCGCGGATCTGCGTCACCCGTACGGTCAGCACTCACAACGTGGTCCCCTTCCGTGGCAACGTCTACGCGGTCCCGCCCGAACTGTCCGGCGCCACCGTGCAGGTCCGCTGGCGCCTGGACGAACCGCACCTGTCGATCTCCACCACCCGCGGAGCGGTGATCGCCCGACACGCCGTCGCCCCGCGGGGAGCGGGCGTCGCCGTGACGGGACGCGGACACGCCGTCGTCCTGGAACGCCCGCTCCCCGCCCGAGCCGCGCCCTGCCCCGCCAACACCCACCGCCCGCCGTCGGCGGCGGCCCTCGCCGAGGCCGAGGCCGTGCGCACGGGCCGTCCGGGGTAGGGACGCCCTGACGCCCGACGCCCGACGTCCGACGCCGGCCGAACCTCGTGCCGCCACCCCGGGATCCGGGCGGCTTCGGACGACCTCCGGCGGGCCGGACCGGCTCCATCCCGCCCGGCCCGAACACGCGGGCGACCCTCGGACGGGCGGTCAGACGGCCATGGCCAGCATCAGCGGCGCCGCCCGGGCCGCCAACAGCTCGGCGGCCGCCTTCAGCCGGTGCACGTTGTCCACCGGCATCGAGGTGGCCAGGCAGCCCACCGTGCTGCCCGCCATCACCGGGACGGCCGCGCAGACCGTGCCGAGCGCGTACTCCTGGATGTCCAGCACCGGCACGGTGGCCGGCTGGCGCTCCAGCCGGTGCATCAGCTGGTCGGCGTCGGTGACGGTCCGCGAGGTCAGCCGGGCCACCGGGTGCCGGGACAGGTGGTCCCGGCGGGCGTCGTGGTCGAGCTGGCTCAGCAGGCACTTGCCGATCGCGCTCGCGTGCGCGGTGGCCCGGAAGTCCACCCACTCCTGCACCGCAGGCGCGTGGTCGGCGGCGGAGACCGCCTCCACCGACAACTCGCCGTCGTGGTAGCGGCTGAAGTACACGGCCGCACCCAACTCGTCGCGCAGGTCCGCGAGCTTGCGGTCGAGCCGGGCGCGTACCAGCTGCTCCCGGTTGCCCTGCCCGAGCAGGGCGAAGGTGCCGCCGAGCACCCAACCGCCGTCCTGGCACTGGAGATAGCCCTCGATCTCCAGGATCTCGGCGAGCCGGCGAACCGTCGGCAGGCCCAGGGACGTCTCCCTGGCGAGGGAGACCAGGGTGGCACCGCCGGGGTGCCGGTCGACGGCCTCCAGCAGTCTGAGCGCGTACTGCAAGGAGGTGAACGGACCGGGCATGCCCTGGTCCAGTGCGGCGTGACGACCCGGGGCTGGTGTCGACATGTCGTCCCCTTCCGATGTCCGCCCGCGGAGCGACCTGCGGGCGTCCTCCAGCCTAGCCACCCCGAGGCCCCGGCAGTTGCCGTCCGCGAATATTCGGTGAAGGTGCTGGACGACCGGGCGGCGGCGTGCTTCCGGCGGACCGGCGTACGCCTGCGGCACGCGCCGTACGCACCGGGCCGGCGCACGACGGACGGGCCCCTCCCCCACTGCCCTGGGGGGAGAGGCCCGGTCGCGACCGCCGGGGTGCGGGCCCCGGCGGCCGGTGAGGGTGGTCCGGCGGAACGTCAGCCCTCTTCGCCGGCACGGAGCTTGGCGACGGCGGCCTCCAGGCGGGCGCCGTACTCCTCGTCGGCCGCGTGGAAGTGGGCGAGGTTCCTCTCGACGATGTCGTCGCGCGAGACCTGCGCCAGGAAGCCCGCGATGTTGTCGATCAGGCGGGTCTTCTCGCCGGCCGACATCAGCCGGTAGAGCTCACCGGCCTGGAAGAAGTCGTCGTCCTTGGTGTGCGCCGGCGTGGTGTAGGTGCCGGTGTAGCCGTCCAGCTTGACCGGCGCGGCGAGCGCGCTGTCGGTCTGGGCGGGGCCGTCGTACGAGTTGGGCTCGTAGTTCTTGCCGCGGCCCGACTTGTTGACGGCGGAGAAGCCGTCACGGCCGTAGTTGTTCGCCTCGGTGGCCCGGGGGGCGTTGACGGCGAGCAGGGTGTGGTTGACGCCGAGGCGGTAGCGCTGGGCGTCGGCGTAGGCGAACAGGCGGCCCTGGAGCATCTTGTCCGGGGACGGACCGATGCCGGGCACAAAGTTGTTCGGCGAGAACGCGGACTGCTCGACGTCGGCGAAGACGTTCTCGGGGTTGCGGTTCAGCACCAGGCGGCCGACCTTGACCAGCGGGTAGTCGGCGTGCGGCCACACCTTGGTGAGGTCGAACGGGTTGAAGCGGTACTCCGCGGCCTCGGCGACCGGCATCAGCTGGACGTAGAGGGTCCAGGACGGGAAGACGCCGCGCTCGATGGCCTGGTGCAGGTCACGCTGGTGCGAGTCGGCGTCGGCGCCGAGCACCTCGGCGGACTGGTCGCCGTCCAGCGAGCGGATGCCCTGGTTGGTCTTGAAGTGGTACTTCACCCAGAAGGCGTCGCCCTGCTCGTTGACCCACTGGTAGGTGTGCGAGCCGTAGCCGTTCATGTGGCGGTACGAGGCCGGGATGCCGCGGTCGCCGAAGAGCCAGGTGATCTGGTGGGTGGAGGCCGGCGAGTGGGCCCAGAAGTCCCAGACGTTGTCGGCTTCCTGGACGCCGGTGTACGGGTCGCGCTTCTGCGAGTGGATGAAGTCGGGGAACTTCAGCGGGTCCTTGATGAAGAAGACCGGGGTGTTGTTGCCGACGAGGTCGTAGTTGCCCTCCTCGGTGTAGAACTTCAGCGCGAAGCCGCGCGGGTCGCGGACGGCGTCGCTGGAGCCCAGGTTGCCGGCCACGGTGGAGAAGCGCAGGAACAGCTCGGTGCGCTTGCCCACCTCGGAGAGGAACGCGGCCCTGGTGTACTGCGAGACCTCGTCGGTCACCTCGAAGTAGCCGTACGCGCCGGAGCCGCGGGCGTGCACGACGCGCTCCGGGATGCGCTCGCGGTTGAACCGGGCGAGCTTCTCCAGGAGCTGCTGGTCCTGGATGAGCAGCGGGCCGTACTCGCCGGCCGACGCCGAGTTCTGGTTGTCGGCGATGGGCGCGCCGGACTCCGTGGTCAGGATCTTGGACATGGAGGGTCCTTCAGGTGTCGATAAAGGCGTTGCGTGGAGAGTGAGGTGACGGGACCTCAGGTGACGAATGCTCGGATCCGGGGTGCCGCTCCGGCCCCGGACTGCTCAGATGCCGAGCAGGCGCCAGACGGCGGAGCGACGGCGGGAGGAGTGCTCGCCGTCCGGGCCGTCGGTCGGCCGGAGCGCGGCGACGGCGGCGGCGGCCGCGCTCCGGTCCGCCAGCGGGCGGGCGGCGGCCAGGTCGGCGGCCTCGTCGGCGCTCAGGCCGGCGTCGGTGAGCGCCGCGGAGGCCTCGGCGGCCGGGACGGCGTTGAACCAGCGCAGCGCGAGGGCGGCGCGGCCGGCCTCGGTGAGCCGGCCGGTGAGGCGCAGCCGGGCGAGGCCGCCGTCCGGGTGGACGTTGATCCGGACGTGCGTCACCGGGCGGCCCACGTCGAGCCGGAAGCGGTGCCGGGTGTCGGGCTGGAGGCGGGTGCGGGGCAGGATCTCGAACCAGCCGTCAGCGTCGTTCGAAGGTTCCGCGGCCTCGGACGGGTTTCCGCCGGCCGAGGCGTCGTAGCCGGCCAGGTCGGCCCAGCCGGGGGCGTTGGCGACGAAGTGGGTGGTGTCCACCTCGGCTGCCAGGACCTCGCCGCCCCCGGCCAGGGCGATCTGCACCCAGTCGTTGGCCTTGTCGCGCCGACGCCGGGTCTCCCAGCCCTCGCCCATGACGGAGGCGCGACCGGGAGCGTTCAGGTTGTGCGGGGAGGAGAAGTAGCGGTCGGACGCCGCCTCGGCCACGCCGCCGTACTCCTGGGCGGCCAGGTCGAAGGTGAGGCCGTCCAGTTCGCGCGGGTCGGGCAGGACCTCGCCGTGCACGCGGAGCCGGGCGACGCCGCCGTCCGGGAAGATGTTGAGGCGTACGTGGGTGAAGCGGGTGGCGTTGTCGACGGCGAACTCGTGCGCGGTGTCGCCCTGGAGCGGGGTGCGCGGCAGGAGCTCGATCCACTCGGCGCCGGCCAGCTCCTCCGGCGACGGGTGCCCGGGGACGGCCGCGGCCTCGACCGAGGCGCTCTCCGGGTAGTTGCCGGTGAAGTGGGCGGTGTCGACGACCAGCCCGCGGACGACGCCGCCGACGCCGAGCCGCACGATCGTCCAGTCGTGGTCGTCGTCGGTGGGGTGCGGCTGGTCGGCGCTGACGCCGCGGCGGCGCTTGGACTCCCAGCCGTCCATGATCTGGCCCTTGTGGCCGAAGGTGTGCGCACGGAACTCGGCGGGCTTGGCGACCAGCAGGTTCTCCGCGTCGGCGAAGGTGTCCTCGTTGGTGGCGACGACGCCGGCACCGAGCAGCCGGGAGGCCAGGTTGACCAGCTCGGTGAACGGAGCGCTCGGGGTGTTGGCAGTGCTCACGGAGACTCCTCGTGGCGGATGACCGGGCGGGTGATCTGGCGGCCGAACGGCTCGGCCGTGACGTCGACGACCCGGCCGCGGAGCCAGGTGGCGCGCACGGCGCCGGTCAGCGTCCGGCCCGCGTACGGGGTGACGGGGTTGCGGTGGTGGAGTTCGGCGGCGTGCACCGCGAAGTCGGCGTCCGGGTCGAAGGCGACCAGGTCGGCGTCGTGGCCGACCGCGATGGCGCCCTTGGTGCCGGTCAGCCCGACCAGGCTCGCCGGCCCGCCGGCCATCCAGCGGACGACGTCGACGAGCGTGTGGCCGCGGCGGCGGGCCTCGGTCCAGATCGCCGGCAGGCCGAGCTGCAGGGAGGCGATGCCGCCCCAGGCCGCGGCGAAGTCCCCGCTGCCGCCGAACTCGGGCAGCAGCTTGAGGTCCGGGGTGGACGGCGAGTGGTCGGAGACGATCGCGATGAACTCGCCGTCGGCCAGGGCCGCCCAGAGCGCGTCGCGGTTGGACTCGTCCCGGATCGGGGGGCAGCACTTGAAGGCGGTGTCGCCGTCCGGGATCTCCTCGGCCGCGAGGGTGAGGTAGTGCGGACAGGTCTCGGCGGTCACCTGCACGCCGTCCTCGCGGGCCTGGCGCAGCAGCGGCAGCACGGCGGCGGAGGAGACGTGCAGGATGTGGACGCGGGCGCCGGTGCGGCGGGCCGTGTCCAGCAGCCGGGCGACGGCGGTGGTCTCCGCGTCGTCGGGGCGCGAGGCGAGGAAGTCCCGGTAGTGGACGCCGGGCTGCTGCGGGGCGGCGGCGAGGACCGCCGGGTCCTCGGCGTGGATGATCGCCAGCGCGCCGATCCGGGCCTGCTCGGCCAGCGCGGCCTCCAGGTCGGCCTGCTCGACGTGCGGGAACTCGTCGACGCCGGACGGCGCGAGGAAGCTCTTGAAACCGAACACACCGGCGCGGTGCAGCGGTTCGAGGTCGGGGACGTTGCCGGGGACGGCGCCGCCCCAGAAGCCGAGGTCGATCCAGGCCTGGCCGTCGGCGATCTTCCGCTTGGCCTCCAGGCCCTCCACCGTGGTGGTGGGCGGGATGGAGTTGAGCGGCATGTCGATGACGGTGGTGACGCCGCCGGCCGCGGCGGCCCGGGTGGCGGTGGCGAAGCCCTCCCACTCGGTCCGGCCGGGCTCGTTGACGTGCACGTGGGTGTCGACCAGGCCTGGGAGCAGGGCGGTGTCGCCGAGGTCGGTCAGATGCTGGTCGCCGGCCAGGAGGGACCCGTGCGCGGCGATCTGCTCGATCCGCCCGTCCCGGATCAGCACGTCCGCGGGACGCTCGCCGTCCGGCAGGACCACCCGGCGGGAACGGATCACCACGGTGTCGCTGAAGGGCATGGGGGACCTCCGAAAACCTTAGGGGGTGGTCTGATGAAGGAAGGGGGCTTCGTCGAAGGATTGCCGGGAGCCTAGGGCCGCCTTCAACAAAACGTCAATGGAGGAACGCACGAGGGGCGGGCGGCTCGTTCATCCGCCCAGGAGCGCGGCCGCGAGCCGCTCCCCCGCGACCTCGGCCAGTTCCGCAGCCTTGGTCATGCTGTCCCCGGGCTGTTCGGCCAGGTCGGTGAGGGCGTAGGCGGCGGCGAACCCGGCCGCCCGCCACTCGCTCTCCGACAGTTCCAGCCGCCCTGCCACAGCGGCCACCCGAACCCCCGCCCGGGCGGCCGCCGCGGCAACTCCGGCGGGTGCCTTGCCATGGAGCGTCTGTGCGTCCAGGCAGCCCTCACCGGTCACGACGAGGCGTGCCCCACGCACGGCCTCGTCGAAACCCAGCAGTTCGAGCATGAGCTCGATGCCGGGTCGCATGGTGGCGCCGAGCAGGGCGAGGGCGGCGAAGCCCACCCCGCCCGCCGCCCCGGCGCCGGGGGCGTCACGGAAGTCCCGTCCGACGGCCTCGCCGACCACGTCGGCGAAGCGGGTCAGGCCTTCCTCGAGGACCACCAGGTCGTCGCCGTCGGCGCCCTTCTGCGGGCCGTACACGGCGGTCGCGCCGCGCGGGCCGAGCAGCGGGTTGTCCACGTCGCAGGCCACCACGACCTCGACCCCGGTCAGCGAGTCCGCCAGCGGGCCGACGTCGAGCCGGGCCAGCCTGCGCAGCGCGGCCCCGCCCGGCGGCAGCTCGGTGCCGTCGGCGTCCAGCAGCGAGACGCCGAGCGCCTGGACCATGCCCGCGCCGCCGTCGGTGCAGGCGCTGCCGCCGAGACCGAGCACGATCCGCTTGGCGCCCAACGAGACCGCCCGGCCGATCAGCTGGCCGACCCCGTAGGAACCGGCCGCGAGCGGGGCGGTCCGGCCGCCGGGGAGCCGGGCCAGCCCGGAGGACTGCGCCAGCTCGACCACGGCGGTGTCGCCCCTGACGGCGAGCGCGGCGTCCACCGGCAGGCCGGTGGGGCCGGCCACCTTGGCCGGGATCCGGGTGAATCCGGCCGCCAGCGCGGCGGCCAGGGTGCCCTCACCGCCGTCGGCGACGGGCAGTTCACGGATGTCGGTGCCGGGCGCGGCCCGTCGGATGCCGGCGGCGATCCGGGCGGCGACCTCGGCACCCTCAAGGGTGCCCTTGAACTTGTCGGGAGCTACGACCACATGGCCCTGGGTGGGGGTGGCGGGCATGGCGTGGGCCTCACTTCCGGACGGGTCTGGCGATGGTTCAAGCATGTGCCCCGGGGTCCGCCGAGGGACCCCCGTGGACCGCTGTGCCCCGGGTGGGTGGGTGCGGCCCCCTCCCCGCCGTTCCCCTCGTCCCGCTTCCGACGTACGAGAGGCTCCCCTCGGCGAGGGAGGGGGCCGGGCGACGCACAACAGGCACGACCGAAGTGCCCCCGACAGGGAGTGTGCGTCGCCGGTCTGGACGATCGGCAGGAGGCGGATGAGCCCCAGCCCACCTGCCGATCGGGCCTGGCCTCCTGGTGACGCGGGCACGACCGGTTAGGTACACGCCACCAGGAGGAGTCTCCGGGGCCGGGGCGGGTGTCACCGCCCCGGCGTGGTGGCCGGGGTCTCACCACCCCGGCCACCGGGGTGTCCGCGCCGCGCGGCCCGAAGGGGCGGCGGCGGGCTCGGGTCCCCCGGCCTGAGGCCGGGGGAGGACGGGCTACTTGACCTCGCGGCCCGACAGTCGCTCGACGCCGCGCAGCAGCGCCGAGTGGTCGAGGGAGCCGTCGCCGTTGGCCCGGGCCGAGGCGACCAGCTGGGCGACGACCGCGCCGACCGGCAGGGCGGCGCCGACGGCACGGGCGGCGTCGGTGACGATGCCCATGTCCTTGTGGTGCAGGTCGATGCGGAAGCCGGGGGCGAACTCGCGGCCCAGCATGTTCGCCTTCTTGCGGTTGAGCACGGTCGAGCCGGCCAGGCCGCCGCCGAGCACGTCCAGCGCCGCGGCGAGGTCGACGCCGGCGTTCTCCAGGAAGACCACGGCCTCGGCCAGTACCTGGATGTTGACGGCGACGATCAGCTGGTTGGCGGCCTTGACGGTCTGGCCGGCACCGGCCGGGCCGACGTGGACGACCGTGGTGCCCAGCACGTCGAACAGCGGCTTCGCCTCGGCGAAGTCCTCGGCGGCGCCACCGACCATGATCGACAGCACGGCCTCGATGGCACCGGCCTCGCCACCGGAGACCGGGGCGTCCAGGGTGCGGACGCCCTTCTCCTTGGCGGCGGCCTCGACCTTGATCGAGGTCTGCGGGGTGATGCTCGACATGTCGATCACGAGGGTGCCCGGCTTCACGTTCTCCAGCACACCGCCCTCGCCCAGGATGGCCTGCTCGACGTGCGGGTCGGCCGGGACCATGGTGATGACGACCTCGGCGTCCTTCACCGCGTCCGCGATGCTGGTCGCACCGTGGCCGCCGGCCGCGACCAGGGCGTCGATCTGCGGCTGGGTGAGGTTGAAGCCGGTGACGTGGTGACCGGCCTTGACGAGGTTGGCGGCCATCGGGCTGCCCATGATGCCGAGGCCGATGAAGGCGATCTTGCGGCTCATCGCGTCGTTCCTTTGTACGTGGTGGGGTGGGGGTGCCGAAGGGCCTACCGAGCGGCGCGCGTCACCTGGACGGACGCAGCTCGCGCGGGAGCCACTCGAAGCTGTCGGCGCTGACGCCGGTGGAGGGGCGGTACTCCAGGCCGATCCGGCCGGTGTAGCCGGCGGCGGTGAGACGGGAGAAGAGGTCCTCGAAGTCCAGCTCGCCGGTGCCGGGCTCGTTGCGGCCCGGGTTGTCGGCGATCTGCACGTGGCCGAAGCGGTCGGCGTAGGCGTCGATGACGGCCGCCAGGTCCTCGCCGTTCTTGGCCAGGTGGTACAGGTCGCAGAGGAACTTCGCGTTGCCGAGGCCGGTCGCGGCGTTCACCTTGTCGACGACCTCGACGGCGGCGGCGGCGGAGACCAGCGGGTAGTCCGGGGACTCCGGCTTGTTGAGCGCCTCGACCAGCAGGATCGCGCCGACCTCGTGGGCGGCCCTGGCCGCGAGAACGAGGTGCTCCAGCGCGAGGGCGTCCTGCTCGGCCGGGTCCACGCCCTCGACCCGGTTGCCGTAGAGGGCGTTGAGCGCCTTGGTGCCGAGCGAGGCGGCGAGCTCGGCGGTGACCGGGACGTTGGCCCGGAAGCGCTCCTGCTCGGACGGTACGGAGACGGTACCGCGGGCGCCCTTGGTCAGGTCGTCCAGGAAGTTGAGGCCGGTGAGCTGCACGCCGGCGTCGGTGAAGGCCTTGCGGAGCGCGTCCTGCTCGGCCTGCGACGGGGCGTGCTCCTCACCGAACGGCCACCACAGCTCGGCGGCGGTGAAGCCGGCGGCGGCGGCAGCGGCCGGGCGCTCCAGGAGCGGCAGCTCGCTGAACAGGATCGACAGGTTGACCGTGAAGCTGTGCTGGGCGGCGGCCGTCACGTCAATCACCTCTCACTCTCTTCCGTCATCCGCAACTTCCACGATCCGGAAGAGGGATTCTGCTTGGTGGAAGCATGTCCGCACCGCTGAGCGGGTGTCAAGACTGTCGCAACAATTTGTTGAAGCCGACCGAAACCACTCCGCCCCAGGCCCGGCCGCTGTTCGATCGACCAGCCCCCAACCTCGCCCGCACCCGCTCGCTAGAGTGAGCAGGTGCGATTGATGGTGGAGTTCACGACAGAACCGTTCGAACTGGACACGTTCCCGGAGCACGCCGTGGCGGCCCGGAAGGTGGTCGACGACGCCGGCCTGGCCGTCTCGGTCGGCCCGTTCGGCACCGGCGCGGAAGGCGGGGCCGAGGAGGTCCTGGCCGCCGTGACCAAGCTGCTCCGGGAGACCCTGGACGCGGGTGCGACCCGGATCTCCGTCCAGGTCAGCGTCCTCGGCGAGGAGGGCGGTACGCCATGACCGATCACCTGGAACACCCGCTCTCCGCGGCGATAAAGCCGCTGCTGGCCGCCGTCGGCGCGACGCCCGTCCCGCTGGACGAGGCCAAGGCCGAGGACGTCGTCCTGGAGTGGGAGGGCACCCCGGCACTGGCAGTCCGACTGCCGCACCTGAGCAGTGCGCTGGACCGGCTGCTGGCCGAGATGACCCGCCAGTTCGACGGCCGCCCACTGTCCGAGCTGGACCGCTGGGAGAAGCAGCGCGTGGTCGCCCTGCTGGAGGAGCGAGGCGCCTTCACCGTCCGCCACGGAGTGGAGACGGTCGCCACGGCGCTGGGCGTGAGCCGCTTCACCGTGTACAACTACCTCAACCGCCAGGACGGCTCGAAGTCCGGCTGAGCACGGCCGGGCACGCCCTGACGGGTGTGCCCGGGTGAGCCCTGCCGGCCCGGCCAGTCTTCACCAGCCCCCGGCGGGGCACACTTGTCTCATCGCACACGAAACGGCCCGGTAACCGGGGCCGGTTCAAAACGTAACCACCAACCGTTCAACAAAGTGTTGACGGCCCGGATGGGTGGATCTAGCTTGTGCGGGTGGCACCACTCTTCAGGAGGTCCACTCGTGACCAACCACCCCCACGCCCTTGACGCCCTGGCGGCGGCCGACGCCGCCGAGCTGAGGACGATCCTGCTGGAGGTCTGCTCCAGCCCCCGTTGGGCCGACGCCGTCGCGGCGGCCCGCCCGTGGTCCGACCGCGAGGCCCTGCTCGACGCCAACGCGTCGGCCATGGCCACGCTCACGGCCGCGGACCTGCACGACGCGATGGCCGGCCACGCCCGGATCGGCAAGCCGAAGTCGGGCGACGCCACCTCCGAGCGCGAGCAGGCCGGCATCCGGGGAGTGGACACCGCACTCCTCGACGAACTGCACGACGCCAACGCGGCCTACGAGGCCAAGTTCGGCCACGTGTTCCTGATCTGCGCGACCGGGCGCACCGCGGACACCATGCTCGCCGCCCTGCGCGAGCGGTTCCCCAACGACGCCGCCACCGAGGCGGAGATCGTCCGGGGCGAGCTGCGCAAGATCAACGACATTCGCATCAACCGCCTGCTCGACGAGGCCTGACGTCACTTCTGACGTAACGTCAGTCTCTTCCGACGTAAAGTCACATCTGCCATCAGTAAGGTCACTTCACCCATGACTGGCATCTCCACCCACGTGCTCGACACCAGCCTCGGCCGCCCGGCCGAGGGTGTCCCGGTCGAGCTCGCACTGCACACCGAGGGTGGCTGGAAGGTGCTCGGCACCTCCGCCACGGACTCCGACGGCCGGGCGAAGGACCTGCCGGCCGTGGAGGCGGGCTCGGTCGTCCGGCTGCTCTTCGACACCGCCGCGTACTACGCCGGCCGGTCGGACGGGACGCCGTTCTTCCCCGAGGTCTCGATCGTCTTCACGGTCGCGCCCGCGCAGCACCACTACCACGTGCCGCTGCTGCTCAACCCGTTCGGATACTCGGTCTACCGCGGAAGCTAGACCGCTTGATTGATTGGGAGCCAAGTCATGGCCCACGTGCTCGGTCAGAACCAGTACGGCAAGGCGGAGAACCGCATCGTCCGGATCTACCGTGACTCGACCCGTCACGAGATCAAGGACCTGAACGTCTCGGTCTCCCTCCAGGGCGAGTTCGAGGACGTCCACCTCACCGGGTCGAACGCCAACTGCCTGCCCACCGACACGACGAAGAACACCGTGTACGCCTTCGCCAAGGAGTACGGGATCGAGTCGGCGGAGCAGTTCGGCATCATCCTGGCGCGGCACTTCGTGGACGACACCGAGCGCGGTGTGGTGCACAGCGCCCGGATCCGGATCGAGGAGTACGTCTGGGACCGGATCAAGACGCCGGACAACTCGGCCCGCTTCATCGGCTCCGAGGAGGTCGGCCACTCCTTCGTCCGCAACGGGCAGGAGACCCGCACCACCGAGATCGTCTACGACGGCGAGACCGTCCAGGTCATCTCGGGCCTCAAGGACCTCATCGTGATGAACTCCACCAACTCGGAGTTCTGGGGCTACATCAAGGACAAGTACACCACCCTCCAGGAGGCGTACGACCGCATCCTCGCCACCCAGGTGACGGCGCGGTGGAAGTACGGCTTCAGCGGCCGTGACGGCGAGGCCCAGCCCAACTGGAACCGCTCCTACACCCACGTGCGGCGGCACCTGCTGGAGGCCTTCGCCGAGACCTACTCGTACTCGCTGCAGCAGACCCTGCACGCGATGGGGACCCGGGTCCTGAACAACCGCGCCGAGGTGGACGAGGTCCGCCTGGAGCTCCCCAACAAGCACCACTTCCTCGTCGACCTGGAGCCGTTCGGCCTCAAGAACGACAACGAGGTGTACTACGCCGCCGACCGGATGTACGGCCTGATCGAGGGCACCGTGCACCGCGAGGGCGTGGTACCCGTCATCCCGGTCGCCTGACCTCTCCACCCCCATGCCCCCGCCCGGCACGGTTGCACCCTCCGGCCCCCCGCGGCCGGCCGATGCCGGACGGACGGAAACACCCGCAGTACCGGCACCACCCGCTGTACCCGCACCACCTGTTTCTCCATCCCCCACCCACCGGAGATCGTGCCCGCCTCACGGCGGCCGGCCCCGGGTGCTGGAGAGGCCGGCCGAGGGACCCTTGCACCGCCGTCCCGCCCTCGGCCGAGGCAGTACCAGCCAGTCTCCAGCGCCACGGGCGCGTCGCGAGCCACGGGCACAAGAGGGGCTCGACATGGCACCCAGTAACACCGGCAACACCGACGGCGGTTCCACCCCTGCAAGACCTTCTGGTCCGGACGGTGCGTCAAGCAGCCTCCCCGGCAAGCCGTCCGGACCGGAAACCCACCCCGTGGACGAGTTGCTGCCACCGGTGAAGCTCGTCTCCACCGGCCTGCAGCACGTCGCCGCGATGTACGCGGGAGTCGTCGCTCCCCCGCTCATCGTCGGCGCCGGCGTGGGGCTCTCCCCCACCGAGCTCGCCCTGCTCATATCGGCCAGCCTGTTCACCGCCGGACTGGCCACCCTGCTCCAGACCCTCGGCATCTGGAAGATCGGAGCGCGGCTGCCGTTCGTGAACGGCGTCTCGTTCGCGGGCGTCGCGCCCATGATCGCCATCGCCGAGGAGCACGGGCCGAAGGACGCCCTCCCGGTGATCTTCGGAGCGGTGATCGTCGCGGGGATCCTGTGCTTCCTCGCGGCACCGTACTTCTGCAAACTGATCAGGTTCTTCCCACCGGTCGTCCAGGGCACCGTGATCACCCTCATCGGGGTGTCCCTGCTCCCGGTGGCGGTGAACTGGGCGCGCGGCGGCTCGCCGGGCGCCCCCGGATACGGCTCCATGCGGGCCATCGGTCTCGCCGCGATCACCCTCGTCGCGGTGGTGCTCTGCAACCGGCTGCTGCGCGGCTTCTGGCAGCAGCTCTCCCTGCTCCTCGGACTGGCGATCGGCACCCTGCTCGCCTTCCCGCTGGGCCTGGCCGACTTCGGCGCGGTCCAGGACGCGAAGATCTTCGCGCTCCCCTCCCCGTTCCACTTCGGCGCCCCCGCCTTCGACGCGGCCGCGATCGTCTCGCTCTGCATCGTCATGGTGGTCTCGATGACCGAGTCCACCGCCGACATGCTGGCGCTCGGCAAGATCGTCGACCGCGAGGCCGACGAGCCCGTGCTCGCCGCCGGCCTGCGGGCCGACGGACTGGCCACCGCGCTCAGCCCGGTCTTCAACGGGTTCGCCGCCAGCGCCTTCGCCCAGAACATCGGACTGGTGGCGCTGACGAAGATCCGCAGCCGTTTCGTGGTCGCGGCCGGCGGAGGCATCCTGATCCTGCTCGGGCTCTTCCCGGTGCTCGGGTCGGTCGTCTCCCTCGTACCGCAGCCGGTCCTCGGCGGCGCCGGGATCGTGCTCTTCGGCACGGTCGCGGCAAGCGGCATCCGCACCCTCGCGGAGGCGGGAATGGAGTCCAGCTCCAACACCATCCTGGTGTCGGTCTCGCTCGGCGTCGGCATCATCCCGATCGCCGTCCCGGCCTTCTACGACGCGTTCCCCGAAGCCGTCCGCACCCTGATGCACTCCGGGATCTCGGCCGGCTGCGTGATGGCCGTCCTGCTCAACCTGCTCTTCCACCACGTCGGAGTCGCCCGCCGGTCGCCGGCCGACGGGACATCCGGCACGACGGTGCCGACGGCGACACCGTCCTGACCCACCGGGCGGGCATGCGCCCCATGCCCGCCCGGCCTCCCCCATAGGAGTTCCCCATGGCAGTCCAGCCTCCGCCCGCCGACCAGCGGATCGTGATCGAGAACGTCGCGATCGCGACGGTCGACGCCAACGACACCGAGTACGCCCGCGGCCACGTGGTCATCCTCGGCAACAAGATCGAGTCGGTCGGCGACGGCCCCGCCCCGCAGTGGCTGGACAACGTGGTACGCCGGATCAACGGCGAGGGCCACCTCGTCACCCCCGGCCTCGTCAACACCCACCACCACTTCTACCAGTGGATCACCCGCGGCCTCGCCCAGGACAACATCCTCTTCGACTGGCTGGTCGCGCTCTACCCGACCTGGGCCCGCATCGACGACAAGCTCGTCCACGCCGCCGCCCAGGGCTCGGCCGCCGCACTACTCAAGTCCGGCTGCACTACCGCCTCCGACCACCACTACGTGTTCCCGAAGGACGGCGGCGACATCCTCGGCGCCGAGATCGAGGCCGTCCAGGAGCTCGGCATGCGCTTCACCGCGCTGCGCGGCTCCATGGACCGCAGCAAGAAGGACGGCGGCCTGCCGCCGGACCACGCGGTCGAGAACACCGAGGAGATCCTGATCGCCTCCGAGGCGGCCGTCGACACCTACCACGACGCCTCCTTCGACTCGATGCTGCAGATCGCCATCGCGCCCTGCTCGCCCTTCTCGGTCTCCACCGAACTGATGCGCGAGGCCGCCCTGCTGGCCCGCCGCAAGGGCGTCCGGCTGCACACCCACGGCTCCGAGACCGCCGAGGAAGAGGCGTTCTGCAAGGAGCTGTTCGGCATGGGCCCGACCGACTACTTCGAGTCGGTGGGCTGGCTCGGCGAGGACGTCTGGATGGCGCACTGCGTCCACATGAACGACTCCGACATCGCCAAGTTCGCCGAAACCGGCACCGGTGTCGCCCACTGCCCCTCCTCCAACGCCCGCCTCGCCGCCGGCATCGCCCGCGTCCCGGACATGCTCAAGGCCGGCGTCCCGGTCGGCCTCGGCGTGGACGGCACCGCCTCCAACGAGTCCGGCGAGCTCGGCACCGAGCTGCGCAACGCCCTGCTGATCAACCGCCTGCACGGCTACCCGACCGCGCTCACCGGCCGGCAGGCCCTGCGCCTGGGCACCATGGGCGGCGCCCGGGTGCTCGGCCGGCAGAACGAGATCGGCTCGATCGAGGTCGGCAAGCTCGCGGACCTCGCGCTCTGGAAGATCGACGGGATCATGCACTCCTCGATCGCCGACCCGATCGCCGCCCTCACCCTCGGCGCGCTGCCGCCGCTGGCCACCCTCTTCGTCAACGGCAACGCCGTGGTCGAGAAGGGCTTGCTGACCACGGTGAACGAGGACCGGATCGCCCAGGCCTGCGCCCGCGCCGCCAAGGAGCTGGCCGCCCGCCCCGTCTGACCCCCGTTCGCTGTACCCCTGAACTCCGGGCCGCCCAGGGACGGTGCGTCACCCGGACTCCGTGCGCCGTCGCTCAGGACGGCCCACGGAACACAGCCCCGGACCCACGGCGAGGGTCCGGGGCTGTGGCGTGCCCGCGCACACCGGCCGGCCCGCTCCCACCCCCGTGGGGCGCGGGCCGACCGGCCTACCCGGCGCGCTCCGCCCCACGGGCGGCGTCGGGGGCGGCGTCGGGGGCGGCGTCGGGGGCGGCGTGACGGGCGGCCGCGCGGGCGGCCGCCGGCATGGCCAGACCGGCCAGCGCGAACAGCCCCGCCAGCACCGCCCAGCCGGCACCCCCGTGGTCGACGACCGTCAGGGTGATCACCAGCGGGCCGATCACGTGCGCGGCCGCCTGACCGCTCATGAACACCCCCTGGTACTCGCCGTGCGCCTGCGGATCGGCCAGGTCCAGACTGAGCGTCCAACCGCCGGCCGAGGTCAGCAGCTCGCCGAGGCTGTGCACCAGCGCCCCCGCCAGGACCACCCCGGCCGCCAGGGCCGCCGGACCGGACTGCGCCGCCGCGTACACCAGACAGGCCCCCGCCAGCAGCAGCGCACCCCGCGCACAGGCCCGCCCGGCCGAGACGACCTCGGTGACCCCGCGGCTCGCCCGGACCTGGAACACCACCACCAGCAGGCAGTTGACCACGTTCACCGCCGAGACCACCGCCGCCGGCGCGTCCGTGGCGAGCACGATCCAGAGCGGCAGGCCCACGCTGAGCACCGCGAGCTGCAGCTCCAGCACCGCGTGCAGCCCGGTGACCAGCAGGTACCGGCCGTCCCGCAGCGCCGTGCGCCGCTTCGCCGGCCCGCCCTCGGCACCCGCCGGGCGGGCCGCCCCGTCCGGGACGGGCAGGCCGACCAGCAGCGCCGCCGCGCCCAGGAAGCTCACGGCGTCCAGCGCCAGCACGGCCACGTAGCCGGCGTACGCATCGGCCTGCAGGGCGAGCGCCGCGCCACCGGACCCCACGACGAGACCCGCGTTCATCACCGAGCGCAGCAGCGCCCGGGCGCGGACCTGGCTCTCGGCGGGCAGCGCCCGGGCGATCAGGGCGCTGCGCACCGCCACCGCGCCGCGCTCCAGCACCGTTGCCGCACAGGCCAGTGCCACGAAGGCGGCGAAGGAGTGCACGAACGCGTAGCCGAGCACCGCCGCGGCCTCCAGCGGCCCGACCACCATCAGCAGCCGCTTGCTGCCGACCCGGTCGGCCAGCCGCCCCATCGGCACGCCGGCGAGCACGCCGCAGATGCCGGCCGCGGTGAGCCCGAGCGCGACCCGGCCGGGCGTCAGACCGATGGAACGGGTGAAGAACAGGACGCTCACCGTGATGAAGAGTCCGTTGCCGACGGTGTTCACCAGGCTCATCAGGACGAGCCGGCGCAGGAGCGGATCGTCCGGCAGAAGGCGGCCGGAAGCAGCGGGGCGCACCGCGGTGGAGGTCATGGCAGAAGCACAGCGGGCTTCCCGGGCGGGCGGAATTCTTTTACCGTTACGGTCAATGTTCGAGTTCCGCTTCGGCGTTGACGACCTCGCCGCCACCTGGTTCGCCTATTCGCCACTCCAGGAGGCGGTGCTGAGCCTTCGTGCCCGCCGGTCCGCCGCCCGCTATCCGGAGCAGCAGCCGTGGATCGCCGGCTGGCGCTCCCGGTACGAGAGGCTGGACACCGCGCTGCTGGAGTCGCTGATCGCGCCGGTCGGCTTCGTGCCGGACTTCCTCACCCCCCGTCCGGCGGCCCCCCGCCCGGACTTCCACGCCGAACTCGCGCGGCTGGCGGCCACACCGCCGGAGGTCGTGCGCTCCGACGTGCTCGCCGCGTACGGGGGCGACGGGAGCCCACTGCCGCCCGTACTGGCCGGGCTCATCGACGACCCGGCGGCGCTCACCGCACGGGTGGCCGAGGTGCTGGAGGCGTACTGGACGCGCTGCCTCGCCCCGGCCTGGTGGCCGAGGGCGCGGTCGGTGCTGGAGGCGGACATCGCCTACCGGGGCCGGATGCTCTCGGAGCGCGGCGCGGAGGGGCTCTTCGCCGATCTCGACGTCCGGCTCTCCTGGCGTGCCGGGGTGCTGCGGCTCACCGATCCCCATCCGGCCGTGCAGGCCGTGGGCGCCTCGGTGGACGTCGCCGGGCGGGGGCTGGTGCTGATCCCGACGCTGTCCGGGCTCGGTGCGCAGACCGACATCAGCCAGGTGGGGCCGCCGCTGATCGCGTACCCCGCGCGCGGCAAGGCCACGATGGCCGAGGGCCTGGACGCGGGTCTCCGTGGGGACCGGGCCGGGCCGGGCGGGCCGCTGGCCGGGCTGATCGGTTCGCCGCGGGCCAGGCTGCTCGCCCTGTTGGAGACCCCCGCCAGCACCACCGAACTCGCCCACCGACTGGGCGTCACCCCGGGCGCGGTCAGCCGCCATCTCGGCGCGCTCGCCGCCGCCGGCCTCCTCGACCGCACCCGGCACGGCCGCAGTGTCCTCTACCGCCGCAGCCGTCTCGGCGACGCCCTGCTCGGGCGGGAGTCCTGACCAGGGGTGCTCGGCGGTTCAGGCCGTAGGGCCAAGAGGTGCTCCGCGGCTCAGGCCGTACGGCCCAGGGTGGCGAGGTAGGCGCGCCAGCCGCCGTGGTGGGTGATCTCGCGGTGGACGCCGCGGTCGGCCTCGCCGCGGGCCAGCAGCATGGAGAGGCAGGCGGAGCCGTCGGCCAGCTCGATGACGCCGAGTTCCAGCTCGCGCGGCTCACCGGGGAGGATGACGTCGCGGAGGTGTTCGAGGGTGATGTCGTACAGCTCGCCCTCGATCGCGGTGCCGGCGGCGGGGTCCGGGTGCAGGCCGGGGCAGACGTCTCCGATGGAGAAGAAGCGGTAGCCGGGCGCGGTGCGGACCGGGCCGATCAGGGCGTCGGCGACGGACGCGTGGAACGGGCCGCCGACCATGGCCTGGCCGTTGAAGAAGATGCGGGGCATGGGGGTTCCTCGGGCGAAGGGGCCGTTCCGTACGGCGACGAGAGGACAGGTGGATTCGTCGCCGTACGGAACGGAGCAATGGGGCGGGAGGAGTGCTACAGCCTGGCAGGCGGCAGCCTCCTCCGCACTGGATAGATTGGGGCTCAGCCCAGCAGGGGAAGCGCGGGGAGGGTCAGGAAGTCCGCGAACTCCTCGGCCAGGGCGACCTGTTCGAAGAGCTTGGCGGCCTCGCGCCAGCGCCCACCGGCGTAGGCGTCCTCGCCCAGCTCGGCCCGGAGCCCGGCGAGCTCCTCGGCCACCAGGCGGCGCACGAGGTCGGCGGTGGCCTTCTCGCCGGTGTCGGAGAGCACGACGCCGTTGTTGATCCACTGCCAGATCTGCGAGCGGGAGATCTCGGCGGTGGCGGCGTCCTCCATCATGTTGAAGATGCCGACGGCCCCGAGGCCGCGCAGCCAGGCCTCGATGTAGCGGACGCCGACCTGGACGGCGTTGTGCAGGCCCGCATGGGTGCAGGTCCCGCCGGCGCCGGCGATGTCGAGCAGTTGGGCGGCGGTGACGGGCTCGGCCGGGCCGGGGTTGTCCTTCTGGTTCGGGCGGTCGCCGAGGACGGCGTCGAAGGAGGCGCGGGCGACGGGCACGAGGTCCGGGTGAGCGACCCAGGAACCGTCGAATCCGTTGGCGGCCTCGCGGTCCTTGTCGGCCTTGACCTTCTCCAGGGCCGCGGCGTTGACCGCCGGGTCCTTGCGGCTGGGGATGAACGCGGCCATGCCGCCGATCGCGTGGGCGCCGCGGCGGTGGCAGGTCTGCACCAGCAGCCGGGTGTAGGCGGCCATGAACGGGGACGCCATGGTGACGGTGTTGCGGTCGGGCAGGATGTAGTGCTCGCCGGCGTCGCGGAAGTTCTTGACGATCGAGAACAGGTAGTCCCAGCGGCCGGCGTTGAGCCCGGCGGCGTGCTCGCGCAGCTCGTGGAGGATCTCCTCCATCTCGAAAGCGGCCGTGATGGTCTCGATCAGCACGGTGGCCCGGATGGTGCCGTGCGGGATGCCCAGGGCGGCCTGGGCGTGGGTGAAGACGTCGTTCCAGAGCCTGGCCTCGAGGTGGCTCTCGGTCTTCGGCAGGTAGAAGTACGGGCCGGAGTTCGGGTCCTCGGGGCCGCGGGCGATCAGCCGGGCCGCGTTGTGGAAGAAGTAGAGCCCGAAGTCGAAGAAGGCGCCGGCCACCGGGACGCCGTCGACCAGCAGGTGGTTCTCGTCCAGGTGCCAGCCGCGCGGGCGGACCACGACGGTGGCGAGTTCGGCGGCGGGCTTGAGGGTGTAGGCCTTGCCGGCCGAGGACGTGAAGTCGATCCGGCCCTCGAAGGCGTCGATCAGGTTGATCTGGCCGCTGACCACGTTGTCCCAGGTCGGGGCGGTGGCGTCTTCGAAGTCGGCGAGCCAGACGCGGGCACCGGAGTTCAGGGCGTTGATGACCATCTTGCGGTCGGTGGGGCCGGTGATCTCGACCCGGCGGTCCTGGAGCGCGCGCGGGGCCTCGGCCACCGTCCAGTCGCCTTCGCGCACGGCGGCCGTCTCGGGGAGGAAGTCCAGGGTGCCGGCGCGGGCGATCTCTGCGCGGCGGGTCTTGCGGCGGGCCAGGAGCTCCTGTCGGCGGTCCTCGAAGGCGCGGTGAAGCCCGACGACGAAGGCGACCGCCTCCGGAGTGAGCACCTCCTCCGCCCGATGGACGCGCGGACCGGCGACAGTGACGACCGGAGCGGCGGGGGAGGCGCCGGCGGGTCCCTGATCTGTAGCCATGAGCAGGACACTCCTAAGACGGTTGAGCATGGCGAAGGGAGCTCCGGTGGGAACTTCCTTGATCTGAACCGATCTGAACCCGACTACCGGCGGGTTCGATTCTGTAAGGTGGAGACTAGTTTCCGCGATACAGAATTTCAACGGTTTGTTGAGGTGATCGCAGGGACTCTACTCCTCCCCCGACATCGAAGGGAACGCCGGTGGTTGCGACCCCCGACACGGCATCGACGACGGGCACGGACCGCGCGAGCGGCGGTGTGCAGTCCGTCGAGCGCGCCTTCCAGCTGCTGGAGGCGCTGGCCGACTCCGGCGGCGTGGCGACGCTCAGCGAGCTCTCCACCACCTCCGGGCTTCCGATGCCCACCATCCACCGACTGGTTCGTACCCTCGTCCAGCAGGGCTATGTACGCCAGGACACCGCGCGTCGCTACACCCTCGGCCCGCGGCTGATCCGGCTCGGCGAGACGGCCGGCCGGCTGCTCGGCAGCTGGGCCCGCCCCTACCTGGCCGAGCTGATGGAGGCCACCGGCGAGACGGCCAACCTGGCCGTACTGGAGGGTGGCGAGGTGGTCTACGTCGGGCAGGTGCAGTCGCGGCGCTCGATGCGAATGTTCACCGAGGTCGGCCGCCGCGTGCAGCCGCACTGCACCGGGGTCGGCAAGGCCCTGCTGGCCCAGCTGCCCGAGGCCGAGGCACGCGCCGTCCTGGGCCCCAACCCGCTGCCCGCCCACACCGAGTTCACGGTGACCGACCCGCAGGAGCTGCTGGACCAACTGGCCGAGGCACGCGAGCGCGGCTACGTGGTGGACGACCAGGAGCAGGAGATCGGGGTGCGCTGCATCGCCCTCGCGGTGCCTGGCGCGCCGACCCCGACGGCGCTCTCGGTCTCCGGCCCGGAGGCCCGGATCCGGGCACTGGAGGAGCAGGCCGGCGCGGCCTCCCTGGTGCCGGTGATGCACCACATCGCGGCCCGGCTGGGGCAGGTCCTGGCCCCCTGACGCGGCATCACCGGGGTTTTCGCGCACAGGAGGTCGGCCCGGGACGACTTCCTGTGGACGTGTTCGCCCGTTCGAGCGGCCCGAGGGCGGGTTGCCCCGGCGGCGGGGGGCCGGTCGGTCACGCTGGGTGCGGACGCGCCCCGCGACGATGCGGGGCGCCGGAACGCAGAGGGCAGGGTGAGCGGCGATGTCGCGCAGTGGGTCCGTACGGGGTTATTTCGGCAGGTCACTGACGGTGGGGTCCGTGCTGGTGGCGCTGGCCGCCGGGCCGGCGTGGGCGTGTCCGGGCGCCGACCCGGAGCCCGGGGGCGATCCGGCGGCGGAGGTCGCCGCACCCGCGGCGCCCGCGGCACCCGCCGCGCCCGTGACGTCCGACTCGGACCTGGAGGTGGTCCGGATCGACCCGGACGCCGCCACGCCGGGAGGCACCACCACGGTGCACGCCTTCATCGCCAACACCGGACCGGACCGGACGGCCTCCCCCTTCACCCTGGTGATCACCCTGCCGGAGGGGGTGACGGCCGAGGGGCCGTTCTTCCCGGAGAACTGCTACGACTTCCAGAACGGCCACCGGGTGCGCTGCACCTTCCCGGCCGGGCTGGGCGCGTTCCGGAGCGCGACGGCGCTGGTCCCGGTCCGGCTCGCCACCACCGTCCCCGTCGGCGACCTGAGCGGCGGCTACGTCGCGGTGCGTAGTGACGACGACCGGAACGACGCCAACAACCGGCAGCCGTTCACGATCCACGTCGTGGAGACCGCCCGCTCCTGACGGGACGGGCGGTCTCCGACGGGCCTCTCGGCCGGGCAAGGCCTAGCGGTACACCCGGACGTAGTCCGCGGCGAAGGTGATCGGAGCCGTGCCCTGGGGCGCGGGGTGGTACTGCCCCGCGCTCAGGGACAGGTTGAGGATCAGGTACGCGGACCAGTCGGCGCCGACGCCCTTGCCGTCCGAGAACACCTTGGTGCCGTTGACGTACCAGTCGACCGAGTTGGCGCCGTAGTAGGTGCCGATGGTGACCCAGCCGTCCTTCGCGATCGCCTTGGCGTCCGTGTAGTACAGGTGGCCCGGGTTGACGTGGTTGGTCAGCTCCAGCAGGTTCGGGTTGTCGGGGTGGTACTCGAAGGAGTCGATCTCCCCGTGGGTGCCGCTGGTGCCGTTCCAGGTCCAGAGCGCCGGCCAGGCGCCGGTGCCGGCCGGGAGCTTGACCCGGGTCTCGGCGTAGTCGCCGGTCTTCACCTTGAAGGCCTCGTTGGAGTACTCGGTGGTGAGCAGGCCGGTGTCCCAGGCCTGCTTGCCGTTCTCCAGCGTGTGCGCGCCCGGCTTGGCGGTGAAGGTGGCGACGCCGCCGGAGACGCTGACGTTGTTCTTGTTCAGCCAGTCGAGCTTGTTGTCGTTCGGGTTGTGGTCCCCGTAGTGGTACGAGCTGCTCTTGTCTGCGGTCCAGCGGGAGCCCAGGCCGAGGCTGTTGAAGTCGTCGGACCAGGTGAGCTTCTTGCCGGCCACGGGCGCGCCGGTGGCCGGGGTGCCGGTGGCGCTCGGCGAGGGGGTCGCCGACGGGGTCGGCGCCGGGGCGGCGGTGGGCGTCGGCGCGGGGGTGGCGGTGGCGTTGGAGACCACCAGCTGCTGGGAGGCCAGGTTGTGCCAGGCGCCGCCGTTGTCCTGCCAGAAGCCGAACTGGGTGTAGGTGCCGGCCGGCAGGGTGCGCGAGCCGGTGGTGATCGACAGCCCGCTCGGGCAGATCTGCTTGTTGGAGACGTTGCCGGGGAAGTCGAGGTTGTGGCCGGCCGCGTCGCGCACGCCGACGCCGACCGTCTTGGCGGTGAAGCAGGCCGACGAGTGGACGGTCAGCGAGGCGGTGGAGGCCTTGCCCGCGACCATGGTGGCCGGGCCGAGCTTGTCCTGGGTGACGGTCGGCGCCGTGGCCGCCTGGGCCCCGGTCACCGCCGGCACGCCGAGCAGTCCGGCGCCACTGATGGCGAGCGCTCCGGTGACGGCGAAGGCGGCGTTGCGGCCGCGGCGGGAGGGGCGAGCATGGCGCGGCGCGGCGCGCCGGGCAGGCTTCTGCATGGCGGTGTCCTCTGTGACGCCTGCGAGGTGAGCTGTCGGGTTCGGGCTGAGGTCGCCCGGCCGCCCTTGGAGCGGCTTCACCCCTAGCCGCGGCCCGCGCGCACGGAGCGCACGGGCCGGGCACTGACCTGGGTCCCCCGCTCCCGTCCGCTGTGGTGCTCGGTTGCCGGCCGGCGGGTGGACAGGACTCGGCGTCCCGACGGCGGAGGTCCGCGAAGCGGACGTCCCGTGCAGGCTAGGCAGGCCGTCCGGGAGGCGACAACCCGACGGGGGGCGTTGTCGCGCAGCTCACAGTGGAGTCGATCAACGACGGTGCGGAGTGGATCAGTTGGCTTGGCCGGTCAGCCGAGCCAGCTGTCCACCTGGCTCATCGCGTCCGGGGACCAGGCCAGCTCCAGGTGGTTGAGCCCGGTGAGCAGCCGGGTGCCGCCGAGGGTACCGATCCCGGTGGCGTCCAGGGCGCTGCGGGTGAGGACGATGCCGTCGCTCGGCCCGCGGTTCTCGTTGAGCACGCCCGGGATGTCGGCCGAGCCGCCGGCCAGCAGGTAGGTGCGGACCGCCGCCGGGACGCCCGCCTGCTGGAGCGGCCCGATCAGCGAGCCGGCGTCGATGGCCGCCTGGATGCCCTGGCCGGAGGTGTAGTAACCCTGGCCGCCGTAGTAGGTCGTCCACCAGTCCTGGGCTGAGCCGTCCACCCCGTAGGTGGCGTCCCAGCGGGCGAGCAGCTGGCGCTGGCCCGGGTAGCAGTCGTACCCGCCGCTGGGCAGCACCCCGAGGCAGGGCTGGGCGGTGGAGGTGCCGTAGCAGGTCATGTACAGGTGCGGAGACGGCGCGTTGGCGGTGCCGCCACAGGCCGGCCAGGTGGCCAGCGAGAACGCCCAGCCGTGCGCGTACACGTAGTCCAGGCCGCCGTTCGGCCCGCCGAGGGTGACCAGGCGGCGGACGTCGCCCGCGTACGCCCGGCCCCAGGACGGACGCACCGAGGACACGTACGCGCGGGCCGCGACCTCGCCCTTGCTCCACGCGACCACGTCCACCCGGGGCACCCCGAGCCGGGCGCGGATCAGGGCGATCGCGTCGCCGACGGCCTGTGCCTGGAGCAGGTTGTCGCCCTGCTTGTGGGCGAACCCGATCGCGAAGACGCGGTGGCCGGTGCCGGCGAGGTACTGGGCGAGCCCGGTGGAGGGGCAGGCGGACGCGCCGCAGGTGCCGCTCTCGCCCGGGTCGGCCCAGGCGCGGTCCGCGTTGTCGTTGGCGCCGTGGACGAGCAGGACGGGGGTGGCGCGACTGCTGGTGTCCCAGCCGGCGGCGGAGTAGAGCAGGAAGCGCCCGGAGTAGGGCTGGCGGACACCGCCGAAGTAGGTGAGGCGGGCGCCGTCCTGGTCACCGCGCCCGCCGGGCGGGTACTGCTCGGTGCGGAAGCCGGTATTGGTGTCCAGGTAGCGCTCGACCTTGGCCCAGCCGTTGCCGGGGGCGGGGAAGCCGGCCTCCAGGGTGAGGGATGCGATGGCGGGGGCGGCGGTGGCCGCCGATGCGGGTGGGGGCGCACCGAGGAGGAGGGCGGCGAGGGTGAGGACGGCGGTGAGGACGGCGGTGAGGACGGCGGACGGACGGCGGGCGGTGGGGCGCGGGGTGGCGGGGCGCGGGGTGGCGGGCGGTCGTCTGTCGGACGGGCGTCTGTCGGACGGGCGTCCGGTGGTGAGGCGCGAGGCGGCGGGCATCGGCGGCTCCCTGGTCGGGCCGGTGGGCCGTAGGGCGGGCTGGGGCAGGCCCACGTCCCGGTGGGCCGGAGCTGCACGGTACGGCCGGGCCGCCGGGCCGCCCATGTGCCGGTGTCACACCCGGCGGGCGGGCGGCGTGGCGGCCTGTGCCGTGGCGGGAGTGGCCGCAAGGCCGCCGCCGAGGTCACCCGTCGGATAGGTTGGAGCTCCACCCGCGGTGCCGTACCGCCCAGACGAGAGACGAGGACCCGTCCCGCCATGACCGCGCCCCTGCCCGCCTTCGCCGGCCGCACCTACCTCTTCCAGGTCGACAACGGCGCGGCCTTCCGCAACGCCTACTCGGCCGACGGCAAGCGGCTGCGCTGGGAGGGCCTCGGCGAGTCGGCCGGCCAGTGGGAGGACGTGGCGCTGCACGTCGCCGAGGTGGGCCCGGAGCTGTACTTCGTCAGCTGGACCGAGCAGAGCGGCATCACCGTCAGCCACGTGATGGACCTCGGAAAGCTGACGGTGCGTGCGTTCTGGACGTACGAGGGCGAGGGCGGCCGGGTCGGCGAGCTGCACACGGGCACGCTGGAGCCGGTGGCCTGAGCCGGTGCGCTGAGCAGGTGGGTCGGGCCGATGCTCTGCGCCGGTGCTCTGAGCCGGTGCTCTGAGCCGGTGCTCTGAGCCGGTGCTCTGAGCCGGTAGACCTGCCGGACCGGCCGGACCGGCCGCCCCGTCAGACCGGCTGGCCCGGCACCTGGAGGTGCTGCGAGAGCCACTCCAGCGAGGACGGCAGCAGCTTGCTCCACGTCTCGAAGTTGTGGCCGCCGGTGTGCAGCATGCTGTACGAGACCTTCATCGGGCTCTGCACCGCGGCCACGAACGCCTCGGTCTCGCGCCGGTAGTTGCCGTCGCCCTCCTTGGTCCCGGCCAGCAGCACGGACACCTTGGGCTGCGGCAGGTTCTTGAGACGCCACATCAGGTCGGCCTCGTTGCGCCTCCGCTCACTGCCCTTGAAGAGGTCGGGGACGGTCGGGTCGTCGGCGGCCTGGTAGTAGCCGGAGAGCGAGACGGCGGTCGGGAAGACCTCCGGGTGCCGCATGGCGAGCTTGAGCGCGCAGTAGCCGCCGGTCGAGTTGCCCATGAAGCCCCACGCCCGCGGGTCGGCGGAGACCCGGTAGCTCGCCTGGAGCGCCGACGGGACGTCCTTGGTGAAGTACGTCTCCGACTGGGCGCCGCCCGGGATGTCCTCGCACTCGGTGTCCAGCGGCAGCGCGGGCGAGGGACGCACCAGCACCATCACGGTCGGCTGCATCCTCCCCTCCTGGAGCAGCTTGAGCGCCGCGCCCGGGTAGTTCAGCCGGGTCACCAGGTTCTTGGCGATGCCGGGGAAGCCGGTGCTGACGATCACCACCGGGAACTGCCGCTGCGCGTACTCCGGTTGGAAGTACTGCGGAGGCAGGTAGACGTATCCCTCGGTGGAGAGCCGGGTGGTGGCCCCGTCGATCCGCACCTCGCGGATCTCGCCGGACTGCTTGGGCTCGCGACCGAGCGCACCGCCGCCCTGGACGGAGGCGTGGCCGATGGTCTCCACCGTGAGCCGGCCGGAGGCGTCCGCCTTGTTCTGGATGACCACCGGGCCGGAGTCGCCGGTGCCGAGCAGGTCGTCCCAGCTGCTGTAGAAGGCGAAGTAGTTGTTGGCCACCAGGCCGAGTGCGGCGAGCACCGTGAGCTGGGTGGCGAGCAGCGCGCCGATCCGGCCGAACACCGCCTGCCAGGTCTGCTTCGCCAGCCTCGGCCACAGCCAGACCGTGCCGGCCATCATCACGACCGCGATCAAGACGGTCAGCGCCAGCACCTTGTGGCTCGTCAGACCCATGTCCTACTTGCTCCCACGCCTCGTACGTCCCCTGCCCCGACCACCGGCGGCCAGTTGCCAGGACACTCGGGACGGCCGCCCCGGTTCCCCCGTCCGCAGCGGGGGCCGTCGCCGAGGCTCGGTCAACAACCCTAGCGGTCCACGGAGGCCTTCCGAACCCGCCGACCAGCGGGGATCCGCGGGTGGGACGGGGTCCGGAAGTATGACGTGGGGGCGTGCGGTGGTGCGCTGCGGGGGTGCGGTGGTGCGAGGCCGCGGGTGATACGGGCGGGGCGCGCATCGGGCGCTCCGGGCGTGGCGCGAGGCGTTCGGTGGCGCAGGTGGGCCGTGGCGCAGCTGGGCGGTGGCGCGGGGCCGTGGTGCGGGCACGGGCCGGTGCCGGTGGTGAACTGGCGCCCGGTGAACTGGCGCCCGGTCAGCTGACGAGCGTCCAGAGGCGCAGGCCCGCGGTCAGTTCGCGCATGCAGCGGGCGCCCAGTTCCTGGGGCGATCCCGGGCCGGTGGTCGGGGCCTGTGAGAAGGCCCACTCCTCCAACGCCACCCGAATGGCGGTGGTCGCGGCCGCCGCCGCGAGCCGGATCTCCAGCGCGTCCGTCCCGTGCGGGCAACGGGAGGCGATCACCTCGCGCAGCCGCTCCTCCGAGTCGCCGTGCACCCGCTGCCAGACGTCGGCCAGGCTCGGGTCCCGGAGCAGGTCGCGGGTCCAGTGCATGGCCTCGACGGCCGGGTCGTCGGACGGGGTCAGCGACTCGACCGCCGAGCGCTCCAGCGCCGCACGTACCGACAGCTCGGCCGAGCTCTCCGCGAACAGCAGGACCCAACGCTGCCCGCCCGCCGCCAGCAACGGGGCGACGGCGTCCTCCTTCACCGAGAAGTAGCGGTAGAAGGTGCGCAGCGAGATGCCGGAGGCGAGGGCGATCTCCTCGGCGGTGACCGCCTCGGCGCCGCGCTCGGCGAAGAGTTCGGCGGCGTTGCGGGCGATCTCCAGCCGGGTGGCGTCACGGCGGCGCTGGTTCAGGGTCGGGCGTCCGGTCACGGTGGTCAGCGTACGCGGGCGGGCGGGCGCGGTGGCGCGACGTGCCACTTCGGCGCGGCGTGCCGTGGTGGCGTGGCGTGTCGCGGGGACGCGGCATGCCTGGGCGGCCTGGCGCGCCCGGGTGGCGTGGCGCGTCGTGGTGGCGTGGCGCGCCCGGGTGGCGTGGCGTACCCAGGTGGGTGCGGCGGGTCGTGGTGGCGCAGCGGGTCACGTCGGCGCAGCGCAGCGCGCTCACACGGCGTGTCGCAGTGGCACATCGAGCCTTATTGGCACGTCGTGCCACTTAGGCGTACCGTGCCATGCGAGGGTCGCGAGACCATGAACGAACGGAGTACCACCATGGAGCGCTTCAGCGGACGGAACGTCCTGATCACCGGCGGCGGCTCGGGCATCGGCCAGGCCACCGTGCACCGGATCCTCTGCGAGGGCGGGCGGGTCGTCGCGGTCGACGTCAACGAGGACGGCCTCAAGGCCACCCTGGACCGGGCGGCCGCCGCAGGCACCGCCGACCGGCTGACGATCACGGTGCTGGACATCTCGGACGAGGCCGCCGTCCGGACGGGTGTCGCCGAGGCGGTGGCCGGCCTCGGCGGGCTGGACGTCCTGGTCAACGCCGCCGGGATCCTCCGCTCCTCGCACACCCACGAGACCACGCTGGAGTTCTGGAACAAGCTGATCGCGGTCAACCTGACCGGCACGTTCCTGATGACCCGCGAGGCTCTCCCCGCCCTGCTCGCCGGCGGGAAGGGCGTGGTGGTGAACTTCAGCTCCACCTCCGCGACCTTCGCCCACCCCTACATGGCCGCGTACGCCGCGACCAAGGGCGGTATCCAGTCCTTCACGCACGCGATCGCGTCGGAGTACTCGAAGCAGGGACTGCGCGCGGTCTGCGTCGCCCCCGGCAGCATCGACAGCGGCATGACCAACAACCCCGGCCTGCCGGCGGACGCCGACTTCAGCCTGCTCGCCAAACTCTCCCCCGCCCTCGGCCAGGGCTTCGCCGGGCCGGAGACGGTGGCCGGCGTGATCGCCATGCTGGCCTCGGACGACGGCGCCTTCGTGACCGGCACCGAGATCCGGATCGACGGCGGCACCCACATGTGACCCGCTGCCCCACCGGACGGCTGTGACGGGCTGCGAGCGGGGCCCGGCGGTGCCCCGGCGCCCGGCGCCCGAGCCCGCCGGCCGGCCGTTTCCCGGACGGCGACCCCGGTCGGGGCTGTTCCTGAGCGCGGGGGTGGCCTTTACTGGAAGGGAAGGCACCCGAGCCGACGGGCGGGCGGACCGATCCGCCGCCGTCAGTGGTTCACCGGTTCACCGGTTCGCCGGTCTCACCCGGCAGGAGGTAGTGCCATGAGCCCGCCTTCGCGAGAGCAAGCCTTACCCCGTCTCGTCGTCGACAGCCCCGACCAGCTCCAGGGGCAGGTCTTCGTCCTCGCCGATCAGCCGATGACGGTCGGCCGGGACTCCGAATGTCAGATCCACGTGGGCGATCCCGGCGTCAGCCGGCGCCATGCCGTGGTGTGGCGGTCCGGCGGGCACACGACAGTCGAGGATCTGGCGTCCACCAACGGCACCCGGCTGAACGGCCACCCGGTGCTCGGGCAGCAGGAGCTGCACACCGGGGACGTGCTGGACTTCGGCCCGTTCGAGGTGCACTACGAGGAGCCGCGCGACACCGCCGTGACCGTCCCCGGGGTCGGCGCGGCGGGGCTGACGGCCACCGTCGCGGGCGTCCCGCCGCCGGGCCGGCAGGCACCAGCGCCGCCACCGCCGTCACAGCCACCACGGCCCCAGTGGCCGCAGCCGTCCCAGCAGGCACCGCCGCCGTCCCACCAGCCGCTGTCCCACCAGGCGCCGCCGCCGCCGTCCCACCAGGCGCAGCCGCCGTCCCACCAGGCGCAGCCCGCGGCGGGGCACCGGTTCGACGTGGAGCAGCAGCAGGCCGGGAACCTCAGCAACGTCGCCGGGAACCAGTACAACTACGTGATGCAGGCGCGGCGGGACAGCTTCTTCCGCGAGATCGCCGCCACCCGCACCCGGGCACGGCACCTGGTCATGGCCGGTTTCCTGCTGCTCGTGATCGGCGGCGGAGTCTACGGCTGGGCGCTGGTCAGCTTCATCGTCCACACCAACAACGCCGCCCAGTCCGCCAACCCCGACTTCTCCGTACCCGACCTGCTCGGGCCGAAGGTCGGCGGAGTACCGGTCGGCGCCCTCGGCTTCGCGGCGGCGGCGATCGGCGGCGTCCTGCTGATCGTCGGCATCGTCCTGCACGTCGTGACCACCTCGCGGCGCCGGCGCTTCGAGGAGGAGGAGTCACGCCGGCTGAACGTGCCGCCCCCGCCGCGCTGAGGCCACCGCGTCGCCCCCGTCGATGGCCGCCGGCCCGGGCGGTCGCATCAGGCCGACGCAGCAAGCCAAGGCGTCAAGCCGTCGCATCGAGCCACCGCACCGAGTCCATCACGGGAGGACCGGCCATGGTCTTCAACATCGGCAGCCAGCAGGGCGGCGTGATCAACAACGTCGCCGGCGACCAGACCGTCCACGGCGGTCAGTCCGGCCACTTCACGGCGGACGGGCAGGACGTGCGCGGGCTGGTCGGCGAACTCCGTACGGCCGTCGAGCAGGCGCAGCTGCCGCCGGCGGTGGCGCCCGAGGTCCGGGCCGAACTGGACTCGATCGATGCGGAGGTCGCCCGGCCGGAGCCGGACCGCGAGGCGGTCGCCGGCCGACTGACCCGGGTCACCAAGCTGCTCAGCTCCGCCGGCGCCCTCGTCGCCGCCGGCACCGGCCTGCTCGGACCTCTCTCCGCACTGGCCGGCTGGCTGGGCACCCTGGGCCTGCCGATCCTGCATGCCCTCGGGGGCTGAGGCCGGCCGTCCTCGGACCGTCTGCTCGGACCACCCGGCTTTCGGTCGGTGGCTCGCCGCCGCCGGCCGCGGTCGTCGGACCGCGTCCAGGGCGCGCCTCCGGCTCGTGCTCACGTCGGCCGGGCGTGGGCGCGGCGGCCGGTCGGCGCGGTGCCGGTACGGACGTCCCGGCGGTCGCCGAGGGTGTTGCCCGCCCACAGCAGCACGGCCCCGACCAGGGCGAAGCCCCCGGTCGTCAGGAAGGACGCCCCCGCGACCCGGCAGTAGCCGCCCGGGATGGTGGGGTCGAGGAACACGTACGGGTACCAGTCGACCACCACGCCGCGGAGCAGCGTGTAGGCGAGGTAGAGCAGCGGGGGTACCAGCCAGCCGGCCGCCTCCACCGGGCGGATCCGGCGCTCCGGCGGGTCGACCAGCCAGTCGGCGAGCACTGCGGCCGGCACCACCTGGTGCACGACGTGGTGGACCCACGGGACCATCATGTCGACGGGGTAGGGCGCCTGGAGCAGTCCGTACGCGAGCCCGGTGACGGTCGTGCAGAGCAGTACCGCGCCCCGCACCGTACCGGGCACCGGGCGCCGGCCGGTCAGTGCGGCCCCTCCGCCGAGCAGCAGGACGACCGCGGCGGCCATGGCGCTGAGGTTGCCGAAATAGCTGAAGAAGTTCGGCAGTCCGGTGATGCCGGTCGCGGCGCGGTGGCCCGCGAAGCCGAGTGCGACGACGGTGAGGAGCGCGAAGGCGATCCTGGCCGGGGCGAGCCATCGGTACATCCTCGGATCCGCCTCTCCGCCGGGGGCTACGGTGCCGTGGTTGCTCAGATTCAAACCCCGGCACGGGAATCCGGCCACCGGGCGGCGGCCGACGGGCCGGCACGTCGGCGGGCCGGCACGTCGGTCGGTGGGCAGCGGGGCCTGAGTGGCGGGGCGAGGGGCGACCTACGGCGGGCGGCGGGCGGCGGATCGGGCTGTCGGGGGGAGGCGCTAGCGTGCGGGCATGACCGCGACGACGACCGGCGACGACCGCAGCTTCCCGCCCGCCCTGGCCGAGGTGGCCCGGGTGGAGTTCGAGTACGGCGAGGAGGGCGAGGGCGTCGACTTCGAGCCGTACGACGTCTTCGACTCCGCCGAGGAGACCACCGACTGGATCCGGTCCTGGACCGGCAACCGCGAGCTCGACGGTGCCGCCTACCGGGTGTTCGGGCAGGACGGCACCGGGGGCCTGGCCGCACTCTGGCTGGTGCGGCCCGGCCGCCCGCTCGCCGACCAGCCGGTGGTCTTCCTGGGCTCGGAGGGCGAGCGGGGGGTGGTGGCCGGGAGCCTCTCCGACTTCCTGTGGGTGCTGGCCGACGGCCTCGGCCCGCTGGAGGCCGCCGTCCACGAGGAGTGGGAGTCCCGTCCCTCCCCCGTCCTGGCCGACCTGGCCGAGCGCCACGCCACCACCGCGCGCCGGCCCGCCCGCGAGATCATCGCGGAGGCGCAGACCGAGTTCGCCACGTTCTCGGAGGACCTCGACGCACTCTGCCGCTGAACCGGCCGCGGGGACAGGACCCGGTACGTCGGTGCCGGAGGACCCGCCCGCTCAGGAGGGCCAGGCCACGGCCAGCGCCCGGGCCGGGTTGGCCGTCAGGAGGAGCTCGGGCAGCTCGGGGCCGAACTCACGGGCGAGGCGCGGGGCGAGGGCGGTGAGGAGGTGCGCCGGGCCGGGGGCCAGGCGAGCGGTGCGGGTGGTGGTGTCGCCGCCGAGGAGGAGTTGCGGGGCGTGGCCGGCCTCCACCAGGGCGGCGACGGTGTCGAACAGGTGGTGGTCGGTGGCGTGGTGGGCGCGGGAGGGGCCGTCCAGGGCGAGGTACGCGCCGGACTCGGCGAGGTGCCGGTGCAGCCGTAGGTCGGGGAACCGGTTGAGGTGGCCGAGGATCACCCGCTGCGGGGGCACGCCGTACCGGTCGCAGAGCAGGTCCAGCACGTCGGACGCGGCGGTGCCGAGTTCGTGGTGCACGGCGATCGGGGCCCCGGTGGCGTGGTGGGCCTCGGCTGCGGCCGCCATCACGCGGCGGGTGTGGTCGCCGAGGCCGTGGTAGTCGCCGGCCACCTTGACGAGCCCGGCCCGGACGCCGCCCGGCACGTCGCGCAGGCCGATGGTCAGCTCGGCGGTGAACAGCTCGCCGAGCCCCTCGTACAGCGCGTCCAACACGGCCGGTTCGTAGTGGACGGCCTGGTGCAGGCCGGTGGCCGCGACCAGGTGGACGCCGGTGGCGCGGGAGAGCCCGGCGAGCGCGTCGCCACCGCGGCCCATGCCGTGCGGGGTCCACTGGACGAACGCCCGGCCGCCGGCCGCCGCGAAGGCGCGCAGGACCTCCTCGGCCGCGGCGGCGTCGTCCAGCTCCTCGCCGGGGAGGCGGGGGCTGCGAAGGAAGAGGTGGTCGTGGGCGTCGCACACGCCGAGCTCGACGGGGTCGAGGTCGCCGAGGACGGTGCGGACGGCGGCGCCCGGAGCGACGGCGCCGGTCATGCGGACTCGGAGAAGGTCGCGGCGGCGACCCGCAGGCCGGCCAGCACCTTGGGAACGCCGACGTAGGGCGCGAGGTGGACCAGCACCTCGGTGATCTCCTCCCGGGTGACACCGATCCGCAGGCTGTTGCGGACGTGGTCGGCGAGCTGTGGTTCGACGCCGCCGAGCGCGGTCAGGGCCGCCAGGTTGGCGATCTGACGGTCACGCAGGGCGAGGCCTGGCCGCTGGTAGGTGCCGCCGAAGAGGCTGGTGACGATCCAGTCGGGGAAACCGGGCGCCAGTTCGTCCAGGCCCTGGAGGGTGGTCGCCTGCGTCTGCGGGCCGGCGAGTTCGTTCAGCAGGGCGTAGCCGGCGGCGCGGTCCAAGGGGGTGGGGGTGAGCGCGGTGGAGTCCATCGGAGGGGGTGGTCCTTTCACCAGTGGCGCCCGGCGGGCAGCCGGTCGAGTTCGGGGCTGGACAGGTGGAGCACCTCGTAGCGGGTGCCGGGATCGGCCTCGGGGGCCGCGCCGTCCCAGAGGGCGATGCGCAGCAGCTCCCAGCGGCTGGGGTCGACGGCGACCGCGGCCGTGTGCAGGGCGGGGTGGTCGGGCAGGGCGGGGTGGTCGGGCAGGGCGGCGAGGGCGGCCTCCACGGCCTCGGCCGGGTCGGCGCCCTCCGGGAGGCGTTCGATGTGGCGGGTGGCGGTGACCGGGGCGTCCCTGGCGGGGCCGCGGCGCAGGCCGGTGCCGAGCCAGTGACGGACGGCGGGGCGGCCGAAGTCCTGGCTCAGGCCGCGGAAGCCCGGGCCCCAGAGGAAGCTGTTCATGCCCTCGGGGGTGCGCCAGAGGTAGAACGGGGCGTACTCGTTGACGGGCGACCCGGCCCGGCCGCGCTCGCGGATCAGGTACGCCTTGAGGCCGAGGCCGGGGAAGGCGTCGAGCAGGTGGCCCTTGTCGGCGACCCGCCGAC
The DNA here is from genome assembly GCF_055561295.1 of Kitasatospora sp. NPDC022785. NCBI lineage: Bacteria > Bacillati > Actinomycetota > Actinomycetes > Kitasatosporales > Streptomycetaceae > Kitasatospora > Kitasatospora sp. NPDC022785. The sequence continues at coordinate 293,373 of NZ_JBVHHB010000003.1, read as the reverse complement.
GGATGATCCCCATGTCGTAGTCGGCCGGGAGGGTGATCTCGTACTGCATGGCGTGCACGGGCGGTCTCCCCGAGTCGTGACTCCGGGCCGGACGCGTCGGCCGGCCCGGCGTGCGGCGGGTGCTTCAAGGCGGGTAGCTCAGGCGGGTAGCTCAGGCGAGCGTCTCGCGCGGGCAGCTCAGGCGGGTGCGCCGGGCCGGTGCGCCGGGCCGGTGCTTCACGCAGGTGCTTCGGCCGGGGCGATGGGCCGGTCAGCCGATGCGGTGGGCGGCGAGCAGGCCGAGGACGCCGCGGACGGCCTGTTCGAACGGCGCGGCGGTGCCGGCGGCCCGGGCGAGGACGTATCCGCCCTGGACGACGGCGACCACGGCAGCGGCGGTGTCGGCCGGGTCGGCGGCGGGGGTGAGCTCACCGGCGGACTGTCCCTCGGCGACCACCTCGGCGAGACGGCCGCGCAGCCAGTCGAAGGTCTCCTCGACGGGTGCGCGCAGCTGTGGGTCGGCGATGACGTCCGGGTCCTGGGCCATCCGCCCCATCCGGCAGCCGCGCAGCACCTCGCGTTCGCGGTGCAGGTAGGCGGCGATCCGGTCGTAGGCGGTGCCGGGGCCGGCCAGGTCGGCCTCGGCGATCGCCCGCATCTGCTCGGCGCTTCGGCGCAGGGCGGCGGCGGCGAGGCCGGGCTTGCCGGTGAAGTGGTGGTACATGCTGCCCTGGCCGACGCCGGCGTGCTGCTGGATGGCCTTGGGGCTGGTGCCGACGTAGCCGCGCTCCCAGAGGAGTTCCTGGGTGCTCTCGATGAGGCGGTCCTGGGTTGCTGCCATGCGGATCACTGTACATACCTGTAGGTACAGTGTCCATACCAGTAGGTACAGAAGCCGGGAGCTCGTGAAACGCCGATGGGCCGTGGGCCGCCCCCCAGCGGCCCACGGCCCCGCGTGATCACCGCCCCCCGGGACGCAGCGCGGCATTCACCGCGCCACGGAGGCGCGCGTCACCCGGGGGAACGGTCGGGCGGCGGTTGCCGGAGCCGCATCCCGGCCGACGAGGCCGAAGCGTCAGGCCCACTGGCAGTCACGGCAGTTCACGGCGGATCACCGGGGCGACCTCACTCGCGAACAGTTCCAGTTGCTCGTGCTGCACCTCCTCGGTGAGCGAGTCCACGCCGATGCCGACCACCTCGTTGCCGAAGGCCTCGTGGTAGCGGTGGATCTTCTCGATCACCTGCTGCGGACTGCCGACCAGCGCCGAACCGCGCTCCAGCGCGTCCTCCAGGGACGCGAACGGCGAGTTGTTGTGCTTGCCGGCCGCGGAGTTGAACAGCGCGTCCCAGTAAGGGCGGAAGCCCGCGACGGCATCCTGCGAGCGCCGGGCGATGAACAGGCCGCCGAAGCCGGTGCCGACCCTGGCGTCCTTCGGGTCGCGGCCGTGGTGCTCCCAGCGCTCGCGGTAGTGGTCGACCAGCGCCTTGTACTTCGCCAGCGGGTGAAAGGAGTTGGCGGAGAACAGCGGGTCCCCGTAGCGGGCGGCGAGATCGGTGGACTGCTCGCTGGTGGCGCTGCCGTGCCAGACCGGGATCGGATCCTGGAACGGGCGCGGCGAGGTGGTCACTTCCGTGAGCGGCGGCCGGGTGGACCCCTCCCAGCTGACCTTCTCCTCACGCCAGAGCCGGTGCAGCAGGCCGTAGTTCTCGGCCAGCGCGTCCCACTGGCGCTCCTCCGGCAGGCCGAACAGGTCTAAGTGGCGCGGGTCGTTGCCCTTGCCGATGATCAGTTCGAGGCGTCCTCCGGAGAGTTGGTCGAGCACCGCGTAGTCCTCGGCGACCCGGACCGGGTCCAGGATGCTGAGCACCGTGACGGTGGTGAAGAGCCGGATGGTGGACGTGCGGGCGGCGATGGCGCTGAGCAGCACGGGCGGCGCCGGGGAGAGGAACGGCTCACCGTGCCGCTCGCCCACCCCGTAGCCGTCGAACCCGAGCCGCTCGGCGGTGACGGCCTGGTCGATGACGTTGTGCAGCTTCTCGTACGGGGTGCGCTGCACCCCGGTGACGGGGTCGGGTCCGTTGGAGACGAGGGACGAGACGGTGAACCGCATGGCGGCCTCCTTGTGGGCGTTCGGCGGCCTGGGGCCACCGGGCGTGCCCCGCAAGGCCTGCGAGGGCCTTCGGGGCGTCCGGTGGCCTTGAGAGGCGCTCGGAGATCGGCTCCGCCGGGAGACGGCGGGGCCCGGGGCTTCGGTGGCGGCCCGGCGGAGCGCCCGGCAGGCGGCTGCGCTCGCACGGGGGCAGCACCGGGGGCGGGATCGCGCGGAGGTCGACTCTCGGGCGGAGGCCGGCTCTCGCGCGGTGTCAGCGCGCGGCGGGGCGCGGGCCGCGGAGGTTACCGGGGCTGCCGGGGCTGCCGGGGCTGCCGGGGCGACAACAGCGCAGGGGCGCGGCACGGTCGGACATCCCCGCTCCCCCTTTCGCCTCGCACACACACGATCCCCGCGAGCATAGGCACCGGTCGGGAGCGGGGCAAGAGCTTGATCCCGGCCGCCGGACTGGCAGGATGTCCGCCATGACCTACCTCGCCGCGGATGACCGCTATGCCTCGATGACCTACCGCCGGGCCGGCCGCAGTGGCGTCCAGCTGCCCGCCGTCTCGCTGGGTCTGTGGCACAACTTCGGTGACACCCAGCCCCTCGACGTGCAGCGGGCGGTACTGCGCCGCGCGTTCGACCGGGGCATCACCCACTTCGACCTGGCGAACAACTACGGCCCGCCGTACGGCAGTGCCGAGCGCAACTTCGGCTACCTGTTCGCGCAGGACTTCCGCCCGTACCGGGACGAGCTGTTCATCGCGAGCAAGGCGGGCTGGGACATGTGGCCGGGCCCGTACGGCGACGGCGGCAGCCGCAAGTACCTCCTGGCCAGTCTGGACCAGTCGCTGGGCCGGATGGGCCTGGACTACGTGGACGTCTTCTACTCGCACCGCCACGACCCGGACACTCCGCTGGAGGAGACCATGGGCGCGCTGGACTCGGCGGTGCGCTCGGGCAAGGCCCTGTACGCGGGCATCTCCAACTACCCGGCCGCGCAGCACCGGGAGGCGGTGGCGATCCTCCGCGACCTGGGCACGCCGGTCCTGATGAACCAGTCCGCGTACTCGATCCTCAACCGGTCCGTGGAGGACGGCGTCCTCGACGCGGTCGGCGACACCGGGACCAGCCTGATCGCCTACTCGCCGCTCGCCCAGGGCCTGCTGACCGACCGCTACCTCTCCGGCGAGGTGCCGGCGGGTTCGCGGATGTCGGTCGGGCACTTCCTCAAGGAGGAGGCGCTGACCGGCGCCAAGCTGGAGCAGCTGCGGGCCCTGAACAAGGTGGCCGAACGGCGCGGCCAGACCCTCGCCCAGCTGGCGCTCTCGTGGGTGCTGCGGGACGAGCGTGTGGTGTCGGTGATCATCGGCGCCAGCAGCGTCAAGCAGCTCGACCAGAACATCGACGCGCTGAACGGCGGCCCGCTGACCGCCGAGGAGCTGGCGGAGATCGACGCGCTGAGCCGCTGAACTCCGGGCGGGCCTCGGCGGGTCGCGCGGGGACCCGGCGGGGTAGCGCGGGGTGGACCGACCCTCCTCCGTCCACCCCGCGACCGCACTCCGGCCGGGCAGGCCACGCACGCCGGGGCCGTGACCCGCCGGGGCGCCGGGCGTTGTACCGTCCGCACACGTCCTTCGAGACCCCGGGAGTCCCCGTGCGGACGATCCTCCTGCGCGCCCTGGCCCGCTTCGCCCGTCAGCTGGCGCTGACCTCCCCCGTGCCGTTCCCCGTCCTGCCCGGCACGCTGCCGCGCGCTACCGGCGACTGATCCCCAGCGCGGGCAACACCGTCTCGGCCACCCGGTGGGCCTCCTCCAGCAGCGGGTTGCCGGAGAGGATGAAGGTGTCCACGCCGAGCGACTCGAACTCCTGGAGGCGCTCGACCACCTGCGCGGTGGAGCCGACCACCGCGGTGCCCGGCCCCGGGCGGAACAGGCTCATTCCGGGCCAGAGATTCGGGTGGCTCTCCAACTCCCTTGCACGCGCTGGGACTCTGCCGCCGTACTGGCGGAACTGCCGCTGCCAGCCGACCCCGTCCTCACCCTTGGCACCGCCGAGCTGCCGGGCGTAGGTGGCCTCGCTGGTGACGTCGAGCAGCCGGTCGGCGGCGGCCCAGGCCTCGTCCTCGGTGTCACGGACGATCAGGTGCAGCCGCAGCCCGATCCGCAGGCTGCGCCCGTACGCGGCGGCACGCTCGCGGACGAGGTCCAGCTTCTCCTTCAGCAGGTGCGGCGGCTCGCCCCAGGTGAGGTAGACGTCCACATGCCGGGCGGCCATCTCGATGCCGGCCGCCGAACTGCCGCCGAACCAGAGCGGGATGCCGCCCGGCTGCACCGGGGTCAGCTCGCGCAGGCTCGCACCGGCGTTCTTCAGGTCATAGAACTCGCCCTTGTGGTCGAAGACTTCACCCGCCGTGAGGCGCTTGACGATCGACCAGTACTCGGCGCTGAGCCGGTACCGGTCGTCGTGCTCGATGTCCAGGCCGTACTCGCGCAGCTGCGCGGTCGATCCGTTGACCACGTTGAAGCGCAGCCGGCCGCCGTGCAGGTGGTCGAAGCTGAGCGCCATCTTGGCCAGCAGGGTGGGCGAGATCAGTCCGGGGTGCACGGCCAGCAGCGGCTTGAACGCGGGGGTGGTGGCGGCCGCGAGCGCGTTGCCGAGATCCCAGACGTCGTAGAGGTCGGTCGCCAACAGCGCGCCGGCGTAGCCCAACCGCTCGACGCTGCCCGCGAGTTGCTGGAGGTAGCGGAGGTCGACCGGTCGGCGGCCGGCGGGCTCCCACGGGTAGTGCCCCTCGCGCGGGATGATGTACCAGAGGACTTCGGAGGCCATCGGGTCAGACCGCCCTGGCGAGCGCGGCGGCCACCGGGGCCTCCAGGCCGGGCAGATGGGCGTCGGCCACGGTCACCGCGCGGTCGATGAAGCCGACCCCGTGGAAGATGTCCGCCGCCTCCTGCTGCTCGGCGACGAACCCGGCGGTGGCGGGCTCCAGTTGCCACGGAAGCGCGGCCAGAGCGGCCTCCCAGTCCTCGGCCGTGCCGCCCAGGTCGGCGGCGGCGATCGCGGCCGCCTCGGCCGGGTTGGCCGCCACCCAGGCGTCCGCCCGGCGCAGCGCGGCGCCGATCGCGGCGACCACCTCGGGGCGGTCGGTGGCGAAGCCTCGGCGGGTGAAGAACACCGAGCGGTCGGTGATGACGTCGCCCGTCCGGATCAGCTCGCGGAACCCTCCGCCCCGCCGGGCTGCGGCCAGCTCGGCGCCCTGCGCGATCCAGCCGGCGATCTCGCCGTCGCGCAGCCGCTGCGCCTGGTCCTGGCCGGCCGCCGGGCGGACGGGGGTGATGTCGGCAGCGTAGGAGAGGCCCTCGGCGTGCAGGGCCTTGGCGAGCAGGTGGGTCTGCCAGGAGCCGACGCCGAGCACGACGGTCCCGCCCTTGAGGTCGGCGACGGACCGCACCGGGCCGTCGTCACGCACCAGCAGCGCGCCGTGGCCCGGACGGGGCGCGGAGACCACCGCGTACACCAGGTCGTGGCCGGCGGCCTGGGCGGTGACCGGCGGGGTGGATCCGGTGCCGCCGAAGTCGATCGTTCCGTCGGCGAGCAACTCGCCGGTTCGGGTGCCGTCGGTGTAGTGGTGGAACGCGCCGGTCTCGCCGAGCGGGGCCAGCTCCTCGTCGAGGTGGTCCAGCCGGGAGAGGTAGTAGAGCGTGGGGTTGGCGGCATGGACGCCGAGAGTGATGGCCATGGTGAACTCCGTTGCGGGTGGTGGGGGCTGGGGCCGGCTCCGGTGGAGCGGGGTCAGTGGACGCCGAGGTCGGCGAGCAGGCGGCGGCGCAGCTCGGCGAAGGCCGGGCCGGCGGGGTCGCGGGGCCGCCCGACGGTGACGCGTTCGTCGCGGACGAGGCGGCCGTCGCGCAGGACGGCGACGCGGTCGGCGAGCCGGACGGCCTCCTCGACGTCGTGGGTGACCAGCAGCACGGCCGGACGGTGACGGCGGACGAGCTCGCCGACCAAGTCCTGCATGCGCAGTCGGGTGAGCGCGTCCAGGGCGGCGAACGGCTCGTCCAGCAGCAGCAGTCGGGGCTCGCGGACGAGCGCCCGGGCGAGCGCGACGCGCTGCGCCTCGCCGCCGGAGAGGGTGGCGGGCCAGGCGCCGGCGTGCTCCTCCAGGCCGACCTCGGCGAGCGCCCGCAGCCCGGTCGCGCGGGTTGCGGCGGCGCGTGGCAGGCCGACGGTGACGTTGGCCAGGACCCGCCTCGAGGGGACCAGCCGGGGCTCCTGGAAGACCACAGTGCGCGCCGGCGGGACGAGAACGGTGCCGGCATCGGCCTTGTCCAGGGCGCCGAGGATGCGCAGCAGGGTGGTCTTGCCGGTGCCGCTGGCGCCGAGCAGGGCGACGAACTCGCCGCGGGCGATGGAGAGATCGACACCGTCGAGGACGGCCCGGGTGCCGAAGACCCGGCGCAGACCGCGCAGGTGGACGGCGGGGACCGCTGCGGCGCCGGCCGTCGGCGACTCGGCGGCGGGCCCTGCGGGGGTCGCGGGTTCGGCGGTGGCGGGCGCGGTGGTGGCGGGCGCGGTGGTGGCGGTCGGAGTGGTCATCGGCCCGCTCCTTGGGTGGCCTTGCGCCAGGGCATCAGGAAGCGCTCCAGGACGCGGACGACGCCGTCGGCGGTGAGGCCGAGCAGCCCGTAGATCAGGATGCAGACGGCGAGGACGTCGGTGCGCGAGTAGTTCTGCGCCTGGGCCATCAAGTAGCCGATTCCCTCGGTGGAGTTGATCTCCTCGGCGGCGATCAGGGCGATCACGCTGAGCGTCATGGAGAGCCGCAGACCGGAGAGGAGCGAGGGCAGGGCGCCGGGCAGGACCACGGTGCGCACGATAGCCCAGCGGCCGAGGCCGAAGCTGCGCATGGCCTCGATCAGCTTGCGGTCGGTGTTGCGGACGCCGCCGGAGGTGGAGACGTACATCGGGAAGCTGGTGGCGACGCCGATCAGGGCGATCTTCGCCGTCTCGGTGATGCCGAACCAGACCATGAACAGCGGCACCAGAGCCAGGAATGGCACCGTGCGCAGGACTTGGACCGCCGAGTCGAGCAGCTCCTCGCCGAGCCGGAAGAACCCGGTGACCACGCCGAGGACCAGCCCGGCCGTGGCGCCGAAGAGCAGGCCCAGGCCGGCCCGGGTGAGCGAGACGGTCAGCGCGTCGGTGAGCTGGCCGTTGCCCCAGAGCTCGCCGACCGCGTGGGCGACCTGGCGGGGCGAGGCGAGCACGTCCTGGGTGAGGGCGCCCGTGCCGGAGGCCAGTGCCCAGCCACCGAGCAGGGCGAGCGGGCCGATGGTGCGCAGGGTGACGGCGAGGGCGCGCGGGCGGGGCGCGGGCAGCCTGGTCCGCGGGGCGACGAGACCGGCGTCGAGGGCGGCCGCGGTGCCGTCGTCGGCGGCGGTCGCGGTGACGGGGCCGGTGGCCACGGTGGCCGCACCCGGGGCCGCCGTGGCCGTGGCGGTGCTCACTTGGCGCCGCCCGCGAACGTGCTGATGTCGATCAGGTACGGCCTGACGTCGACCAGCTGCTTGGTGACCTTCTGGTCGGCGAAGAACCGGGCGACGGTGCCGAAGCGGACGGTGTCGGCCTCGGAGATCACGTCCGCGGTGGCGCCCTGCCTGCCGACGTCGATCGCGAGGTCCTTCTCGGCCGCGGTGACGGCCGTCGGTCCGGCATCCGTGAACACGTTGAGGTAGGCGGCCGGGTCGGCCTTCTCCTTGAGGCTGTTCTCGTGCAGGTAGGTGTAGAAGGCCTTGACCACCCCCGGGTGCTTCTCCGCGAAGCCGTTGCGCACCGCCCAGACGGCGTAGTTGTCGGAGCCGACCTCCTTGCCGTTGGCCAGGAAGTGCGCACCCGCGTTGGCGATCGACGGGGTGGAGAAGGTGTTCCACGTCGCCCAGGCGTCCACCTGTCCCGAGTTGAAGACCCCCGAGGTCTGGTCGGCGCGCAGGTAGACGCGCTCCACCGCGTCGGCCGGGACGTTGTCCTTCTCCAGTGCCTTCAGCAGCAGGTACTCGCTGGTGCCGCCCTGCGAGACGGCGACCTTCCTGCCGGCCAGATCCCGGACGGACTTGATGGGCGAGTCGTTCTTCACCAGGATGCCCTCGCCCACCCCGTCGGGTGCGGTCTGGGCGAACAGCTTGAAGCCGGGCTTCTGGGCGAGCGCGGCGACGGCCGAGGTGATCGAGCCCTGGGCAACGTCGAGCTGGTCGGCGGAGAGCGCCTGGGCGGCGGGGGCGAACGGGCCGGCGCTGCCGGTCCAGGCGACCTTGGCGTGGACGGCGGCCAGGGCTCTGTCCAGCGAGCCGTCCTTCTTGCCCACTGCGAGGAAGCCGTTGTTGCCCGGATCGGGCACGCGCAGCACGACGTCGGCCCTGCCCCCGCCGTCGGCGGAGGCCCTGGCCCTGTCGGCGGACGAGCCGCAGGCGGCCAGGGCGGTGGTGGCGAGCAGCACGGTGCCGGCGAGGGCGAGGCGGGAGGTCTTCACTGGCTGGCTCCAGGTGGGGTCGGCAGGGGGCGGGGCTCGGAAAACGGGCGGCCGGGGGCTTCGGGCAGACGGCCAGTGGCTTGGGGCAGAGGGCCGGACGCTCCGGGCAGACGGCCGGCGGCGCGCCGGCGTTCGACCAGCTCGCGGGCGGCGCGCAGCGGCTCGGGGTCGGTCCAGGCGCGGACGTCGACGGGGGCGGCGAGGAAGCCGTGGCGGCGCAGGAACCGCTCCTGCTGGGCCAGCAGGCCGAGGCGCTCCTCGGAGAGGTCGAGGTGCAGGGTGCGGTGACCGCCCGCCGCGTACGCCCCGGCGACGCCCTCGGCACCTGCGCCCGTCTCGGCCTGCAGGATGCGGACCACCTCGGCGGGGTGGCCGGCGGCCCAGTCCGCGGCGTCCAGCAGGACGGCGAGGAAGCGGGCGACCAGCTCCGGGTGGTCCTCCAGCAGCCGCTGGTGGACGGTGACCGGGCGCGGCGTGCCGTTGTTGACCCGGGCGCGGCGGTCCGGCGCGGCGTCCAGCTCGACGGCGACCTCGGCGCCGATCCGGCGGGCCGCCTCGACGGCCAGCGCCCCCTTGACGTAGACGGCGTCCACGGTGCCGTCGCGCAGCGCGGCCAGCTCGGCCGCCCACTGCCCGCCACCGGGCAGGGCCGGGACGTCCACCAACTCCGCGTCGTCCGGGGTGAGTCCGGCCAGCGACAGTGCACCGTGCAGGCCGGCCAGTGCCATGGCCCGCCAGAAATCGATGCCGATCCCATGACGTGGAACGGCGAGCCGCAGACCGCGCAGCTGCCCGGGCGCGGTGATCCCGCTGCCGGAGCGGACCAGGACGACTTGGCGCTCCTCGATCCAGGTGAGGCCGATCAGCCGCGTCCGCTCACCCCGCGAACGGGCCCAGAGGGCGGGCACGTTGCCGCCCTCACGGAACAGTCCGGTCAGCGCGTGGGTGTAGTGGTGGTCGGCGGCGACCTCGGGCGGGGCGTCCTGGAGCGAGCGGACGGCGATGCCGTCGGCGGCGAACTCCCGGTCGAGCCACCCCTGGCCGGCGGCGATGCCGGTGGCGGTGGGGACGGGGCAGCGGGTGAACCAGAGGGTGTCCGGGGCTTCGGCTGACGCCTGGACGGCGGTGCGGGCGTGACTGGGCACGGTGGGCGGGTTCCTCTGCGGATGGGGGTGCACGGGCGCGGCGGGGCGCGGCTCGGACGCGGGACGCCGGGTGGGCGGTGTGGCTTCGCGGCGGCGCTGGAGGGGTCAGCGACAACAGACGCAGGGGGCGGGGCACCGGTGTGTCGTCACGGCGCTCCTCCTTCCTGCGGATCGGGCCGTCGATGCGGCCGACCGACGGGGATCGTCGGGGGCCGTCGGCGAGCCGGACGCGCACGGGCCCGGCGGGCGCTCCGGGCGGGGCCGTCCGGAGCGATGCGCCGAGCGTTCCACGGCGCGGGAGCACGAAGCAAGCTTTTGCCACATGATGGGATCGCTTGTTCATGAACGCCATTCCATTGCAACGCCATCGACATAATCCCGAAGCATCGGCTGCCCTACTCTGGGGACCGACTTCGGTGAACCGGCCGGAGCGCCGGACAGAACGCGAGGTGCCATGGCCGAGGCCGCCACCGCCGTCCAGAGCCCGCCGGCCGGCGCACAGGCCGTCCAGCGGGCCCTGGGGCTGCTGCACTGCTTCCACGACAACGGCCCCGACCTGAGCGCCTCGGACCTGGCCCGCCGGATGGGACTGTCGGTCTCCACCGCGCACCGGCTGGCCCGCACCCTGGTGAGCGCCGCGTTCCTGGAGCAGGACGAGCAGACCGCCCGGTACCGGCTCGGCCCGGCCGTCGCCGAACTCGGCCAACTCAGTTTTCACCAGCGCGGGCTGCACCTCGCCGCTCCCGAGCTCGACCTGCTCTCCAGGCGCACCGGCGCCACCGCGGACCTGGCGATCCGCAGCGGTCCGCACGCGGTGATCCTGGTCGGCGCCTCGGTCCGCCCGGACACCGGGCTCGGCCTGCGCCGGCCGCTGCACTCGACGGCGCTGGGCAAGGTCCTGCTGGCCTGGCCGCGCCCCGGCGACCCGGGGGCGGCGGCGATCGGCCCGCTGCAACCGTTCACCGACCGGACGATCACCGAACCGGAGCTGCTGGCCGAGGAGTTGGTCAAGGTCCGCGCCGCGGGCTTCGCGCTCAACGACGGCGAGTCGGCCACCGGGGTCCGGACCGTGGCGGTGCCGGTACTGGACAGCGGTGGGCAGGCCCGGTTCGCGCTGGCCCTCCGCTCGACCCCGGCGCACCTCACCGACGACCGGCTGGACTGGTTCCTCGGGCACGCGCGGACCTGCGCGGGCGCACTGGCCGTCCTGCTGCTGCCACCGGACCAGCGCGCCTGAACGACAGGGCCGGCCGGCACTCCCGGCCGGGCCGGCAATCCGGACCGGGCCGGGCCCGGAACGACGGTGCGGGCCGGGCGTTCAGGGGGAACGCCCGGCCCGCACCGGCAGGGTTCAGCGGCGGCTCGCGCGCGTGTCCGCGCCCGGGTTCACGCCACCGGGGTGTACTTGTAGCCGACCCGACGGACCGTCACGATGCTGTCGCGGTAGGCCGATCCGAGCTTGCGGCGCAGGCGTGCCACGTGCACGTCCACCGTGCGGCCGTCGCCGACGTGGCCGTAGCCCCAGACGGCGGAGACCAGGTGGTCGCGGGTGTGCACGCGCTGCGGGTGCTCGGTCAGGTGGGCCAGCAGCTCGAACTCCAGGTAGGTGAGGTCGAGCAACCGCCCGTCGACGTAAGCGTTGCGGCGCTCCACGTCGACGGTGATGCCGCGGCCGGCGGGGCGGACCGGGCGGACGACAGCAGAGCCGTGGGACGGGACCGCCGACGGCACCCGGGCGCCACCGGAAACGGCGGAGACCGTCGAAGTCGCGCCGACGGAGGACGAGTCGGCCGGAGCCGCCCCGGTCTCGGCGGGCACCAGGACCAGGTACCCGACCATCGGGTGGCCGTTCGCACCGCCGAGCTGCGCACCGAACTGGGCGCCGTACTGGGCCAGCAGGGCCTGCGGCAGCGCACCCTGAGGGAGAGCGGCGACCACGGTGGCCCCCTCCGGCAGTGCGGCGAGCAGGGCCTGCGGAGCCTGCGGGGCCGGGGCTCCCGGCGCGACCGCGGCCACTGCCGCTGCCGCGGTGTGCGACGGGGTAGCCACCGGGTGCTGCTGGACGGACGGGTGCTGCGGGCTGATGGCGTGCGGACCGGCCTGGTGCTGGCCGTGCCATCGGTCGGCGGTGGAGGGGACGGAGCGGACCGCGCGCAGGTGCGGGGTCGCGGCGGGCAGGGGAAGGGTGGCCGTGGAGGAAGAAGACATGGTGCCGCTCATTTCGCGCGTGTGACGGACGGGGTGGAGTCGTCTGCGCGTCGACCGGGCGTACTGCCGGGGGCTGATCAGAAGTCAGCGGGCGGAGTGCCGGGACGCGCTGGGCGAACCCGGACACGTCTGGTCGAACAGGTGCGGCTGCCGGGACGGCCAGAACGGCTCGAGGTCGAAGTGACCTCGGCTGCTGTCCACGACGTTGCTCATGCGCCCATTCAACCATGTGAACGGACCGTTGCTCCGCACGCGGTGCATCGCCCCCGGCACGCGGACGGGACCGGCAACGGCTCTGATGCCGGCGACGGCGACGGGGGTGGAGGTGGGGAAGACGAGGTTCACTGATGCTCTCCGCGAGGCGGGCCTTGGCCACGGCCGTACGCCGGACGGGGCGATGTCCGATACGGCCGGGTCGACGAGTTGACGGATCGTCAGGAAGTGGACGGGGCGGTGACCCGGCGACCGCCACCGGAGGGGGCGGGGCGCGCGGGGCCGGCCGGGAGATCCGTCGGAACAGCGGGGACGGGCTGGTCCGTCACCGACAACAGGCGCTGCAGATCAACGCGTGGTCGATGTACCGGCGGATCGTCAGCGCCGGGGTGACCGGAGTGCGGGCGGGTGCGGCTGCTGCGCGTCGCTGGTCGACGGTCACGGTGCTACCCCTCCCCCTGGTTCCCGAACGTCCTGGCCGAACGCCATGGCCGGACATCCCTTGCCGGACGCCCCTGCCGGACGCCCTTCTCGGACATCCCTTGCGGCATGCGGTACATCGTTGCCGTGGTGCGCCCCGGTGCCTGACCGCGACGTCCTGCGCGGTGCCCCTTCGGGCGCCCCGGGACATCCCGAAAGCAGGTCCGGGCGGCCTTCGAGGACAGAGCCTTCCACGCCGCGCCGGTCAAGGCAACCTCCCGGCCGCAGAACGTCCGGGATGCGGACGCCCGAATGAGACGGCGGACTCCCGAGCCCCGGCCGGACCGTCCGACCGACCGCCCGTCGAACCGTCGCCCGCCCCTCCGTCAGACCCGTGCGGCAGCGCCCCGGCGTCGGTCCGCGGCGTGTTCGACCAGCGTGACCAGGAGTTCCTTCCCGTCCTCGCGCCGGCGCGCATCGCAGAGCACCACCGGGATACCCGGGTCCAGATCGAGCGCGTCCCGGACCTCCTCCGTCGTGAACGCCTCGGTGCCGTCGAAGCAGTTCACCGCCACCACGAAGGGGATGCCGCGCTGCTCGAAGAAGTCCACCGACGGGAAGCAGTCCGCCAGCCGCCGGGTGTCGGCGAGCACCACGGCGCCGAGCGAACCGCGCGCCAGCTCGTCCCAGACGAACCAGAACCGGTCCTGGCCCGGCGTGCCGAACAGGTAGAGCGCGAGCCCGGGTCTCAGGTCGATCCGGCCGAAGTCCATCGCCACGGTGGTGGTGCGCTTGGCCTCCACGCCCGAGGTGTCGTCCACCGGGCGGCCGAGCTCGCTCAGCTCCTCCTCGGTGCGCAGCGGACGGATCTCGCTCACCGAGCCGACCAGCGTCGTCTTGCCAGCGCCGAACCCGCCGGCGACCAGGATCTTCACGGCGACGCCCGGACCGCCCCGCCACTGCGGGTCGCCGGCGTTCCCCTGCCCCTCGGCTTGCCGGTGTCCCCGGTGTCCCTCGTGTTCCCCGCGGGGCTGGTGGTCAGAGCGCACGGAGTCCATTGATCACGTCTCGCAGCAGGCGCTCGTCCGGCAGCTCGGCGAGCGGAACGGGTCGGGTGACGCTGATCAGCTCGGCGTCGTAGAGGTCACCGAGCAGGACGCGGACCACACTGACCGGAAGGTCGGTGTAGGAGCCGAGTTCGGCGACGGACAGCGGCTCCCGGCGGCACCAGGCCAGGATGGTCTGGTGCTCCGGGTCGAGCACGTGCGCGGGCACGGCGCCCGCTGACGGCCCGGGCTCGGCGGCGGTGACCAGCGAGATCAGGTCGAACAGACCGTCCTCGACCGGCCGGGTGCGGCCCCGGGTCATCGAGTAAAGCCGCACCACCGGCCCGGCGTCGTCGTCGAACCAGCGGTCGTCGACCGGGGTGCGCGCCCGGAACAGGTCGACGTCGGGCTCGTCCCCGCCCGGGTCGTCCTGTTCGCGCGTCGGCTCCTCCTCCGCCATCGGGCCGCTCATCTCCCCGGCGGGGCGACTTCGGTGCGTGGCTCGGCGGCCAGGTGCTCGCCGACCCGCTTGACCAGCAGGGCCATCTCGTAGGCGATCTGGCCGATGTCGGCCTCGGCCTCGCTCAGCACCGCCAGGCAGCTGCCGTCGCCGGCCGCGGTGATGAAGAGGAACGCCTCGTCGAGTTCCACCATGGTCTGGCGGACGCCGCCGACCTTGAAGTGGCCGCCGGCGCCCTTGGCCAGGCTGTGGAAGCCGGCCGCCACGGCGGCGAGGTGCTCGGCGTCCTCGCGGTCGAGGTCGCGGGAGGCGCCGGTGGCCAGCCCGTCGCTGGACAGGATCACCGCGTGCCGCAGGGCCGCGACGCGACCCACCAGGTCGTCCAGGAGCCAGTTGAGGTCCCCGGATGACTGCGTCGAAGTGGTCATGAATCTGTTCCTTCCGCTGGAGCGGGTGGTGCGGGTGGTGCAGACACTGCAGGTGGTGCGGGTACTGCGGTTGGTGAGGGTGTTGACGACGGTGTCCGGGCCGCGCGCGGCGCCGGGGGTGCAGACGGCATGCGGCGGGCCAGCGGCGCCGAGCCGGTCGCGGGCGGGGCGGGCAGCGCGGCCGGGGCGGGCGCCGGGCTGATCGCCCGTCGGGCCGGGTCCGGAGGCAGCCAGGCGGGTACGGCGACGGGCCGGGCGAGCGGGTTCGCCGGGGCGGTCCCGGTGCCGGTCCCGGTCCCGGTCCTGGTTCCGCCCCCGGCGCCGGTGCCGGCGCCGGTGGTGACTCCGGCGCCGCGTCCACGGGTGAAGCCGCGCTGGAACGAGGCGAAGGTCGCCCGCGCCTCCTCGGGCGAGCGCTCCCGGATGCTCTCGGCACCACCCGAGCCCTGCCCGGAACCCGGAGAGGCGTCCTGGGCGGCGCGCTCGCGCAACTGCGGCGCGAGGCTCGCCTGGCGCACCCGACGCGGGAGCGGGCCGGGGCCCGCGGGCGCGCCGCCCGCCGGAGCGGCGCCGGCAGGGCCGGAGGCGGCGGGCGCGGGTACGGCGGCGGGGGCAGCTGCGGCGGCCGGGGCAGGTACAGCGGCAGGCGCAGGTACGGCGGCGGGCGCCGAGACGGGTCCAGCGGCAGGCGCAGGCACGGCCGCCGGGGCAGTCGCGGCCGCCTCATCGCGGCGGTGGCGGCCGGTGCCCGGGGAGTCCTCGTCGCCGGGCGTCGGCACCAGCACCGGACCGCTCTTGGTCCGGGAGCGCCTCGGCAGCCCGCCCGGGGTGCGGGCCGGTTCAGGCGCCGACGGGCGCGGCCCGCCGCTCACCCGGTGCCGCCCGCCCTGGCCGGCCGCGGCGACCGGGCCGCCACCCGCCGCGCCGCCGGCACGGCCGTCGTCGCCCTCGTCGCTCAGCGCCGGCACCGCGACCAGGTCGCGCTGGCCCCGCCGGGCGGGCACCGCGCGCTGCGCCGTACCGGCAGCGCCGGTGACACCCGAAGCACCCGAAGCGGCGACGCCCCCTCCCGAGGGCGGCTCCGGCAGTCCGTCCGGCGCCTCCGCCAGCAGCTCGCGCGGGATCAGCACCACCGCCGTCGTCCCCCCGTACGGCGAGGGCCGCAGGTGGACCCGGATACCGTGCCGGCGGGCCAGCCGGCTGACCACGAAGAGACCGAGCCGGTCGGTGTCGGCGAGGTCGAACTCCTGCTCCACGGCGAGGCGTTCGTTGATCTCGGCGAGCGCCTGCTCGCTCAGCCCGAGGCCGCGGTCGTCGACCTCCAGAGCGAAGCCGTGCGCCACCACCTCGCCCTGGACGGTCACCTGGGTGTTGGGCGGGGAGAACACGGCGGCGTTCTCGACCAGTTCGGCCACCAGGTGGGTGACGTCGGCGACCGCACTGCCGAGCAGGCCGGTGCCGGGGAACGGCCGGACGGTCACCCGGGCGTAGTCCTCCACCTCGCCGACGGCGGCGCGGACCACGTCCACCATCCGCACCGGCTTGCGCCAGGCCCGGCCCGGCGAGCCGCCGGCCAGGATGATCAGGCCCTCGGCGTGGCGGCGCATACGCGTGGTGAGGTGGTCGACCTTGAAGAGGTCCTCCAGCTCCGCCGGGTCCTCGGTGCGGCGCTCCATGGTGTCGAGCAGGGTCAGCTGGCGGTGCAGCAGCACCTGGCTGCGCCGGGCCAGGTTGACGAAGACCGCGGAGACGCCGCGCCGCAGGTCGGCCTGTTCGACGGCGGCCTCGACGGCGGCCCGCTGCACGGCGTTGATCGCCCGCCCGACCTGGCCGACCTCGGCCGGGCCGAATTCCAGCTCGGGTGCCTCCGCCGCGACGTCCACCGCCTCGCCCCTGCGCAGCCGCAGCATCACCGAGGGCAGGCGGGTGCCGGCCAGCTCGTTGGCCGCGTTGCGCAGGCCGATCAGCTCGCGGGCCATGCCGCGGCCGATGCGGTAGGAGATCATCACCGACAGCACCACGGCGATCAGGCCGATCGCACCGGCGATGCCGCCGCGCCAGAGCATACCGACGGCGTAGGAGCGTTCGCGGTCGCCGATCGCCACGGCGAGGCGGCTGTTGATCGCGGCGAGGTCGCCCAGGGCCCGGTCCGCGGTCTCCCGCCAGGAGTCGCCGTTGATCGCCTGGACCACCCGGTCCGGCCCGCCCGCGCCGACGAAGTCCGCCTCGGCGCGGGCCAGCGCCGCCCAGGCCTCGCCGCCGCGCAGGGCGATGTAGTCGGTCTGGTCGGCCGGTTCGAGCTCGGCGATGTAGACGGTGAACAGCGCCTGCTGGTTGTGCAGGGCGTCCAGCGCGACCTGGTACTGCTCGGCCGTGGGCCGCCCGGTGGCGGTGCGCAGCCCCTCCATCGCCGCGTCCTCCTGCGCGAGGTACTCGCGGGCGCGCGCCAGCTCGATCAGGATCGTTCCCTGGCGCGGAAGTTGGCCGCTCTGCCGGGCGACGAAGGCGGACCGGAAGCTGAAGGTGGGCTTGACGAGGTCGCTGTACTGGCCGAGCGCGAACTCCCAGTTGAGTGCCGCGCGGTTGACCTGGCCACGCAGCGGGGCGAGCTGGTCCGCGGCGGCGAGGATCTGCACGTAGCGCCCGCGCTGCGCGGTGTCGAGCCGGCTGCCGCCGCTGTCCTTCTTCTGCCGCAGCACGGCGAGGCCCTGGTCGGTGGCGGCCTGGGCGTGCTCGAAGGCGTCCCGGGCGGCCCGCGAGGCCGGGTCGGCCAGCCGCTGGACGGCGGCGCGGCGCTCGTTCTGCAGGTCGGCCGCGTACTGGTCGACCGGTGTCCCGAACTCCTTGTACGTACTGCTGACCTCCAGCCGGCTCCAGACGTCTCCGGTGGTGGCGAGTGTCGCGTAGGCCCACAGGGCGGTCAGGGCGACGATGGGCACCAGGAGCAGCGCGATGATCTTCGCGCGGATCGAGCTGCTGCGCAGACGCATGGAGTCCTCGGTCGGGAAGTGCCAGGCGCGGACGGGGAGCGGTTCGAGGGACGGACGGGACGACAGTACGGGCGGGAAGACCGTTACGAACGGGACGGGCGGGACGACAGTACGGGCGGAACAGGCGGAACGACGGTACGGCAGGGCGGGTCGGGCGGGCGGTCGGTGGGCACATCAGGCCTGGCCGGGAGCTCCCGGCCGCAGGTCTGCGAGAGCCTACTACGCCCTGACCACTCGTTCGAGGGTCGAACCCGTCCTCCCCCGCCCTCGCCCCGATCCCGTCCGGATCATCCCTGAAGTCCCGGATTCACCCACTCCCCCGCCCGTCCCACGCCACCCCGGCCGCGGCCCGCTACGGCACTTTCCCTACG
Source organism: Kitasatospora sp. NPDC022785 (assembly GCF_055561295.1). Taxonomy (NCBI): domain Bacteria; kingdom Bacillati; phylum Actinomycetota; class Actinomycetes; order Kitasatosporales; family Streptomycetaceae; genus Kitasatospora; species Kitasatospora sp. NPDC022785. Next base: position 275,489 of record NZ_JBVHHB010000003.1, on the reverse strand, counting down.
AGCCTGTGCCGATCTCGTCGCGTCACGGTCACAACCCTGGGCAGTGACAGAGCAATCCGATAGTTTCGCTCCCACCTGCCCGACCGGTCAGCGCGCCGCCGATCCGGACGCCCGAACGGGCCCGGCAGGCAGGGGCCGCAACGGGATCGGGGGCAATGTGCGCGAGTTCACCACCCCCGCACCGGCCGGCCCCCCGGCCAGTGGCGGACTGGCCGACTCGCTCTACGACGCCGCCGAACGCACGCCCGGACTGATCCAGCTGGCCCGCCTGGACGGTTCCGGCCGGGAATGGCACGAGGTCACCGCGACGGTCTTCCGGGACGAGGTGCTGGCGCTCGCCAAGGGCCTGCTCACCCGCGGCGTCCGCTACGGCGACCGGGTCGCACTGATGTCCCGCACCCGCTACGAGTGGACGCTGTTCGACTACGCACTCTGGTCGATCGGGGCGATCCCCGTCCCGGTCTACCCGACGGCGGCGCCCGAGCAGGTGCGCTGGATCCTGGCCGAGACCCAGGCGGTGGCCTGCGTGGTCGAGGACGAGGACCACGCCATGACGGTCGGCGCGGTCTGCGACGCACTGCCGGACCTCACCGGGATCTGGCAGCTGGACCGCGGCTGCCTCGCCGCGATCACCGAGGACGGGCGCGGCGTGCCGGACTCGCTCGTCCACCGCCAGCGGCTCGGCGTCGCGGCGGCGAACATCGCCACCGTCGTCTACACCTCGGGCACCACCGGCCGGCCCAAGGGCTGCCTGCTCACCCACGCCAACCTGGCCGCCGCGGCCGACGCCCTGCTCGACGGCTGGGGCGACGTCCTCCGGGACACCGGCTGCGGCAGCCAGCCGTCGACCCTGCTCTTCCTCCCGCTGGCGCACGTCTACGGCCGGATGGTGCAGGTCGCGGCGGTCCGCGGCGGCTTCCGGATCGGGCACGTCCCCGACGTCACCACCGAGGCCCTGCTGCCCGCGATGGCCTCCTACCGGCCGACCTTCCTGCACGTCGTCCCGTACATCTTCGAGAAGATCTTCCAGCGGGCCCGGCGGACCGCCGAGGAGTCCGGGCGCGGCGAACTCTTCGAACAGGCCCGGCAGGTGGCCGTCGAGTGGGCCGCCGCCCGCGAGCAGCGCACGCTCGGCCGCGGCCCTGGTCCCGGCCCCAAGCTGCGGCTGCGCCACCTGGCGTACGAGCGGACCGTCTACCAGCGGCTGCGGGCGGTGCTCGGCGGCCGGGTGCGCGGTGTGATGTGCGGCGGCTCCTCGCTCGGCCGGGAGCTCGGCCTCTTCTTCACCGGCATCGGCCTCGACCTGTACGAGGGGTACGGCCTCACCGAGACCTCCGCCGCGATCACCGCCAATCCGGCCGGGCGGCAGAAGCTCGGCACGGTCGGCCGGCCGGTGCCCGGCGCCACCGTGGCGATCGCCGACGACGGCGAGGTCTGGGTCCGCGGCTCCGGCGTCTTCGACGGCTACCTCAACCACCCGCAGTGCACGGCCGAGGCGCTGTACGACGGCTGGTTCGGCACCGGGGACCTGGGCAGCCTGGACGAGGACGGCTACCTCACCATCACCGGGCGCAAGAAGGACCTGATCGTCACCAGCAGCGGCAAGAACCTCGCCCCGGGCGCCCTGGAGGAGCGGGTCCAGGCGCATCCGCTGGTCTCCCAGTGCCTGGTGGTCGGCGACGACCGCCCGTACGTGGCCGCGCTGATCACACTGGATCCGGCGGCGCTGGCGCACTGGCTGAAGTCGCACGGCCGCGAGCAGCTGGACCAGTGGGCGGTGCTCACCGACGAGGAGCTGCACGCCGAGATCCAGCGGGCGGTGGGCGCCGCCAACACCGCCGTCTCGCGCGCCGAGTCGATCCGTGCGTTCCGGCTGCTGCCACGGGAGTTCGGCGTGGAGCAGGGGCTGCTGACGCCGTCCCTGAAGCTGCGGCGCTCGGCGATCACGGAGTACTACGGGCAGGACATCGAGGAGTTGTACTCCCCCTGACGGTGCGTCTCGTCCCTTTTGCCGCACGGCGGATGACTTTCTGCTGCTTCGGCGCGCGGGGACGCGCGGTTCACCCCTCGCTCCCTTGACGATCCCAGTGGTCCAGTCCATTGTTCTGCCACGGTCCGCGTGCGGCACGCCGACGGCTCCCGTCCCTCGGGGAGTGCTCCACCCCGTTCCACCCGCCCTCCCCACGGGCGTGGTCCCCCACGGCCCCACGGCCCCACGCAGGAGTCCTCACGTGTCCATGTCCTCACGCCTGTCCGCGATCTCGCGCCGGTCCTCACACCTGTCCGCGCTGGCCGCCTGCGCCTCGCTCGCCGTATGCGGCCTCGCCGCCCCGGCGTCCGCCGAGCCTGCCGCACCTGCCGCACCTGCCGCACCTGCCGCGAGCGTCGCCCCGACGGTCAACCTGGCGACCAACCCCGGGTTCGAGATCCCCGCCTCCTCGCTGGCCGACTGGGGCAGCGTCCCCGGCTGGCGCTGCACCGGCGGCCCCGCCGAGGCGGCCGTCACCACCGCCGCCCCGCACTCGGGCGGCTCCGCCCTGGCCGTCACCCCGGCGGGCGACGACTCCAACGGCGAGTGCGCCCAGACCGTCTCCGTCCGGCCCGACACCACGTACACCGCCTCGGCGTGGGTCCGCGGCACATTCGTCTACCTGGGCGCCACCGGTACCGGCCGCGACGTCGCCCCCGCCTGGACCGAGACCACCGACGGCGGCTGGCAACAGCTGACCACCCGGTTCACCACCGGCCCCGACGCGCGCACCGTCCGGCTCTACGTCCACGGCTGGTACCAGCAGGGCCCGTTCGCCGTCGACGACGTCCGGGTGGACGGCCCGGCCCCCACCCCCGCGACCGGCTCGGGCTCGGTGCCGACCGGCGACAAGGTGGTCTTCTTCACCGTGGACGACGGCTGGCAGCGCACCCCCGAGGCGGAGAGGTTCATCGCCGACCACAAGCTGCCGATCACCGCCTTCCCGCTGCCGATGCCGGCCGCCACCGACCCCGACTTCTTCCGGCGCGTCACCGCCGTCCCCGGCTCGTCGATCCAGGACCACAGCGTCTCCCACACCGACCTGACCACGCTCTCGCCCGCCGAGCAGCAGGTCGAGATCTGCGACGCCCGGGACTCCCTGACCCGCGCCTTCGGCACCGCCCCGACCGTCTTCCGCCCGCCGTACTTCGCGTGGAACGCCGACACCCTGCAGGCCGCCGCCAACTGCGGCATCCGCACCGTCCTGACGGCGGACGCCGACTTCAGCTGGGGCGCCTCCGACATCTGGCACGAAGGCACCCTGTCGCCCGGTGACGTCGTCCTGATGCACTGGACCGACACCCTCGCCACCGACCTCCAGCGTGCCCTCGCCGCCGCAGACGCGGCCGGCCTCAAGCCCGCCGGGCTGGCCTCCTACCTGCACTGACCACTGCGGGGCCGCTCTGCCGATCCCGGGGGGACCGGCAGAGTGGCCCCGCGGCACCCCCGGCCCGACGGCGACTACGGCCCGACGGCGACTACGGCCGGACACCGAGGACCTGCCGCACCCAACCGTCGAGCAGCCCGCCGAAGACGCGGGCCGCCGAAGACGCGGGCCGAGGTGATGCCCTGAGCCGGGATCGCGCCGCCCTCACCGCCGGACAGATGGTCGACGTCGGCCCAGCCGCCCCGGAAGAGGACCACCAGCAGCTCGGTCTCCGCCGGGCCGGAGAGGTGGATCCCGACGGAATCCGGATCGGCCGCCCGGGCCCGGTCCGTCTCCAGGGGCTGCGGCCACCGGGCGAGCCCGTCCCGCCAGGTGACCGGGCGGACCACCGGGCCGGCCGCCCGCCACCGGTCGAGCCGTGCAGCCAGCTCCTCGGCCGCCACGTCCACATCGACATGACGTTCCATGACGGGATCATCCGCCAGCCACCGCAGGCCGGGCACCCGGTTTTTCGCGGCACCGGCCGACGCCCCGGCGATCTTGCTCGTTGACAGGTGGCGGGGCGGGTGGCTCTAATGTGAGGCGTGCAGCGCGGCATCGGCCAAAGAGAACTGGGCCGGCCGACAGCCGAGCAAGCACCTTTCACAGAGGGACGATGCGCGATGAGTACCTACTCCGCTTCCCTTGTCTGACCTCAGCGGCTGCGGCGGCGTCCGCGTGACGGCTTTCGTCCTCGACTGCTGAGCCTCCGGGCTCCGGCCTCCCGCCTGCTCACGCATTGCTGCACCGCTCCGTGCAGCTCTCTACAGCGCCGCCTGTGGCCCTTCGCTCCCCATGTTCACGTTCGGAGAATCCACAGGCGTATGCCCATGTCTTTCAATCAAGCGATCATCGAGGAATTCCGCGCCAACGCCGGCAAGGTCGGCGGCCCCTTCGAGGGCGGGGACCTGCTCCTGCTGACCACCCTCGGCGCCCGGTCCGGACAGGAGCACACCGTGCCGCTCGGCTACGTCCGGGCGGACGGGCTGTTGCTGGTCGTCGCCTCGGCGGCCGGAGCTCCGGAGCACCCGCAGTGGTACCGCAACCTGCTCGCCCGGCCGACGGTGCGGGTGGAGCTCGGGACGGAGGTGTTCGATGCGGTCGCGGTGCCGGCCGAGGGCCCCCGGCGGGACCGGCTGTTCGAGGCGGTGGTGCGGGTGGCGCCCGGGTACGGCGACTACCAGGCGCACACCGCACGGCTGCTGCCGGTCGTGGTGCTGAAGCAGTCCGCGACCGAACCGCGTGAGGTGACCACCCTCGCGGACAAGCTGCTGGAGGTGCACACCTGGCTGCGCGCCCAGCTGCAGCACGTCCGGGCGGAGACCGAGGCGCACTTCGCGGCCGGGCCCGCGGGCGACGGCCGGCCGCCGGGCCTCGGGCTGCAGATCCGGCAGCACTGCCTCGCGCTCTGCGAGGGGCTGACCCACCATCACACCGGCGAGGACGCGGCGGTCTTCCCCGCGCTGGGGCGGAGCCACCCGCAGCTGCGGGGGACGCTGGCGCGGCTGGGCGAGGAACACCGCTCGGTCGGCCGGATCAAGGACGAGCTGATGGGGCTGCTCGCCGGGATCGGGGTGGCCGAACCGGAGCGGTTCCGGGCGGAGCTGGCGCGGATGTCGGCCGAGCTGGAGGCGCATCTGGACTACGAGGAGCAGGAGCTGCTGCCGGTGCTCGCCGGCATCCCGTTCCCGCCGAGGCGCTGAGACGCCGCGCCCGCCGGTCCCCCGCCCCGTTGCCGGGGTGGGGGACCGGCGGTGCGCAGCCGGAACCGGCAGGCGCCCGGCTCCGGTCCGGTTACACCTGCGCGGAGAACACCGGCAGGTAGCCGCCCGAGTGACCGGAGGCCTTCGGGTGGTAGCTCTCGTCGATGGGCAGGGTGGTGCTGTTCAGCCAGGTGGTGCCGGAACCGCAGATCTCGTGCTCGGTGAAGATGCTCCGGACGTCACCGAAGGCGAAGCCCGCGTTGGCGGCACGCTTGGCGATGACGCCGTCCAGGACGTCCGCCGCGCTGTTGATGGCGGAGCGCTTGGTGTCGCCGATACCGAAGATGCAGCTTCCGCCGATCTTGTAGAGGTGGGGGTAGCCCAGCACGACCACGTGGGCGTTGGGGGCCTTGGCGTGGATCGCCGCGTAGACCTGGTCGAGCAGGCCGGGCAGGGTGTTGGTGGCGTAGTTCTTCGCGGTGGCGACGGCATTGAGGCAGGCGCTGTCGGAGTCCAGCACGCAGGTCTGCATGGTGCTGGCGAAGCCCGCGTCGTTGCCGCCGATGCTGATGCTGACCAGCGTGGTGCCGGAGTTCAGCACCGAGAGCTGGTTGTTGAGTACGTCACCGGTTCTGGCGCCGGAACAGGCGACGAAGGAGAAGGACGACGGCGCGTGCGCGTTCTTCCAGAGGTAGGGGTAGGCGTTGGTGCTCCGCTTGCAGCTTCCGCTCTCGCTCGTGTAGCTGCCGGCGCCGACACCGGAAGCGTAGGAGTCGCCCAGAGCAGCGTAGTTGACGCCGGCTGCGTGGGCGGACGAGGCGGTGAAGAGGGTGGACAGGGTGAGGAGCGCCGCGAAGGCGGCGACGGACATGGAGCGAGTGGGGCGCAGCATGACACCTCCAGGGAGTGACGTGAGTCACAGAATTTGATACCAGGCAGTAGGTATCCCGGGAAGTGGTCATGCCAAGGCAATTGACGGTCAGTCTGACGACCGCCAGGTGAACTACCCTGCGGACAGGGGAAAGTGCGCCGGTCAGGCACCCGCGAAGCACCCTGGGGCACCCCACGGCAAGTCACTCATTCGGAGGACCGCACTCGGCCTGAGGGCCGTCCGGCAGTCCGACGGCGGGGCCCACGGCGAAGTCCACCGGCGTGGCGGAGTGGCGGCGTGGCGGAGTGGACTGCGCGCGGCTCGAAGCGCTGACCGTCGATCAGGTGTACTGCCCCGACGGGGGCGACGCGCGGCGTCCGGTCGGAGGTTCACTCCCCTCCGGGGCGGGTCGTACCGGCGCCCCGGTAGGACGCGCCGGGGTGGACCGTGCCGGGTGAACCGAACTGGGTCGGACGGCACCGGGGTTGACCGCGCCGGGGTTGACCGCGCCGGGGTTGACCGCGCTGGGGCCAACCGTGCCGGAATGAGCGGCACCGGGTCGGGCGGCACCGGGCTGGGCTCCGCCGGGATGGGCGGCGGCCCCGCCCAGGTGGACCACGCCTGGGAAGACCGCGCCCGGGAAGACCTCGCAGCCCTCGTCCGGCAGCTCCTCGATCGTCTCGTTGGCGGCCGCGGGCACGCCGAGCCACCGGACGCCGGCCGACACCGCCGCCCGGGCCTGCCGCAGGCCGGGCGCACCCCAGCCGAGCAGCTCGACCGCGAGGCCGGGTGCGACCAGCAACCGCCGGTAGTGCCGCCCGGAGGCCGGGTCCGGTGCGCTGGGGCCGACGGCCCGCAGCGCCGCGGCCATCCGGACCCGTGCGCACTCGTGCCCGCCGTTGGCCGAGCCCACCCGGTCGTAGAGGTAGCCGAGGTAGTGCGGCGTGCCGATCAGCGCCTGGGCCTCCTCGGCCGCCTCGCGGGCCAGGGCGGAACCCGGATCACCGGCGTCCTCGGGCTCCAGCGAGCCGCCGGGGAGCGAGACGATGCCGTCCCTGGGGTTGACCAGGGTCAGCACCCGGCCGTCCGGTGCGAACAGCCAGCCCCACGACTGCTTGACCGGCAGCCCGTCGGGCACCCGCTCGGCCGGCCGCCAGGGCCAGCCTGCGGTGGGACGCCGTCGCACCTTGCCGAGCAGCTCGGCGATCTCCGCGCTGTACTCGATCCGGCTCATGCGTCCCCCCTTTCGGTGTCGGGCTCGCCGGACCGGCGGTGCGCGGGGAGGACCTGCGGTGCGCGGTTCGGGGCGGAGCGGCCGGAGCGGCGGCGTGGGGTACCGCCGGCTCCTGCTGTTGATCTTCCCCGAAATCTTCCCCGAACAGGCGGTCGATGAACAGTCCCCAGCGCCGCTTGGTGGACACGGAGACCTGAAGTACCTGGTCAGCCCACGGCCTCACCACCCTCCTCACGCGCCCCGCCGGCACCCGGCGGCCCGGCGCCCCGCGGCCCGTCGGGCGGCACCGCGCCCGGCAGCGCGAAGCCCGGCAGCGGGACGGCGCCCGGCGGGAAGGGCATGCCCCGGCCCACGTCGTCGGCGAGCGAGTCGAACACCTCCTGGGCACTCATCGGCGCCAACCGGCCGCCCTCGAGGGTCCAGCCGCGCACCGCCTGGCCGCCGGGCGCGGCCGGATCGCCGTGCAGCAGCAGCGCGCCCTCGCCACCGGCGGCCACGCCCGCCGCGAGCGTGACGCAGAACGCCTCGGTGTCCCGGCCGGCGTCGAGCAGGCGGCCGCCCCGGACCCGGACGTCCGCGGCGGCGGTGAGCTGCTCGCCGTCCTCCGGGCCGTGGCAGCGCAGGGTCAGCAGGTGGCGCCCCTCGCCGGCGCCCTCGGCCAGCGCCAGGTAGACGGAGGTGACGTACGTCATCACCGCCACCAGCCCCGGCCGCCCGGCCGGGCCCTCCCCGAGCGCGTCCAGCAGCGCGGTGCAGCCGACGGTGATCCGCACCCTGGCCCGGTGGTCGTCGGCCAGCACCGGGAGCAGCTCGGTCAGCCGTTCCCCCGCGTAGACGAAGGGCTCGCCGGCCAGCTCCGGGTCGGCGGCGTAGGCGACGCGCGCGGCCGCGCCCGCGGGATCGAAGCCGAGGGCCTCGCAGTAGTCCTCGTAGTCGGCCGGGTCGAGCACCCGCAGGTGCACCTCGACCCCCTGCCCGCACAGGGCTCTGAGCTGGGACTCCGTCCGGCGCAGGTACTCCCGGAAGGCGAGGCCTCCGAACAGTCCGCGGCGGGCCAGGCCGGAGAAGTCGGCCTGGCGGACGGCCAGGGCGACCGCCACCGGCAGCGGCGGCGGCGCGCCGCGCGCACGGCCCCGCTGCCGCGCTCTGCCGCCGGGCCCGCCCGGGCCACCGGCGCCGCTGGGAGTGCCCCGGCCCACGCCGCCCGCACCGCCGCGCGGAGGCCGGCCGCCACCCCTCCCGTCGGACGGCGGACCGCCCGGCCGACCACCCGGCAGACCGCCCGAAGGACCGCCGCCGCCCGGCCCGCCCGGACCCGGCCGCCGCGCGGACACCCTCCCGGGCAGCCTCCCGGAGGCCCTCCCGGGCGGCACCTGGCGGCCACCCGCAGCCGCCCCCGCAACGGCGCGCACCCGCCGCGCCAGGGGCTCGGCGAGGCCGAAGAACTGGGACTGCACGGACATGGTTCCTCCCACGAGGTCGTGCCGGTCGCTCCCGAGCGGCGCCGGCGATCGCGACCATACACACCGTCACCGACAATCCACCGAGAGCGACCACCGGCCGCCCCGGGCGGGACCCCCGAGTCCCCTGTTCACGCCGCGTTGTCAGTGCCGGACGTTAGGGTCGGGGACCATGCGACTGCTGCATACCTCCGACTGGCATCTCGGGCGCTCCTTCCACCGGGAGAGCCTGCACGACGCCCAGCGCGCCTTCCTGGACCACCTCGTGGCGGTGGTCCGGGCCGAGCGCGTCGACGCCGTGCTGGTCGCCGGCGACGTGTACGACCGGGCGCTGCCGGGCCTCGAGGCGGTCGCCCTGTTCGACGACGTGCTGCACCGGCTGGCCGAGCTGGGCGTGCCCACGGTGTTCATCAGCGGCAACCACGACTCGGCCCGCCGACTGGGCGTGGGCGCCGGCCTGATCGGCCGGGCCGGCATCCACCTGCGGACGGACCCCGGCGAGTGCGCCGTGCCCGTCCTGCTGGCCGACGAGCACGGGCCGGTGGCCGTCTACGGGCTGCCCTACCTGGAGCCGACCCTGGTCCGCGAGCAGTTCGGGCTGGCGCGCGGCGGCCACGCGGCGGTGCTCGGCGCGGCGATGGACGCCGTCCGGGCCGACCTCGCGGCCCGCCCGGACGGCACCCGCGCGGTGGTGCTGGCGCACGCCTTCGTCACCGGCGGCGCCCCCAGCGACAGCGAGCGGGACATCGCGGTCGGCGGCGTCGCCTCCGTGCCCGCATCCGTCTTCGACGGCGTGCACTACGCCGCGCTCGGCCACCTGCACGGTTGCCAGACCCTCGCTCCCCACCTGCGCTACAGCGGCTCCCCGCTCGCCTACTCGTTCTCCGAGGCCGGGCAGCGCAAGACGATGTGGCTGGTCGACCTTGCCGCGGACGGTTCGGTCACCGCCGAGCGGGCCGACTGCCCGCAGCCGCGCCCGCTGGCCTGCCTGCGCGGCCGGCTGGACGAGCTGCTCACCGACGAGAGGTACGCCGGGTACGAGCAGTCCTGGGTGCAGGCGACGCTCACCGATCCGGGCCGCCCCGCCGAGCCGATGGAGCAGCTGCGCCGGCGCTTCCCGCACACCCTCCAGCTGCTGTTCGACCCCGAGGAGAGCGGGACCGCCCCCTCCCCGTCGTACGCGGCGCGGGTGAGCGGGCGGGCCGACCTGGAGATCGCCGAGGGCTTCCTGCGGCACGTCCGCCCCGGCGCCGAGCCTGACCCGGACGAGCTGGGCTGGCTGCGCGAGGGCTTCGAGACCGTCCGGGAGACCGGCGACCGGAAGGCGGAGCTGCCCCGATGAGGCTGCACCAACTCACCGTCACCGCCTTCGGCCCGTTCGCCGGCACCGAGACGGTGGACTTCGACGCGCTCGCCGCCGGAGGCCTCTTCCTGCTGCGCGGGGCGACCGGCGCGGGAAAGAGCAGCGTGCTGGACGCCGTCTGCTACGCCCTCTACGGCGAGGTGCCCGGCACCCGCCGGGTCAACCGGCTGCGCAGCGACCACGCCGACCCCCGGCGGCTGACCGAGGTCCGGCTGGAGCTGACGCTCGGCGGGCGCAGGCTCCAGATCACCCGCCTCCCGGAGCAGCTGCGGCCGAAGAAGGTCGGCACGGGGACGACCGTCGAGCGGGCTCAGACGCTGCTGCGCGAGTGGTCCGCGGACGGCTCCGGCAGCGGCGACGGCACGCCCGGCTGGCGGGCCGTCAGCAAGTCCCACCAGGAGGCCGGGGAGGAGATCCACCGCCTGGTCGGGATGAGCCGGGACCAGTTCTGCCAGGTGGTGCTGCTGCCGCAGGGCGACTTCGCGCGCTTCCTCAAGGCCGACTCGGAGGAGCGCAGCAAGCTGCTGCGGCGGCTGTTCGACACCGAGCGGTTCCAGCACGTGGAGTCCTGGCTGGCCGAGCAGCGGCGGGCCCAGGAGGCCGCCGTCCAGGCCGGGCGCCGCCGGCTGCGGGACCTGGCCAGCAAGGCCGAGCAGGCGGCCGGCCCGCAGGCCGAGCCGGCCACCGGCTGGGTGCCCGGCGAGGACGGGCCGGCCCAGGCCGCCGACCTCACCGCGGGCGTGCTCGGCTGGGCCGCGATCCTGCGCAGCGGCGCCGCCGAGCAGCTCGCCGTCGCGGACGCCGCGCTGGCCGGCGCCGAGGCCGGCCACCGCGCGGCCCAGCTCGCCCGGGCCGCCGCCGAGGAGCTGGCCGGCCGGCAGCGGCGCCACCAGGCGGCGGCGCAGGAGGCGGCGCGCCTCACCGCGAGCGGTCCGGCGGTCGAGCACGACCGCCGCCGGCTGGCCGACGCCCAGGCGGCCGTCGGGGTCGAGTCGGTTCTGCACCTGCGCCGAGCCGCCGCCGAGGCCCACCGGGCGGCCGCCCAGGAGGAGCGCCTCCGCCGCGAGGCGCTGGCCGGCGCACCCGGCGGCGAGGGCGCAGAGCCGGCCCGGGCCGGGGCCGAGGGGCTGGCCGCGGCCGAACAGCGGCTGCGGGCCGAGGTCGTCCGGCTGGAGGCGGCCCAGGCCGACGAGCGGCGGTGCGCGGCGCTCGGCCGTGAGCAGGCCTCGCTGGACGCGGACCGGCGCCGGGCCGAGGAGCTCGCCGAGGAGGCGGCCGACTGGCTGGCCGAGTTCGACGGCCGGCTCGCCACGCTGCAGGAGGAGCAGACCGCCGCCCGGGAGGCCGGCACGCGCGTCGAGCAACTGGACTCCCGGCACGGCGAGATGACGGAGCGACTGGCCGCCGCCCGCCGCCGGGACGGCCTCCGGGCGGAGATCGGGGCGGCCGAGCCGCGCGCGCTCGCCCGGCGCGCCGAGGCGCTGGACGCCCGCGAGCACAGCCAGGACGTCCGGGAGCGCCGGCTCACCGGCATGGCCGCCGAGCTGGCGGAGCAGCTCCGGTCGGGCGAGGCCTGCCGGGTCTGCGGTTCGCCGGAGCACCCGGAGCCGGCCAGGCCGGCCGGCGGGCAGGTCGGCGCGGCGGACGAGGAGCGTGCCCGGGCCGCTCAGGCGGCGGCCGAGCAGGCGGCCGACGCCGCCGAACGCGAGCTCGCGGGCCTCCGGGTGCGCGAGGCGGCCGCCGCCGGCGCGGCCGGGCCCGAGAGCGTCGGGGCCCTCGCCGAGGCGCTCGCCACGCTGGAGCGGGAGCGTCGGGAGGCGCTGCGGTCGGCGGAGGGGCTGGGCCCCGTCACCCGCCAGATCGAGCGGCTGACGGACGACCGGAACCGCCGGCTCGCCGAGCTGCGCGACGCCGGTGAGCGCACGGCCGCGCTCACCGCGCGGATCGAGGCGCTCGGCACCGAACGGGAGGGGCTCGACCACCGGGTCGCGGCCGCCCGGGGCGACGCGCCCTCGGTGGCCGGCCGGGCCGCGGCGCTGGCCCGCCTCGCCGGGGCCGTGGCGGCGGTCGCCGACGCGGCGCGGGCTACCCGGGCGGCGGCCGGGCGGCTGGAGGAGGCCTCCGGGGAGCTGGCCCGGGCCGCCGAGGCGGCCGGGTTCCCGGGCCCGGAGGAGGCCGCTGCCGTCCTGCTGCCGCGGGAGCAGCGAGAGCAGCTCGACGGCCGGCTCAAGCGGTACCACGCGGAGCTGGCCTCGGCGCAGCAGCAGCTCACCGAGCCGGAGCTGGCCGCGGCCGCGGCCCGCCCCCCGGCGGACGTTCCGGGCGCGCAGTCCCGGCTCCACGCGGCCGTCGACCGGCTGCGCCGGGCGCACGCGGCGCAGGAGGCGGCCCGGGAGCGTGGCGAGGCGCTCGCGGCGATCGGCCGGGAGCTGTCGGAGCTGGCCGCCTCGCTGGCCCCGGCCCTGGACCGGTTCGGCCGGATCAACCGGCTCGCCGCGCTCACCGCCGGCACCTCGGCGGAGAACCGGCTGCGGATGCGCCTGGAGTCGTACGTGCTGGCGGCACGGCTGGAGCAGGTGGCGGCAGCGGCCAGCGACCGGCTGGTGCGGATGTCGGGTGGCCGGTACACCCTCGTCCACAGCGACGACCGGGGCACCGGCACCAAGCGCTCGGGCCTGGCCCTGCGCGTGGTGGACGCCTGGACCGGCACCGAGCGGGACACCGCGACGCTCTCCGGCGGCGAGAGCTTCTTCGCCTCGCTGGCCCTCGCCCTCGGCCTGGCCGACGTGGTCACGGACGAAGCGGGCGGCATGCCGCTGGACACGCTCTTCATCGACGAGGGCTTCGGCACGCTGGACGAACAGGCGCTGGAGGAGGTGATGGACGTCCTCGACGGCCTCCGGGAGCGGGACCGCGCGGTCGGCATCGTCAGCCACGTCGCCGACCTGAGGTCCCGGATCCCGGCGCAGCTGCTCGTCCGCAAGGGCCGGAACGGCTCCACCCTCGCCCTGGCCGGCCGGGAGGACGCCTGACGAGGAGATGAGGAGAGGGGGGAATCCGCGTTCCGGGATCCCGGAACCCGGAGAACAAGGGACAGGCAGGAAAGGTAGGGGCAGGTACCGGCGGGGTCAGCCGGAACATGCGATCCGCTGTGCCTGCTGCCAGGCGCAGACCGGGCAGAGCGTGGTGCCCGGGTGGTCGGCGGGCAGCTCGGTCGGCTCGCCGCAGAGCACGCAGTCCGCGCGCGGACCGGTCAGCCCGGGATCGTGCGCCAGCGCGGCCTGCGCCGCCTCGGCCCCGGCCAGGACGCACACCAAGCCGTCGCCGTCCGCCACCGAACCGGCCGTCGCCGAGTCGTCCGTCACCGAGCGGTCCATCGCCGAGCCGTCCGCCGCCGCGCTGCCGGCCGTCACAGCCGCCGTCACGCCCACCGCCGCGTCCACCGCCACCGAGTCGCCCGCCGCCGCTGCTTCGCTGCTCATGCCGCCTTCCTACTCCGCTCACCCACCCGGCCGCAAGGCCACCCGTGGCGCCCCGGCGACGGACCCGGACCCGCGGCGTTCCCGCTCTACGGCCTCCCGTACGGTGGCCCCGTGCCTGCCGACCTCGCCCAGATCCTGGCTTCCGCCCGCGCCGCCTCGCCGAGCTACCCCGAGGTGGGCGCCACCCGGGGGCCCCGGCTGCCGGCCGGGTACGCGCAGCTGCGGCGGCGCGTCCACCTCGGTCACGGGCCCGCCGTGCTGGAGCGGGCCGGGCGGTACGTGCTCGGCTGGGGCTGCCAGCTCGGCACCGGCTTCGCCGTCCACCCGTACGCGCCGGCCGAGGAGGGCGCGACCATCCTGCTGCGGCTGAGCCCGCCCCGGCTGCGGTGGCCCCGCGTGGTGATCCCCTGCCGGGTGATCTGGACGGTGGACGAGCCGGACCGGATCGGCTTCGCCTACGGGACGCTGCCCGGGCACCCGGAGTGCGGCGAGGAGGCGTTCCTGGTGACCATGGACGCGACGGGCGAGGTCTGGTTCGAGGTCACGGCGTTCGCCCGGCTCGCCGCCTGGTACGCGCGGCTCGGCCGCCCGGTGGCGGTGCTCTGCCAGTACCTGGCGATCGAGCGCTACCTCGCCGCGGTGGCCGCCGCCGTCGCCGACCTCCCCGCTCTCCCCGCCCTCACCGACCTCTCCCCAGCCCCCGGCGAAGCCTCAGAAACCACAGAAGCCGGGTAGCCGAGGCCACCGGGCCACCGGGCCACCGGGCCAGCGCGAAAGCCGCGCCACCCGGCCCACCGAGGCCACCGGGCCACCGAGGCCACCGGGCCACCGAGGCCACCGCGAAAGCCCCTCAACCCCTCAGCCCGTCACGGCCGTCACGCCCGTCAGCCGAGGAAGGACAGCCGGACCGTCCGGTGCGGGTTGTCGCCGTTGGTGTCGATCAGGACGACCGACTGCCAGACGCCCAGCGCGAGTTGGCCGCCGATCACCGGCAGGGTGGCGTGCGGGGCGACCAGGCCGGGGACGACGTGGTCGCGCCCGTGGCCGGGGCTGCCGTGCCGGTGGCGCCAGCGGTCGTCCGCGGGGAGCAGGTCGCGAAGGACGGCGAGGAAGTCGGAGTCGCTGCCCGAACCCGTCTCCAGTACCGCGATGCCGGCCGTGGCGTGCGGCACGAAGACGTTGAGCAGGCCGTCGCGCCCGGCGGCCCGGTCGTTGAGGAACTCGGCGCAGCGGTCGGTGATGTCGAGTGCGACCTCACGGCTGCCCGTGGTGATCTCGATGGTGGTGGTGTGGAAGGGGCTGGAGTGGGTGTTGTCCGCCATGCCGTCATCCTCACCCACGCCCGGGGGTGCGCCGGCCCGCCTCGCCGACTCTCCTTGCCTGGGAGGCAGGGTGTCGTAGGCTGAACGGTTCGGGCAGCTGCCGGGCCGAGCCGATCCCCCCGGGCCGTCCCCCGAGCCGATCGACCGCCCCCGAGTCGACCGACCGCCCCGGGCCCACGCTGCCGCCCCTGCCCCGCCGTTCGCCCGCGGACACACCAAAGACCCGACGGTCCCTGAGGTCCGTCGGGCCGGATGCCGGTCGACGCGGGGCGGCGTACTGCCCCAGGTCCCGTCCGGTCGATCTTGGCGGATCAACG
Organism: Kitasatospora sp. NPDC022785; assembly: GCF_055561295.1. Classification (NCBI taxonomy): domain Bacteria; kingdom Bacillati; phylum Actinomycetota; class Actinomycetes; order Kitasatosporales; family Streptomycetaceae; genus Kitasatospora; species Kitasatospora sp. NPDC022785. Next base: position 260,282 of record NZ_JBVHHB010000003.1, on the reverse strand, counting down.
CCCGGCAAGATCGGCCGGGCAGGACCTAGCCGCGACTCCCGAACAGGCTCCGCCGCAGCCGGCGCAACGGCGCCAGCAGCGACACCCGCACGTGGCGGCGCGGCGCGGTGGGGGCGCCGGCGCCGCGCGGCGTCAGCTCCCTTATCAACCCGAGAGCCTCGGCGGTGTCCACCGCCGGGAGTGCGGGCGCGCCGAGCACAGCCAGGTGACGCTCGATCCGACGGCCGGTCGCGCCGACACCGCACTGGATCGCCGGCACGCGGGGCCGAGTCCGCACTTGCATGTGTTCCATCAGTTTTTCCCACCCCTACGAGGCGCCAGGGCCGTGAGGCGAAGACTATCCGTGACTGACGGCCTTCGCGCAACCGTCCTGGTGTCCCGCCACCGTATCGCGCGGCGTCAACTGACGGCGCACCAGGGGCCACCCGTCCCGGTCACGACTAGGCATCAATGATGGTGCACGACCCGCAGAACGTCACCGGGGCCACGGGGGCACGGGCCCGGCGCCTGCCCGGGAGGCACGCGCCGGGCGCGCAGGGTCACCGCCGGTCACGGTCCGCACACCGCGCCCGCCCTTGACAGCCGCACATCACCCTGCGGAGTTACCTCGACAAATCCCTATGACAATCAGTTCAGGAAGTGAACACAATCGAGGGATTGACTCGAGCGAAACCTCCAAGCAATATCTTCATCGACCGCACAGGGTTGCTTCCCGCTCACCTGCGCGTTCGACTGATGAACATCGATGAGGGTCGATGATGATCTCCGGCTCCCCCGAGCCACTGCCCGGCCGCCTCGACGCTGCGGTGGCCAGGCTCGGGAGGTTGCCCGGACCGGCGGCCGGCCGTAGAGGGTCGGCCGGGCCGCCACCAGGCTGCCGGTGCCGCCCCGTACGGGGCCCGGCACCGGCGGTTCCGGCCCCGGCCCCCGGGGGCCCCGCCCCCGCCGCTCGCGCCGCCCACGCCCCGGACCCGGCCGATCCCGGCCCCCGGCCCCGAGCGGCCCCGGACGCCGTCGCGCTCGGTAGACTCACCCAGCGTGCCAGTCCTCCTCAGCATCGTGCTCCCGGTCCACGGAGTGGAGCGCTACCTGCCCCGCTGCCTCGACTCGATCCTGGAAGCCACTCCCGCCGGGGAGTCCCGCTTCGAGGTGATCGCCGTCGACGACCTCTCCCCCGACCGCTGCGGCGCGATCCTGGACGAGTACGCGGCCCGCGACCACCGGCTGCGTGTGCTGCATCTCACCGAGAACCAGGGTCTCGGCGGCGCCCGTACCGCCGCCCTCCCCGAGGTGCGCGGCGAGTACGTCTGGTTCGTCGACAGCGACGACTGGCTTCCCGAGGGCACGGTCTCCGCCCTCCTCGACGAACTCGACGGGGAGCGCCGCCGCGAGACCCCCGCCGATGTGCTGCTCACAGGTTTCACCCACGTCTACCCGGACGGCGGGACCGAGCCCAACCCCTGGCGCCACGTGCTGGTCGGCTCCCCGCTGACCGACGGCGCCACTCTCGCCGAGCACCCGGCCCTGTTCCAGACCGTGATGTCGGTCTGGAACAAGGTGTTCCGCCGGGAGTTCCTGCTCGGCCTCGGCGTCTCCTTCGGGCGCGGCTTCTACGAGGACATCTCGGTCACCTACCCCGCGCTGCTCGCCGCCGAGCGGCTGCGCTACCTCGACCGCCCCTGCTACTTCTACCGGCGCGGGCGGGCCGGCGCGATCACCTCCACCGCCTCCCCCAAGCACGCCGACGCCTTCGCCCAGTACGACGCGATCTTCGCGTTCCTGGACCGCCCGGACCGGCCCGGCCGCCCGGTGCCGGACTCGCTGCGCACCCTCGTCTTCGACCGGACCGTCAAGCAGGCGCTCACCGTCTACGACACCCCCGGGCTCGTCCCGGAGGACCGGCGCAAGGACTTCTTCCGCCGGATCGCCGAGCACTTCGCCCGCCACCGCCCGGCCGGCTACCGGTTCCCGGCCGGCCTGCGCGGCGTCCAGTACCGGCTGGCGGCGCGCGGCGCCCGGATCGCGTACGCCGAGCTGCGCCGCACCGGGCGGCTTCCGCGCGAACTCAAGCGCGGGGCGCGCGCGGTGGCGCCGGCGGTGAAGAAGGGGGTCAAGAAGGGCGTGCGAAGCAGCGCCCGGTTCACCGCGTACAACGCGTTCCGCCGGCTGCCGCTGGACGAGCACCTGGCGGTCTACGCGGCGTACTGGCACCGGGGCTACGCGTGCAGCCCGGCGGCGATCTACGAGAAGGCGAAGGAGCTGGCGCCGGACGTCCGGGGCGTCTGGGTGGTGGAGAACCGCACCCAGGCGGCCACGCTGCCCGCCGGCGTGCCGTACGTGATCGTCAACACACCCGCGTACCTGAAGGCGATGGCGACCGCCAAGTACTTCGTCAACAACGTCAACTTCCCGCGGACCATGGCGAAGCGGCCGGGCACGGTGCACGTCCAGACGCAGCACGGCACGCCGCTGAAGGCGATGGGGATGGACCTCAGGGACCACCCGGTCGCGGCCGACGGGATGGACTTCGACCGGCTGCAGGAGGCCGTCGACCGCTGGGACTTCCTGGTCTCCTCCAACCCGCACACCAGCGAGCACTTCGCCCGGGCCTTCCCCGGCCGGTACGAGATGCTGGACACCGGCTACCCGCGCAACGACCGGCTGGCCGCCGCCACCCGGGCCGAGGTGGCGGCGATGCGCGAGCGGTTCGGCCTGGCGCCGGGCCGTACGGCGGTGCTGTACGCGCCGACGCACCGCGAGGGCAAGGGCGGCTACGTCCCGCTGGTGGACGTACGCGAGCTGGCCCGTCGGCTCGGGCCCGGCTTCACCCTGCTGGTCCGCACGCACTACTTCCACACCGGCGGCCCGGGCGACCTGGTGGCGGGCCCGGACGCGGCGGAGATCGTGGACGTCTCCGCGCACCCGACCGTGGAGGACCTCTACCTTGCGGCGGACGTGCTGGTCACGGACTACTCGTCGATGATGTTCGACTACGCGGTGCTGGACCGGCCGGTGGTGATCTTCGCGCCGGACTGGGACGAGTACCGGCAGAACCGCGGCGTCTACTTCGACCTGTTCGAACAGCCGCCGGGCGCGGTGACGGTGGACGCCGACGGGCTCGCGAAGGCGCTGCTGGCGGGCGATCCGGAGCCGGCGGCGCGGGCGCGGTTCCGCGAGCGGTTCTGCCCGTGGGACGACGGCGGGGCGGCGGAGCGCGTGGTCCGCCGGGTGTTCCCGACCCGGGGCTGAGGCACCGGCCCCGAGGACGGACGGGTGCCGAGCAGGCGCTGAGCCCGGGCCGGCCCCTCGGTGCGGGCCCGTGGGTGGGCCCGTGAGTGCGCCCGTGAGTGGGCCCGGATGGGCGACGGGCGGGTCCCCGGGAGTCCCGGAGCCCCGCCCGAACCGACTCGGCCGGTCTTGGCCGATCTCGGCCGATCTCGGCCGGCCCGACCCGACTCAGCCCTGACGCGCGGCCAGGAACTCCTCGAAGGTCAGCTCGCCGTCGTGGTTGGTGTCCATCTGCTTGATGATGGCCTCGGCCACCGAGATCGACGTGGTGAGGTCGCCGAGCTCGCGCGCGACCTTGGCGTACTCGACGGCGGTGATCCGGCCGTTGCCGTCCACGTCGTACTTGTCGAACGCCGCGCGGATGGTGTCGACGTCTGCCATGGGTGGGCCCTTCCTGATGAACTGCTGATGTGCGTTTCCGACGGCCGTACCCTACCCGCCGTGGCGAGCGCCACGGCTGGCGGGAGTGGACGGGCTCGGGGGTGGGTGTCGTAGTCTGCGGGTCTGTTCCCGGCCCGGCCGGGGATTGATCGACCACCGATCGTCGTCTGTTCAGGCCCGGGCACACCCCTCGGGCGTGCACGTCCTGGGAGGGACCATGCTCGATCTCGTCACCAAGCTGGTGCTGAAACCGCTCGCGCGGGGGATCTGGCGGCCCACCATCGAGGGCCTGGAGAACGTGCCGCGCAAGGGCGGTGTGATCCTGGCCAGCAATCACCTCTCCTTCATCGACAGCGTCGTGATCCCGATGACCGCCCCGCGCCGGGTGCACTTCCTGGCCAAGGCCGAGTACTTCACCGGCACCGGGCTGAAGGGCGCGCTGTCCAAGAGCTTCTTCCAGGCCATCGGCGCGGTGCCGGTCGAGCGCGGCACCTACCGCTCGGCGCAGGCCTCGCTGGAGTCGGCGCTGGAGATCCTGGAGGACGGCAAGGCCTTCGGCATCTACCCGGAGGGCACCCGCTCCCTCGACGGCCGCCTCTACCGCGGCAAGACCGGCGTGGCCTGGCTGGCCCTCACCGCGGGCGTCCCCGTGGTCCCGGTGGCGTTGGAGGGGCCGGAGCAGATCCTGCCGGTCGGCAAGCGCGTGCCCCGCATCCGCAAGGTGACGGTCCGCTTCGGCGAGCCGCTGCACTTCGACGAGCTGCACGGCCAGGCCCGCTCGCTCAAGGCCCGCCGGCAGGTCACCGACGAGGTGATGCGGGCGATCCAGGAGCTCTCCGGCCAGGAGGTCGCGGAGACCTACAACGAGGTCCCCAAGGCCGCCTGAGGCTCCTGCGGCCGCCTGGAGGTCTCCGAGGCGCCCGAGCCGGCCGGCGCGGCCGAGGCGGCGGCCGGCCCGGCCCGAGGCGGCTCCGGGCTCTCGGCCGGCTCCCGGGACCCGGCTACACGTGCCCCAGCGCCGCGGGCACCGGTGCCTCGCGGCGCAGCAGTGCCGCGTAACGGCCGTCCGCCTCGACCAGTTCGTCGTGGGTGCCCAGCTCGGCCACCTCACCGCGGTCCAGGACGACGATCTGGTCGGCGGCCCGGACGGTGGAGAGCCGGTGGGCGATGGTGATGGTGGTCCGGCCGGCCGCCAGGGTGTCGATGGCCTTCTGGACGGCGTGCTCGGTGCGGTTGTCCAGCGCACTGGTGGCCTCGTCCAGGATCAGCACCGGCGGGTTGCGCAGGATGGTCCGGGCGAGCGCGAGGCGCTGCTTCTCCCCTCCCGAGAAGCGGTAGCCGCGCTCGCCGACCAGGGTGTCGTAGCCGTCGGGCAGGCCGGCGATGGTGTCGTGGATCTGGGCGGCCCCGGCGGCGGCGACCAGTTCGGCGTCGGTGGCGTCCGGCTTGGCGAAGCGCAGGTTGTCGGCGACCGAGGCGTGGAAGAGGTAGGTCTCCTGGGAGACCACGCCGACCGCCCGGGACAGCGTGTCGAAGGAGAGGTCGCGGACGTCGACGCCGTCGATGGTGACCCGGCCGCCGGTCACGTCGTAGAGGCGCGGGACGAGGTAGCTGAGCGTGGTCTTGCCGGAGCCGGTCTCGCCGACCACCGCGAGCGAGCTGCCGGCCGGCACCTTGAGTTCGACGCCGGAGAGCGTCGGCCGCTCCTGCTCCGGGTCGTAGCGGAAGTCGACGCCCTCGAAGCGCACCTCGCCGCGGATCTCCTCCAGTGCGACGGGGCGCTCGGGCTCGGCGATCTCCACGGGGAGGTCGAGGTACTCGAAGATGCGCTGGAACAGCGCCAGCGAGGTCTGCACCTGCACGCCCGTGGAGAGCAGGCTGATCGTCGGGCGGAAGAGCCCCTGCTGGAGCGAGACGAAGGCGACCAGGGTGCCGACCGAGACGATCGGCGCACCGTCGGCGGCGGCCAGGCCGGCCGCCCAGTAGATCACCGCCGGCATGGCGGCCATCACGATCTGGATGGTGTTCATCCGCCAGCGCCCCGCCATGCTGGCGCGCACCTCCAGCTCGGCCAGCTGGTCGGACTGCCCGGTGAACTCCTTGGCCAGCGAGTCGGAGCGGCCCATGGTGCGGCCGAGCAGGATGCCGCTGACCGAGAGCGACTCCTGCACCGCCGAGCTCATCGCGGCGAGCTGCTTCTGTCGCTCGGTGGTGATCTTCTTGCGCTCGTTGCCGACCCGCCGGCTGATCCAGACGAAGAGCGGCAGGAGCAGCAGCGAGACCACGGTGAGCCGCCAGTCCAGTGCGACCATGGCGACCACGGAGGCGATCACGCTGGTGAAGTTGGAGACCAGCGAGGTGGCGGTGGAGGTCACGGTGGACTGCATGCCGCCGATGTCGTTGGCGATCCGGGACTGCACCTCGCCGGTGCGGGTCCGGGTGAAGAACGCCAGTGACATCCGCTGGAGGTGGCTGTAGACGGCGGTGCGCAGGTCGTGCATGACGCGCTGGCCGACGGTGGTGGAGATCAGCGTCTGCAGCACGTTGAAGATGCTGTTGACCACGGCGGCGGCGATCATGCCGAGCGCGAGCAGGCTCAGCAGGCCGGTGCGGCCCTGCGGGATGGCGGTGTCCAGCACGGCCCTCAGCAGGAACGGCGATATCACCGAGACCACTGCGGAGGCCGCCACCAGCAGGCCGACCACGGTGAGGCGGCCCGAGTACGGGCGGAACAGCGCAAGGATGCGGTGCCACTGGGCCGGCGGGCGGGGTTCGTCCTCGGCGCGGGCGGGCGGGGTCCATCGGATGCCGTCGGGCCTCAAGGGCGGGCCTCCCTGGGTCGGATGCGCGGGCGCGCGGCGGGCTTGGCGGGTGTCGCGGCCGCCGCGGGGTTCGCGGGCGTGCCGGGTGCCGCGGGGTTCGCCGGTGCCACGGGTGTCACGGATGTGGCGGGTGCCGCGGGGTTCGCGGGCACGGCGGGTGCCGCGGGCATGGCGGTCGGGCGGCCGCCAGCATAGCGAGAATAGCTCATAGTTAGCGAAGCTAATAGTGAGGCTCGCCCTATTCCCACTTCCCGTGGATGCTGTGCGGCCGCCCGGGGCCGGAGTGCTGCCCGGCCCCCGCCGGGTCCGCCCGTCCGCACGGGCAGCCGCCGACGCGGGCCGCCCGTCGATGCGGACCACCCCGTCCGCACAGGGCCCGCCGAGGCCGGCCGCCCGTCCGCTTCCGAGGTGCGCCGGCCGGCTAGGTGGTGCGGTAGGTCCGCGCCGCCTTCGAGGAGACCCCGCCGAGCTTGCCGGACGGCAGCAGGCGGGCGATGGCGACCGCGATCTTGTAGCGCTTGCCCGGGACGGACACCGAGCGGCCGCGGGCCAGGTCGCGCATGGCCTCGTCGACCACCCGCTCGGCGGACAGCCAGCCCCACGACGGGATGTTGCCCGTGCCCATGCCGGCCCGCTGGTGGAACTCGGTCCGGGTGAAGCCCGGGCAGAGCGCCATCAACCGCACGCCTGCGCCGCCGAGGTCCCGCTGCACGCCCTGGGTGAAGCTCACGACCCACGACTTGCTCGCGCCGTACGTGCCGCGCGGCAGGAAGGCCGCCACCGAGGCGACGTTGACGATCGCCCCGCGCCCTCGCTCGCGCATGCCCGGCAGGGCGGCGGTGGTCAGCCGGAGGATCGCCTCCACGTGCACCTTCAGCATGTCCAGCTCGTCCTGGAGCGGGACGGTCAGGAACGCGCCCTTGTTGCCGAAGCCGGCGTTGTTCACCAGCAGGTCCACCGGGCGGCCGGCGTCGGCCAGCCGTGCCTCCACGGCGGCGATGCCGTCATCGGTGGCCAGGTCGGCGGTCAGCACCTCGGCGTCGACGCCGTACTTCGCTTGCAGGTCGGCGGCGGCGCGCTCCAGCCGCTCGGTGTCCCGGGCCACCAGGACGAGCCGGTAGCCGCTCCGGGCGAGCCGGCGCACGAACGCGGCTCCGATGCCGGCGGTCGCGCCGGTGATCAAGGCAGTGGTCATGCCCCTGACCGTACCGACTGCGCCCGGCGACGGGTACCGCTATCCGCAACGCGCGCCCGCCCCGCGGAGCGGCGGACCGGGACCGGAGGGCCGGCGGACCGGGACCGGGGGGCCGGCGGACCGGGGAGCCGGCGGACCGGGACCGGGGAGCCGGAGGGCCGGCCCCGGGGGGATCACCATCCGCCACCGGCGCTGCCTGCCGCACCCGACACCGGACTTCGCCACCGGTCACGCAGCGTACTCGGGTGGCGTCAGACGGTTCGCACCCGTATCGTCGGTAGAGGGGCATCGCCGGGACTGGCGATGACATCTTCGATGAGGAGGCACCTGATGCTTGCTCAGACCACGCAGACCACGCAGGCGCCGCTCGCCACTCCGGCTGAGGCGGACGCGCTCGGCATGCTGATGACGGAGGACGAGGCGACCGTCAGCGACGCGCCCACGTACTGCCCTGAAGCCGCCGGCGTGCTGATCGCCCTGCTGCTGCTGTCGCCGAAGCAGCCCAAGGAGAAGACCCGGTAGCCCTTCGGGCGCGCCGGTCTCCGGAACAGGAGAAGTCAACTCTCATGCCGTTCGCCGACACTTCCCTCCGTGACGAGTACGCCGCGGCCGTCGAGCGAGTGGCGGGCCGGGTCCTCGACGCCCTCCGCGGCGGCGGGGGCCCGGCCGCGCCCGCCCGGCCGGACGGCGGCTCCGCGCCGGCCGGCGGGTCCCCGCTGAGCGCCGGGTCCCCGCTGAGCGCCGGGTCCGCTTCCGGCTCCCCCCTCGCCGACCTCTCGCCGACCGACTCCTCCCTGATCGACTCCTCCCTGGCCGAACCATCCCTGGCCAGAGCGGAGTTGGCGGCTGTCCGGGTCCTCGGCCCCGACGCCTTCGCCCCCGGGCTGCTGGACGGCGCGGCGCCGGACGCGGCGACCGCCCTCGTGGTGGCCCAGGCGCTCGACGTGTTCCCCGCCGTCACCACGGACGCCACCGGCGCCACCGGCTCCACCTCCGCCGGTGGACGGCCGGAGGCCGCGCTCGTCGCCGCCTGGCGCAACCGGGCCACCGCCCAACTGCTCGCCCGGGCCGGCCGGCCGATCACCGGCCCGACCGCCGAACACGTGCCCGGCGCCCTCCCCGGACCGGACCAACTCGGCTGGCCGCGCTGGACGGTGACCATGGCCCAACTCTCCTCCCTCGCCCTGCCAGGGCTCGACGGCCCGGTCCACGATCTCGCCCGCCGGCACGACCTGGCCCTGGCCCGCGGAGCCGTCCGGTCGATGCTGCGCCGCGACCACCGGACGGCCGCCCGGCTCGCGCGCTGGCTGGCCCGGACCGGCGCGGACGGCGTCCCGGCCAGGCTCGACCTCGCCCCGATCCTCGACCGGATCCGGGCGGCCGGCGACGGCAGCGCCCGCACCGCTCTCGAAGTCACCATCGCCGAACGTCTGTTGAAAGGAGCGCCGGCATGACCGGGCCCGCCGTCCTGCGCACCGCCCAACAGGTCTCCTCCGGCGCCCTGCGCTGGCTGCACGGCTGCTACGAGAACGGCCTCGGCCGCTTCCCCGAGGACGCCACCATCGACCTGGCCGACCCCAACAACGTCTACAAGCCGCTCGGCGAGGCCGCGTTGGCCACCGGACTGCTGCTGCGCGAGGGGGTCGGCGGCGCCGAGGACAGCAGGATCGCCCGCCGGATCCTCGACCTCTGCTGGGCCGAGCTGCGCGAGGGCGACCTCCTCTACGAACGGCAGCTGCGCTACCCGCTGGTGACCGACCCGCTGGAGGTCTACGTCCACTTCGCCCGCGCGGGCTTCCGCCACCACCCGCTGGAAGGCCTGCTGCAGTCGCTGGCGGGGCTCCGCTCCGTCCAGGCCACCGAGATCGTGCCCAACCGGCGTCTCGCCGTGGCCAACGCCCGCCGGGTGGTCGGGCTGGCCCAGCAGCCGGACTGGTCCGCGCTCGCCGCCGCCACCTGGCTCGGCGCCACTCCGGAACCGTGGATGATCGACTGGCTCACCGCCTACGACGTCACCCACACCGTGTTCCACCTCACCGACTGGGGCGCCCGGCCGGACGGCCTGCCCGCCCCGATGCGCGACTACCTTGGCGACTGGCTGCCGGCCTGGCTGGACATCTGGCAGGAGATCGGCCAGTGGGACCTCCTGGGCGAACTGCTCATCGTCGCCGCCTGCATCGGCGAGCCCGGCATCGGCGCGCCCGGATGGGAGGCGCTGGCCGCCGTCCAGCGGAGCGACGGCCTGGTGCCGCGCGACACCGACCCGATCACCGACGACCCGGAACAGCTGCTCACCGACCACGGCCACACCGCCGTCGTCACCGTGGTGGCCGCCGCCGTCACCCTCGCCCGCGCACTCGGCGGCGCCACCGACGGCGCGCCGGTGGCGGCCTAGGTGGAACGGCCGGTCGGCGAGGAGGAGTTGGCCGGGCTCGTCCGGGCCGCCGCGCCGCACGCCACCGCCGTCACCCTGGCGGTCGCTGCCGGCGACCGGGAGGCCGTCCACTGCCACGGGCGGCTCGGCCGGGACAGTACCGCACCCTGCACGCCGGACACCGTCTTCGAACTCGGCTCCGTCACCAAGACGTTCACCGCCCTGATGCTCGCCGCCATGGCCGCGCGCGGCGAACTCGCCCTGGACGACCCGGTGGAGCACCACCTCCCCCGCCACTGGCCGGCCCCCGCCGTCCGCTCCGGCGCACCGATCCGGCTGCTGCACCTGGCCACCCACACCTCCGGGCTCCCCCGCCTGCCGCCCGGGCTGCTGGCCGGCGCCCTCCCCACCTTCTTCAGCAACCCGTACGCCGCCTTCGGGGACGAACAGTTGAGGTCCGGGCTGAAGCGAACCACCGTGCACCACCGCCCGGGTGCGTACTTCGCCTACTCCAACTACGGCGTCGGGCTGCTCGGCCGGCTGCTCGCCGAGGCCGGCTCCACCACATATGCCGAGCTGCTGGCCGAAAGCGTCTGCCGCCCGCTCGGCCTGCGCTCCGCCACCACCAGCCCCGACACCCCCGGCCGCGCCGTCGGCCACCGCCGCGGCCGTCCGCTGCCGCCCTGGCGCATCCCCGGCCTGGCGGGCGCCGGCGCCGTCCGGGCCGGCGGCGCCGACCTGCTGCGCTACCTCCGGGCCCATCTCTCGCCGGCGGGGGAGTTGGGCGCCGCCCTGCGCGACGTCCAACGGCCCCGGCTGCGCCTGCCGCGCTCGGCGGACCAGCTCGCCCTGGTCTGGAACCACCGCCCGACCGCCGGCCGCGACCTCCTCTTCCATGCCGGCGCCACCCGAGGCTTCACCGCCTTCGTCGGCTTCTGCCCGCAGTCCGCCACCGCCGTCGCCGCCCTCGCCAACTGCGGCCCCGCCCTGGACGGCCGGTTCGTCCAGGGCGGCTACGAGGTGCTCAAGCGGCTGTCGCGCGGACGGGGCTGACGGAAGCGGCCGGCAGATTCGCCATCGGGCGGCGGCCGTCCGCCATCCGTGAGCGTCGGCTCAGTTCCGCTCGGAGCGGGCGGCACTGTCGGCCGCTCCCCCGGCGCCGACCGGGCGCAGTCGGGTGGCGGCGGTGGCGGCGAGCTGCGGGGCGAGCCTGGCGATGTCGCGGGAGCCGACGGCGGCGATCACCAGGGGCAGGACGGCGCGGACCGGCTGCATGCCGCGCAGCCAGGCCTGGGCGTAGACGTGGGCGGAGCGGCGGGCGATACCGGCGACCAGGCGGTCCACGGCCGGGCCGAGCGGGTAGGTCTTGTTGGCGGGCCAGGGGAGGCGGGAGCGCATCTGCCTGAGGACGGCGTCCTGGTCCGCGCCGCGCACCATGTCGGTGTCGGTCCAGCTCAGGTAGCCGACGCCGACCTTGACGCCCTGGTGGGCGACCTCGGCGCGGATCGAGTGGGCGAAGGCCTCGACACCGGCCTTGCTCGCGCAGTACGCGCTCATCAGCGGCGCGGGGGTGAGCGCCGCGAGCGAGGCGATCTGGAGGAGGTAGCCGCGGCTCTCGGCGAGGGCGGGCAGGAAGGCGCGGGCGGTGGCGACGCTGCCCAGCAGGTTGACCTCGATCACCCGGCTGAACGCCTTGTGGTCGCTCTCCAGCAGCGGGCCGCCGATGGCGATGCCCGCGTTGGCGACGACGGCGTCGATCCGGCCGTAGTGCTCCTTGATCAGCCGGGCGGTCTCGGTGAGCGCCTCGACGTCGGTGACGTCGGCCTCCCAGGCGGTGGCGGAGGGGCCGCAGAGCGCGGCGACGGCCTTGAGCTCGGCCGGCTCCAGGCCGAGCAGTGCGACCTTGGCGCCCTGCGCGGTGAGTTTGCGGGCGAGGGCGGCGCCGACGCCGCGCGCGGCACCCGTGACGACAACGACCTGTGCGGACAGCGGCGGAACGACGCTCATGCGGTCAGGCTCCTCTGCGGGCTGGGAAGTCGGGTCGCCGTCAGGTGGGCGGCGGCCATGCGGTCGATCTCGGCGGCGACCTCGGCGGGCCGCTCCAGCGGCGCCATGTGGCCGACGCCGGGCAGCAGGAGCAGGCCCTGCGGGTCGGGCAGTGCGGCGACCATCCGGTGGGCGTGCACCGGCGGGGTCAGGCGGTCGTCGGTGCCCACCACCACGGCGGTCGGCGCGGCGAGCGCCGCCATCCCGGCCCGGACGTCGAGGACGTCCAGCACGCCGGCCCACGCGGCCCGGACGGCGGTCGGGCAGGCGTGCACGATCCGGGCCGTCGCCTCGACCCGCCCGGCCGGTGAACCCGGCCCCATCGTCCCGTACTTGAGGGCTGCGCGGCTCACCGGGCCGACCGGTCCGAGCGGGAGCCGGGAGCGCAGCACCTGGCGGTGCAGGAGGCGCCGAAGCCGCGGGGCGCGGACCGCGTCGGGCAGCACCCGCAGTTCGGCCACCAGGTCGGACGGGCCGGTGGAGACCAGCACCGCGGCGGCCGTCCGCCCGGCGACCTCGGGGCGCCCGCCGGCGGCCATGATGGTCATGCCGCCCATGCTGTGGCCGGCGAGGACGGCGCGTTCCCCCGCCGGAACGGTCCGGGCGAGCACCGCGGAGAGGTCCTCGGCGAGCGCGCGGGTGGAGTAGCGGAGCCGGCTGGGCGGGATCTCGCTGCGGCCGTGGCCGCGCTGGTCGTACGCCACCACCCGGTACCGGTCGGAGAGTTGGCGGATCACCGGCGCCCAGAAGGCCGTTGAACACGTCCAGCCGTGGGCGAGCACAACGGTCGGGGCGGCCGGCTGACCGTGGATCTCGACGTGCAGCCGGATGCCGTCGGCCGAGCGGACGTCCAACTCCTCGACGGGGGTGGGCGCAACGCAGTCGGCGGGGATCGCGGGGCTCATGCCACGACCTCCTCGACCGCGGCCGTCCGGGGCTTCGGCGTGGTGCGCATGATCAGCTCGTACTCGCCGAGGTCGACCTTGCGGGTGGCACGGCGGAACGAGGTGGTCGAGCCGGGCCAGAGCACGGTGTTCCTGCCGCTCGGGTCGAGGTACCAGCTGCGGCAGCCGCCGGTGGTCCAGACGGTGCGGTCCATCCGGTGCTGGAGTTCGAGGTTCCAGTGCCGCTGGGCGCGTTCGGTGGGCTGCATCGCGGTGGCACCGATCGAGCCGAGCGTGGTGAGCGCGTCGATCAGGTAGTTCAGCTGGGACTCGATCATCAGGATCATCGAGCTGTTGCCGAGCCCGGTGTTGGGGCCGATGACGAAGAAGAGGTTGGGGAACCCGCGGACGGTGGAGCCGCGCAGCGCCTCCATGCCGTCCTTCCAGTGCTCCGCCAGGCTGGTGCCGTCGACGCCGAACACCCGGGCGCCGATGGGCATGTCGGTGACGTGGAAGCCGGTGCCGAAGACGATCGCGTCCACCTCGTGTTCGCTGCCGTCGGCCGCGACCAGGGTCGAGCCGCGCACCTCGCGCAGGCCGGACGCGACCACCTCGGTGTTGGCGGCGGCGAGGGCCGGGTAGTAGGTGTTGCTGAGCAGGATGCGCTTGCACCCGATCCGGTAGTCCGGGGTGAGCTTGGCGCGCAGCGCCGGGTCGGCGACGCCCTGGGCGATGTGCCGTTCGGCGAGCTGCTGGACCACCTTCAGCAGGCCGGGACGGCGGACGAAGGCGTCCACCTGGAGCTCGCGGAGGGCGAACAGGGCGCCGCGGCGCAGCTTGGCGGTGACGGGCAGGCGGCCGTGCAGCCACTTCTCGATCTCGGTGATCTCGCGGTCGCGGCGCGGCAGCACCCAGGCGGGCGTGCGCTGGAAGACCGTCAGTTTGCCGACTTTCGGCTGGATCGAGGGGATGATCTGGGCGGCGGAGGCGCCGGTGCCGACCATCGCGACCCGCCGGCCGGCGAGTTCGTAGTCGTGGTCCCAGCGGGAGGAGTGGAACACCTTGCCGGGGAAGGCGTCGAGGCCCGGCAGGTCCGGGATCTGCGGGTCGGCGAGCGGCCCGGCGGCGGAGACGACGGCGTCGGCGGTCCACTCGCCGGCCGTGGTGGTGATCCGCCAGCGGGTGTGCTCCGCCTCCCAGCGGGCCTCGGTGACCTCGGTGTCGAAGCGCAGGTGGGGGCGGAGGCCGAAGACGTCGGTGACCTTCTCCAGGTAGGCGCGGATGTCGGGCTGGCCGGAGAAGCTGCGCGGCCAGTCGGCGTTGGGCGCGAAGGAGAAGGAGTAGAGGTGGGAGGGGACGTCGCAGGCGCAGCCGGGGTAGCTGTTGTCCCGCCAGGTGCCACCGACCGAGCCGGCGCGCTCCAGGATCACGAAGTCGGTGATGCCGGCGCGGCGCAGCCGGACACCGGCGCCGAGGCCGCCGAAGCCGGAGCCGATGACCGCCACCCGGACGTGCGGGACGGGCTGGGCGGCCTCGGCCCGGGACTCCTGGCCGGACGTGCCGGGGCGGGGGCGCTTGGTCGTGGATGCCATGCGGCGTCCTCCTGAGGGTGGGGGCCTGAGGTGCGCACTGCTGCGACGCGCCGCCTTCATGGTGCCGTGGCGCCGCCGCGATAACCATGCCAGCAATCACTGGCACGATTGGCAGATTAGCTCGTGGCGCCGGTGGAGGGAAGGAGTCCGACCACCGCGCTTCGACAATCTCCCGTCCTATGCTGAGCGCCGTGGACAAGCCCAGAGCAGCTGCGGACGACAGAAAACGCGAGTACCGGGTGGAGGAACTGGCCGAGGCGGCCGGCATCACCACCCGCACCCTGCGCTTCTACCGCGAGCGCAAGCTGCTCCAGCCGCCACGCAAGGAGGGCCGGATCGCCTGGTACGGGGAGGCCCACCTGGCCCGCCTGCGGGTCATCGCCGAACTGCTGGAGCGCGGCCACACCCTGGGCGGGATCGCCGAGTTGATCGGCGCGGGCGAGAGCGGCCGGGACGTCGCCGAGCTGATCGGGCTGGAGGCCGCGATCGTCGCCCCCTGGTCCGACGAGACCCCGGTCCACCTCGACTGGGCCGAACTGACGGCCACCTTCGGCGGCCAGCTCACCGAGGGGACCACCGCGGAGGCGATCGCCCAGGGCTACATCACGGTGGAGGAGGACGGGATCACCCATGTCAGCCGCCGGCTGATGGACGCGACCACGGCGCTGGTCGCCGAGGGCGTGCCGCTCTCCGTCGTCCTGGAGGCCAGCCGGCGCACCCAGGAACACGTGGACGCGATCGCGGAGATCTTCACCGCGCTGGTCCGCGACCGGATCCTCGGCGCGCTCGCCGCCGACGCCCCGCTGCCGCCCGGCGAGGCCGCCCGGCTGACCGAGCAGATCCTGCGGGTACGCCCGCTCGCCCGGACGGTCACCGACGCCCAGTTCGCCCTGGCGATGGACCGGCGGGTACACGCCGAGTACGACGAGCTGCGGCGGCAGCGGATGGAGTGCCGGGAGGACGGGGAGGGCGGAGAGGGCGAGGCGCCCGGGGAGGCCACGGACGGGGAGAGCGGGAAGGACCAGGAGGGCGGGAAGCCCGGGGATCCCGGGGAGGCGGCGGGCGGCCGAACGCCACCGCCCGCCCCCGCGCGACCCGCCCCCGAGGCGTAGCGGCGCCCGCCGCCGGGCAGGGATCGGGGCGCCTCGCCGCCCCGGAACGGAGTCGCCCGATGCCCCCTGCCCTGCCCGCCGATCTCGCTCCCGCCCTCACCCGCCGCAGCCTGCTCGCCCTCGCCTCCGCGCTCGCGCTGGCCGCCTGCGGGTCGAACAGCTCCGGCGGCGCCGACAGCTCGAACGGTGCCGGCGACGCGACCGCCGGCTCCACCTCCGCGCCGGCCGCGACCGGCCCCCGAACCGTCCGCCACGCGCGCGGTGAGAGCACCGTGCCCGCGCGCGCCGCCCGCGTCGTCGTACTGGACACCGACGCACTGGACTCCGCCGTCACCCTCGGCCTCACCCCGGTCGGCGCCACCGCCGTCGCCGAGGGCGCGCCGCTGTCCGGGTACCTGCCGGCCGCCCGGCTCGCCGGGATCAAGCGGGTCGGCACGATCGGCCAGCCCAGCCTGGAGGCCGTCGCCGCGCTGAAACCGGACCTCATCCTGAGCAACCAGGTGCGCGACGACAAGCGGTACGACGAGCTCTCCAAGATCGCGCCGACCGTACTGACGAAGACCACCGGGCCCGCCTGGAGGGAGAACGTCCGGCTGCACGCCGAGGCGCTGGGCCGCCAGAGCGAGGCCACGGCGGCGGAGGCGGCGTACCGGGCCAAGGCGGCGGAGCTGGTCACCGCGCTCGGCGGGCCGGAGAAGGCGGCGGCCACCAGGGTGGAGATGGCCCGCTTCCTGGCGGGCGCGCCCACCCGGCTCTACCTGAACGACACCTTCGTCGGCTCGATCCTCAAGGACCTCGGCCTCGGCCGGCCCGCCAACCAGGACAAGGCCGGCTTCTCGATGGAGATCAGCCCCGAGCAGGTCGACCAGGCGGCCGCGGACGTCATCTTCTACTCGGTCTACGGCGACGCGGCCAAGTCCGACCGGGCGAAGGTCATGGAGGGCTCGCTCTGGAAGAACCTGGACGCGGTGCGCAGCGGCCGGGTCTTCCCGGTGGACGACGGTCTCTGGATGCTGGGCATCGGCTACACCGGCGCCGGCCTGATCCTGGACCAGATCCGGAAGAACCTCGTCGCCTGAACGGCTCGGCGGCGGCCCCGTTGGCCGGTCCTCCAACACGATCGAGGACCGGGCGCCGACTGCGCTGGGTGATCGCACGGTTACCTGGAGGATCGTCCGAGCCGTACGGTCGGAACTCACCCGCGGGTCGCACACTCACCAGGCCGGGCCGGTGGTGGGAGGCGGGCGCCCACCCGGCTCCGTGTGGGGGCTCAGAGGAATGTCCGTGGTCACGAGGTTCCGTTCAGCGGCACGGCTGACGGGTGGTGGGGTGCTGCTCTGGTCGCTGCTGGGGCGGCTGCCGAACGCGATGTGCCCGATCGGCACGCTGCTGCTGGTCACCCGGAACACCGACAGCGTCTGGCGCGGTTCGGTGGTCGCCGGGGCGCTGGCCGTCGGGCAGGCGGTCGGCGGTCCGCTGGTCGGCCGGCTCGCGGACCGGCGCGGGCAGCGGACGGTCGGGCTGGTCGCGGCGGCCGTCAACGCGGTGGCGATCGTCGCCCTGGTCGCGGCCTCCGAGGCCGGACTCCCGCTGGTCTGGCAGATCGCACCCGCCGCGCTGATCGGCCTCTCGGTACCGCTGGTGGGCCCGCTGTCCCGTAGTCGCTGGGTCCGACTGGCCGACGGGGACACCGAGTTGACGTCCTCGATGCTCTCGCTGGACGGCATCGTCGACGAGGTCAGCTTCACCACCGGTCCGGCGCTGATCGGCCTGCTCGCCACACTGGCCTCCCCCGCCGCCGGCCTGCTGACGGCGGCCGCACTGGTCGGCGTCTGCGCGTCCCTCTTCGCGCTGCACCCGACGGCGACCCGGGGGGCCGTCGGCGCCGGCGCCGGCGTGCGGCCCTCCGGGCGGCTGATGAGCGCGCCCTACGTCCTGCTGCTGGCCGGGATGGCACTGCTGGGCGCCTGCTTCGGCTCGGTGCAGGTCGGGGTGACGGCCACCACGGACGCCCTCGGGCAGCCGGGCGCGGCCGGACTGCTCTACGGCTTCATGGGCTTCACCAGCGCCTTCGCGGGCATCGCCACCGCCGCCCTGCCCGCCCGCTGGGAGCTACCGCTGCGCCTGCGGGCGGGGACCGTCCTGCTCTGCTCCGCCTCCGTCCTGCTCCTGTTCTCCGGCGGCAGCGTGGCCGCCCTGGCCGCCGCCATCGGGTGCCTGGGCGTGGCGGTCGCGCCGCAGATGATCACCATGTTCGGACTGGTGGAGCGGACGGTGCCGCCCGCCCGCCTGGGCGAGGCGATGGCGGCGCTGGTCAGCGCGATCATCCTGGCCCAGTCGGCGGGGACATTCCTCGGCGGCTGGGCGGCCGACAACGTCGGGCCCGCCGCGCCGTTCCGGATCACGGTCGCCGCCGCGGTGGCCGCCCTGCTGCTGGCCGCGTTCACCGCCACCGACCGCCGCTACCGCCGCCGCGACGACCCGCCGGACGTTCCGCCGGCGACTTCATCGGCCACTTCATCGGCCACGCCCTCGGACGCCCTGTCGGACACTCCGTCGGACGTCCTGCCGGACGTTTCGCCGGGTGGTGGAGGAGGCGCCGCGAAGGGTGGCGGCCCGATACCCAAGAGCATCCCAAGCGCAGGCAAAGATTCCCCGAAGGACATGGAGCCGACGCACCGTCTGCGTGAAGAAGACGAGGAGCCGGTGCAGCCCTCACGGGCGTAACACCCCGGCCTCCGGCACACGTTAGGCTCAGCCACCGATGTCCGCGCCGCACCACAGGCTCGGGCATCGAGCCATTCGGACACACCGCGGATGCGTCGGCGGACGTTCCGAGGAACGTAGCGGCGGACGTACCGGACGACGTGAAGACGTCCCGGAGACGGGGGAACGGGGAACCATGAGCGGCGGGACAGGCGCAGGAGCAGCGGGGCCGGGAGCGGGCGGGGCGGGCGGATACGGCGTCAGCCTGGCCGGTCTGAGCGGCGTCAGCGACCAACTGGGCAAGACGGCGACCGACATCGCGACGGCAAAGACCGCCTACGCGGGCTCGGTCTGCTACGCGTCCACGGCCTTCGGCGAGTTCGGCATGGACCAGGCGTGGGCCGCCTTCGACGCCGCCTGGTCGAAGGAGATCGAGGTCACCCAGCGCGCCCTCGACGAGCTGTCGCAGAAGATGTCGACGACGACGCAGAACTACCGCAACGCGGAGAAGGCCGTCACCGCCTCGCTCGTGCCGGCGGGTGGCCGGTGAGCAAGGTCAAGGATCTGGAGCACGCCCAGCACAACATCGAGCAGGTGCAGTTCATGCTCGCCAACCTGCACCTGCTGGAGGGGATCAACGACGCGCTCGCCGTCCCCGAGCCGGTCGGCGACCCGGGCGCCGTGCGGGCGCGCGCGAAGGACTACGCGCAGGCGGCCACCTCCTTCGGCCAGGCCTCGCAGGACCTCGCGGGCATCGCCACCAACCAGCTGCCCGCGGTCTGGACGGGTTCCGTGGCCGAGCACGCCACCCAGGCGATCCACGCCATGTCGGCGGAGACCACCACCTCCAAGGAGACCCTGGCCGCGGCGGCCACGCTGCTGGACGCCTGGGCCAACGAGCTGGAGGCGGCGAAGAGGACCGACGCCGACGGGTGCCGCCAGCTGAAGGAGGCCGGGGAGAAGGCCAGGCAGGACCCGGGCGGCTTCGACCCGGACGCGCGGAACACCGCGCTGTCCGGGGTGGGCGCACGGCTGGCGGCGGCACGGCGGGTCGAGAGCTCCGCCACCAGCACCGCGAGCAAGCTGAACCAGCTGACCTCCAAGGCCCGCGCCTCACGCGCCGGCCTGGGCTCGATCGACCCGTTGGCGGCCGTGGTGCTGGCCACCGAGAAGAACCCGGGCGCGGGCGAGGACGACGGCTACATCCTGACGCCGGGCCAGCTCGACCGGGCCACCCAGACCCTCGGCGTGATGCCCGGCGCCGACCAGGCCGCGTTCCGCGCCCTGCTGGCCGGAGCCAAGTCCCCCGAGGAGGCCGCCTACCTCTGGAAGGCGCTGGCGGCCGGCCACTCGGTGGCCGACATCCAGAAGTTCGACGAGGGCATCCACCCGCACGGCGACGACCCGGCCTGGCTCGCCCAGCACCTGGTGCCCGCGACCAGCACCAAGGACATCAACCGCGAGTCCTCGGACAACATCGACCTCACCTACCAGGGCAAGCAGGTCAACATCAACGGGTACGGCGTCTACTCTCAGCGCGACGTCAACGACTGCGTGGCCGCGTCCACCGTGATCGCCCAGGCCAAGCTGGACCCGCTGCTGATGTACCAGCTCACCACCGGCGGCACGCCCGACACCCCCGGCTCGGACTCCGCCGACAACTTCGAGCAGCGGCTGCAGAAGACCTACGTGGACGAGTACATAGCGGGTCAGAAGGTCGACGGCCGGAAGACCTACCCCAAGGAGGACAGCGGTCTCGGCCCCGATGCCCAGACCTACCTGGCCGACAAGGACCTCGGCAAGGCCACCGGCGCCGACTACGAGCACGTGGAGCTGGAGAGCGACGAGGACCGGCGAGCGGCGCTGGCCCGGATCGAGAAGTCCGTGGACGAGGGCCTGCCCGTCCCGATCAGCGTCCGCAACAAGGACGAGGGCCATCAGATGATGATCATCGGCCGGGACGGCGACAAGCTCCAGATCTACAACCCCTGGGGCTTCACCTCCTGGGTGACCGAGGACCAGTTCGTCAACAGCCAGCTCGGCGGACTGACCCCCGGCGAACACCCCCTGAACAAGCCGACCGCCCTGGAGCTGCCGAAATGACCACCGTCCGGCCGGATGCCGAACTGGCGGACCTCGACGTGCCCGCCGCCATCACCCGCGGCCTGCTGCTCGCCGGCGGCCCGCGCCAGGCCCTCTTCACCGAGGCCGCCATCGCCGCCACCCACCGCGCGGAGGCGGCGGGCGTCGGCCCGTACCCGCTGGGCTTCCTCGCCCGGCACGTCCGGGCCGGCGGCTTCGCGGCCGCCCTGGCACTGCCCGAGCCGGTGATCGGCGCGGCCGGCCGCGCCCTGGTCCGCGACTGGCTGCAGGCCGCCGCGGCGACCGGCGCCGACGTGGCCCGCGAGCACCTGTTCGCGCGCTGGTTGGCGGAGGTCTCCGCGCTGCTCGCGCTGCGGCGCGACCTGCGGGCACTGACCGACTGAGCGGTCGCCCGGCGCGGCGGCGTTCCGCCGTGGGGCTGGGGAACGGGGGGCGGCCCGGGGTCGGGGGTGCGGTCGCCGCACGCATCCCCGGCCCCGGCGGCGGCCGGGGATGCGTGCGCGTCGCCGTGCGGCCCACAGCTTTCCTCCCCCGATGAGGGTCATGACCCCCTTTTGTGCCGGGACGGGCGGGACAGGGTGATCCCTTGCAGGACCACTGACAGGCCCGCCGCGCACTCCAGCCGCAGGATTCTGCCGTCCCGTCAGATCTCTTGTCGCGAAGACGTATCAACTGCATCCGAAGACTGATGCCGCGACCCGCCGGTCCCTATGCTGTCGGCCCAGGAACGGAGGATGACACCCGTTCCGGGACCGAAGGGGGGACCCACCGTGAACGAGCTCGCCGAACTGGCAGGCATGGCCGGCCCGACCATCACCAACCTGATGGTCACGGATGCGTGGGCGGCGGTGCGCACAGGTCTGATCGGCCTCTGGCAACGGGTGATGCCGGGCCAGGCGGAGACGATCACCACCGACCTCGACGCACTGCGGAACACCGTCGCCGCCGCCCATGCCGGCGGGGACCAGAGCGCCACCCAGGCCGCCCAGCAGAACCTCCAGCAGCGCATCGCCTGGCTCCTCATGCAGGACCCGAGCGTCGCCGCGGACCTCCGGCAGCTGTTGGCCGCTCCCCACCGGGGCGCCGTGACGGGGCACATCGAGCAGCACGTGACCCACTCCGGGACGGGCGACTCGTTCGTGGCGGGCGGCGACATCACCGTCAACCGATGACCACTCCGTACCAGGGCCCCAACGGCCGGCAGACACAGCAGAGCCGCCACAGCGGCCCCGGGGACTCGTTCGTCGCCGGCGGGAACATCACCTTCGCCCCGCCGCCACCCGCCCCACCTCCGCCCCGGCGCTCGAAGGTCAGGGGATTAGCCATCGGCGTGAGCATCGCGGCCGCGATGGTCCTCGTGGCCGCCCTCGGCGCCCAGCTCGGCCGGTACTCCGCCGACCAGGACAGTCGCGCCTCACACGGCAGCCGGGACTCCCCGGGAGAAGTGACCGCCCCGCCGACGGCGGCCGTACCCTCGGCCGGATCCGGCGGGCTGGGCTGGGGCGGGGTGCCGGACGGGAACGACACGCCTGCCCCTCCGGCTCCCTCCGCCGGCCGGACGGTCGGCGGCTCCGGCAAGGACGGTGTCCGGTATCAGGGTGGAGTCCGGCTGGCCAGCGTCGACCTCGACGCGAATCCCCCCACGGTGAACGACGCCGACGGCTATGACATGAGCGGGTTCGCGGTGATGTATCCCAACCTCAGCGGCCGGGGTGCGATGGCGTTCGGCACCAGCGGCACCATCCTGAACAAGACACCGGCGCTGGCGCTCTACACCCGCCCCGGCCCACCGAGCCGCAAGGACTGCTCCGACCTGCTCCGGACCCAGGCCTCCGAGATGCTGCAGATCGAGGAGGGCTCCCGCCTCTGCGTGAAGACCGTGAACGGCCGGATCGCCTTCATCACGGCCGGCCGGTTCACCAACGGAGCGTTCGACGGACAGGCCTTCATCTGGGAGGGCGTCGGGTGACCCCCGGAGCGCCGCACCACGCGGCCCGGGTCACCCACACCGGCCCGGCCATCCGATAAGACGCTCCCCGGCGCGGGAAGTGGGCCGGTCCCACTTCCCACTCCCCTCTGCCTGCGCTACTCCGCGGGGCACCGGGAGGCCTCCGGGGCGGCGCCGCTGACGACCCGGCCTTCTCCCGGCTCGGGCTCACGAGCCATGCGCACGTTGCGCAGCCTGCCGCGCCAGAGCTCACGCTCACCGGTGATCCTGAATCCGTACCGCTGGTAGAAGCGGATCGCCTTCTCGTTGTAGTCGGTCACCCACAGGCGCATGGGAGCGCCGCGTGCCCACTCCAGGAACTCGCCCATCAACCGGCCGCCGGTGCCTCGGCCTTGGGCTTCGTCAAGCAGGTACATCGGCCCGAGCGTGACCACGTCGTCCCGGCGGCCGCAGAGGAACCCGACGATCTCCCCTCCCGAGCGAACGACACGGCAGAACAACAGATCCGGCTGCCGCGAGGCCTCCTCGATGAACTCCCGCCACTGGTCGATGCCCTCCGCCGTCACGGTGGATCCGCGGTGCTCGTGGATCCACGCCTCGTCGATCCCCGCTCTCTCGCTGGGGTAGGTCTGGAGCCAGGCTCTCAACTGCGTCCGGCCCACGGGGGCTGCATCGTCAGGTCGGGGTACGTCGATCTGATGGACCATGGGGCCATTGTTCGCAATGCAGCCGATGTGTTCCACGTGATTTTCCGTCCGGTCCCGGAACGTCCGCGAGGGGACACCGCCGGCCCCGGAGGGCCGTCGTACGACGATCCGTCCATGTCCGTGATCGCTCGCACGGAAGGCGCCTTCGACGTCGAAACCGACCCCGGCCGGCACGGCGTAGCGGCCCGGAGCGCGCTCAGCCCGCCCCCACCGCCGGGAACGCCTGGCGCAACCTGGCCAGCAGTTCCCGCGCCGCCGGGCGGGGCGGGCCGTCGGTCTGCCAGGCGAGGGCGATGCGGCCGCGGGGCGCCGGGTCGGTGAGCCGCCGGGTTTCGAGGCCCAGGGCGGCGGCGTACTCGGCGGGGAGGTCCGGCAGTACCGCCACCCCGAGGCCCCGGGAGGCGAGTTGGGCGAGGAGGGCCGGCGACGACGCCTCGAAGGCGATGCGCGGCCGGATGCCGGCCCGGGCGCAGGCGCGTTCGAGGGCAACGCGCAGGCCCGTGCCGCGCGGGAGGCTGATCAGGGGGCGGTCGGCGAGGGCGGCCACGGGGAGGCGGTCGGCGGCGAGGAGTGGGTCGCCGGCGGCGGTGGCGGCGACCAGCGGGGTGTCCACCACCACCTGGAACTCGATTCCCGCTGGCGGCTGTCGATCCGCCACCCCGGCGATCGCGATGTCCAACTCGCCGCGGCGCAGGGCGGCGAGCATCTGCTCGGAGGTGGATTCGCTCAGCGAGATCTCGACGCCGGGGTGGTCGCGGTGGAAGCCGGCGAGGAGTTCGGCGACCGCGAACTCCTCCGTCGCCGCCCCCGACACCAGCCCGATCGCGACCTGCCCGCGCACCAGACCCGCGTACTCGTCGGCCGTCTGCCGGATGCCCTCGACCGCCGCGAGCACCGCCCGGACGTACGGCAGGACGGCCTCGCCCACCTCGGTCGTGGTGACCGTCCGGCCCGAACGGTCGAGCAACTGATGACCCAGCTCCCGCTCCAGTTGCCGGATCTGGGCGCTCACGCCGGGCTGGGCGAGGTGCAGACGTGCCGCGGCCCGGGTGAAGTTGGCCTCCTCGACCACGGCCGTCAGGTACTGCAACTGACGAAGCTCCATAACCAGGGATGCTAGCGATCAGAAGATCCAGCTCTTGGACTGATGACGCGGGCCCGGGCAGGCTGGTGATCATGGGAAGCAGCACCGCATCGACCGTCCGGGCCGCCATCGCCGCCGAGCGCCGCGAACTCGCCGACGTCCTCGACAGCCTCACCGACGCGCAGTGGGACGCCCCCTCGCTCTGCGCCGGCTGGCGCGTGCGCGAGGTGGCCGCGCACATGAGCCTGGGGTTCCGCTACTCACTCCCCCGCACCGCGCTCGAACTCGCCCGGGCGCGCGGCAGCCTGCACCGGATGACGGACCGCACCGCCCGGCGCGACGCCGCCGCGCTCGGGCCGCGCGAACTCGCCGACGCCCTGCGGGAGAACGCCGATCACCCGTGGACGCCGCCGGTCGGCGGGTTCACGGCCGCGCTCGGGCACGACGTCGTCCACGGCCTGGACATCACCGTCCCGCTTGGCCTCGACCGCCGGGTGCCCGCCGACCGCCTGCGCCTCCTCCTGGACGCCGTCACCCCGCGCAGCCTCCGCTTCTTCGGCGCGCAGCTGGGCGGGGTGGAGCTGCGCGCCACCGACCTCGACTGGTCCTACGGCAGCGGCGGCCGCACGGTGGCCCGGCCGGCCCGTGAGCTGCTCCTGCTCGCCTACGGGCGGAAGTTGGCAGCCTGACCCGGGGCCCGACGGGCGGGTGCCGCACGGGCAGGCTGCGGGCCGTCGGGATTCGGTCTGCGAGGCGTCGGGCTCAGTGAGCCGGACGGGACCGCCGCCCCAACGAACGGAAGATCATCTCAGTGCCAGGACCGGGCGGACGGAGAGGCCCTCGAAGAGGCGCTCACCCTCGGGGCCGTGCACGAACTCGGCCATGAAGGGGTTGCGGTTGGCGGTGGCCAGGGGCAGCCAGCCCAGCAGGTGCCCGTAGCCGCCGCAGACCGACTCGCCGCCGTCCCCGCCGTGGACGGCCGTGACGTCGCTGCTCAGCTCGGTACGGTAGGTGTCGTAGGCGATGCGCAGTCCGAAGGCGTTCGGCTGCTCGTGCGGGCCGCCGGCGTCCCCGTACGGGATGCGGTCGAGCGGGCAGTCGTTGCCCCAGCGGAAGAGGGTGGAGGCGCCGGCGCCGCAGGCGTGCTCCCACTCGTCGGCGGTCGGCAGCCGCAGGCCGCGGTCGGCGAGGGCGGCGGGCAGGCCGGCGGGAGGCTCGGTCAGCTCCTCGTCCGTGACCGCCATCAGCACCGTCGGGAGGGTCACGACACGGCGAGGGCTGAGCAGTTGGGCGAGGTGCTCCCGCAGGTCGGCGCCGAAGCCGAAGCCCTCCGACAGGCTCTGCGCGTAGTCGGCGGTCTGCTCGGGCGTGGGCTCCCAGGCGTCCAGGCCGAAGCCGAGCGTCACCCGGCCGCCGGGCACCAGCGCGAACTCCTCACCGTCCCGGTCGATCCGGACGCGGTGGAGCGGCGCGCCGAGGTGGTCGACGGTCTCCACCGCGGCCACCCGGCCGCCCACACCGTCGGCAGCCGCCCGGGCGACGCCTCGGGCGGCGGGGAGGTCGTAGGAGCGCCACTGATCGAGGGTGAGGTCGGCGAGGGACATGGGCAGGAGTCTGCTACGGGCCACTGACACGGCCGCCCCGCCGAGAAGCAGGACGTCCACCCGAACAGCCTTCTGTTTCTCGGCCGCCCCGGCGTCAGAACGTGCGCTTCAGCAGGGCGAGCAGCGCGTCCCAGTGACGGGCGGCCGCCTCCGGATGGTAGGCGGCGGTGTCGGCCTGGGTGAAGCCGTGCGACGCGCCCTCGTAGACCTCGCAGGTGTGGCGGACACCGGCCTCCGTCAGGGCCTCGGCCAGGCGGTCTATCTGGTCGGCCGGGAGCGACGGGTCCTGGTCGGCGTGCCCGAAGTACAGCTCCGCCGTGACCTTGCCCGCGACCAGGTGGGGGCTGTCCTCCTCGTCGGTGGCGAGCATGCCGCCGTGGAAGCCCGCCGCCGCCGCGACCCGGTCGGGGTAGGCCCCCGCGGTGCGCAGCGCGAGCTGGGCGCCGAGGCAGTAGCCGGTGATGCCGACCGGCCCGTCGGTCGTCAGCGGCGATTCGGCGAGCCAGTCCAGGTACGCGCCGGCGTCGCGGACGGCCAGCTCGGCGGTGAGCGAGTCCATGATCGGGCCGAGGCGCTCGAACAGGGTCGGGTCGGCGGCCGGGTTGATCAGCTCCGGCGGTTCGGGCAGCGCGACGACCGGCGCGCGGCCGTGCCGGAAGAACACGTTGGGCACCAGCACCGTGTAGCCCTCGGCGGCGAGCCGCTCGGCCAGCGACTCCAGGAACGGGCGGAGTCCGAAGGCGTTCATGTAGAGCAGCACGGCGGGGTGCGCGCGGCCGTCGTCCGGGTGGGCCAGGTAGGCGTCGGCGATGCCGTCCGCCGCCGGGATGTCCACGCTCGTACCACGCACGGCAATCGTCACGGTCGGGTCTCCTCGGTGCTGCTGGGCGGTTGGGACGGCCGGGCGGGCGGGAGGTCGGCGCATCCGGCCCGGAGATTATCGACGCCCGGGTGCGGCCCGTCCACGCAATTCCCGCCGCGGCCCGGGCCGGGCGCAGCCGCCCGCGTGGCGCGGACTAGCCGCGGGCGACGGCGCGCAGGAACGACGTCAGGTGCGCGTTGAACTCCTCCGGCCGCTCCATGTTGGGGTAGTGCGCGGTGCCGTCGAGCTCGACGGTGCGCCCGTCGGGGACGGTCGCGATGAGCCGGGCGGGCATGGCCAGGTGGTCGGCGCTGTCGAGCGCGCCGTTGATCGCGAGGACGGGAACGGCGATGGTGGCCGCGCGGGCCCAGGTGCCGGTGACGGGCACCCGGTGGTCCGGCTCGTCGGCGGTGTGCTTGAGGAGCGTGCCGAGGGCCATGGCGCGCTGGAGTTCCAGCACGTCGCGGTCGACGTCGGCGGTCGAACGGTGCGGTCCGGGAAGGAACTTGAGGAAGGCGTCGGCCCAGCCGTCGACGTCGCCGGCGGCCAGCGCCCGGCTCCATTCGGCCAACACGCCGAGGGTCCAGGGGTCCTGGAAGTCGGGCTCGCTGGTGCCCGCCCCGCTGACCACCAACGCGCCGACCAGGTCCGGGTGTTCGAGGGCCGTGTCGACGGCGATGCCCGCGCCCATCGAGACACCGACGAGCGGGACGGGCCCGGTGCCGAGGTGGCGCAGCAGGGCGGCGAGGTCGTCACAGGGGCGGAACGGGCGGGTGGCGTTGGCGGACTTGCCGTGACCGCGGACATCCGGCGCGATGACCCGGTACTCCGGGGCGAGGGCGGCCAGCTGGGCGTCCCACATGCGGTGGTCCAGGAAGCCGCCGTGCAGCAGGACCACCGGCCGGCCGGTCCCGGCGTCCCGGTAGGCGAGTTCGCCGTCGTCGGTCGTGAACGACGAGAGGTGGGTGACAGCGGCGTCAGGTGATCCAGCGGCGTCAGTCATGACAACCAAGGTGCCATCCTGCCCGGAGAATGGCAACCAGGGTGTCATGATGGTGCCCATGCAGGAACACCCGCTGGAACCCGACGAACTCGCCCACCGCCTCACCGAGGTGTTCGACCTGGTGGGCCCGCTCTACCGCCGGGTGCTGCGCAAGGTCGAGCAGGCCGCACCCGCCGAAGGCCTCTCGGTCGGCGTGCGGGCCGTGCTGAACCTGCTGGGCGAGCACGGCCCGATGACCGTCCCGCAGATGGGCCGCGCGCAGGCACTGAGCCGGCAGTTCGTGCAGCGGATGGTGAACGAGGCGGCGGCCGACCGGCTCGTCGAGGCCGTCCCCAACCCGGCCCACCGGCGCTCCTCGCTGATCCGGCTCACCGACGACGGGCGGGCCGCCATCGCCGCCGTGACCACGCGCGAGCACGCGCTGATGCGCCAGGTCGGCGGCGGCCTCACCGACGCCGAAGTGACCGCCTGCGTGAAGGTGCTCGGCGAGATGCTCGCACTCTTCGACGATGTGGATGTGGACGGGCGGCTGGACTGAACTCCGGGCGGACGGCCCACCGGCCGGACGATCAGGCGCCGGCCGGGCGGGCACTCGGGATGAACGGGAGGTCGGGCACTCCGACACCCGGGCCGTCAGGCAGTCAGGCGGCCCAGGTGCGGGTGCAGAGCACCAGGCGGTAGCCGTCCGGGTCGCTGACGGTGACGCCGAACTCGTCCCAGTACGGGTTGTGGGCGGGGACGCGGGTGCCGCCGGCGGCCTCCAGCCGGGCGACGAGGGCCTCGTCCACGGGCGCGCCCAGGTAGAGGACGAAGAGGTCGTCGACGGTCGGGGCCGGCTCGACGGGGTGGCCGGGGTCGCGGGTGAGCTCGAAGTGCCAACTGCCGCTGGGGAAGCCGACCATGAGCAGGTCGTGCTCACCGGGAACGTGCTCGGTGGTGCGCCAGAGCACGGAGAGGCCGAGGCCGTCGACGTAGAAGCGCTCGGCGGCGGCGAGGTCCCTGGAGGGGCGGGCGACCCGGACGTGGGCGGTGGAGTCGATCATGCGACCGATCGTACCGGTCGTGATGTGAGCAGGCGTCAGAGCCGCTGCAGGCGCTCCTCGTCGGGCGTCCGGGGGCAGGTGACGCAGGCGGAGTCGGGGCGGATCGCGTAGTAGAGGCAGCAGCCGAGGCGGGTCCGGGTGGGGTGGCTCCGGCCGTCCGGGCCGCACAGCGTGCGGAAGGCGGCGGCCCCGAGGAGGGGCTGGGTGCCACCCGGGAGGACGGCCCCGGCGGCGGCGACCGCCTCGGCCTCCCCGGCGGCGACGGCCTCCCCGGCTCCGGCGGCACCGGCAGCACTGGCAACACCGGCAGCACCGCCGGCGGGCGCGGTGACGCCGGCCCGCGCATCGAGCATCCGGCCCAGGTACCAGATCGCGGAGGCCAGGTCGTCCGTGACCATGCCCCAGAGCGCCCGGGTGCCACGGCGGGTGGGGGCGGCGAAGGCGGTGAGCAGCGGTTCGACGTGGGTGACGACGGCGGCGCGCAGTTCGGCACGGAGTTCGTCCTCGCCCGGGAGCGTGACGTGGGCGCGCGGGCGCAGGGCGAGGTCGCCGGTGGGGGCGTGCAGCCAGAGGTCCGATCCGTCGATCACGGGGACGCGGCGGGCGAGGTGCCAGGGTCCGGCGGTCAGGACGCAGACCGACCACAGGTAGTGGTGCAGCAGCCGGGACGCGGCGACGTGCGGGCGCGGGGCGGTGCCGTGCTCGGCGGCGACCGGGGCGATCCGGGCCGCCTCGCCGGCCAGCGCGGCCTCCAGGGCCGTGGGGTCCGCGGCCAGTTCGGCGGCGGAGTACCAGCCCTGAGCACGCGTCGGGGACGGTTCGCCGTCCGCGATCAGCGTGACCTGCAAGACGGGGCAGAGGTCCAGCAGCCGCCGGTAGTCCACCCGGAGAGGAGAGGGGCTCCGGCCGGTGGCGGGCATGGGCGCAGGTCCCAAGATCATCGGCACTCCCGAGATCGGATAAGGTGAGGCTCACCTTATAGGCACCCGGAGGCCGCTTCGACTGTGCCACCCCCGCCTGGGTCACCCCCGGACGGATTTGACGAACTTAGGTTTGCCTAACCTAATATCTCGTCTCGTGTTCACCACCGACCCACCGGCCACCACGGCCCTGGCCCCGCCTCGGACCTCGGCGCTCCGGCGGCCCCTGCTGCTGGCCGCCGGAGCCACCGCGCTCGTGCTGTGCGCCGCGCTGAGCCTCGCGCTCGGCTCCCGCGCCATCCCGCTCTCCACCGTGCTCGACGCCCTCACCGGATCCGGATCCGGTGGCGATGCCGACGTGGTGACGGGCCTTCGGGTCCCCCGGACGATCACCGGCCTGGTGCTCGGCGCGGCCCTCGGCGTCGCCGGGGCGGTCGCCCAGGGCGTCACCCGCAACCCGCTCGCCTCGCCGATCACCCTCGGGATCAACGCGGGCGCGAGCTTCGCCGTCGTCGCCGCGATCTACACCTTCGGGCTCACCCGGCCGGTCGAGTACGTCTGGTTCGCCTTCGCCGGCGCGGCCGTCGCCGCCGTGGCCGCGTACGCGATGTCCCGGCGCGGCGGGGATCTCGACCCCGTCCGGCTGGCACTCGGCGGCACCGTGCTCACCGTGGTCCTCACCTCGTGGACGTCGGCGTTGATGCTGGCCAGTCACCGCACCCTGGACGAGGCCCGGTTCTGGCTGGCCGGCTCGATCGCCGGGCGCCACCTGGACACCCTGACGCCCGTCCTGCCGTTCCTCGTCCTCGGCCTGGTCGGTGCGTTCGCCGTCGCCCCCGCACTCAACGCGCTGGCACTCGGCGACGAGGCCGCGCAGTCGCTCGGCGTGCCGGTGGCCCGGATCCGGGTGCTCGGAGGGCTGGCCGTCGTGCTCCTGGCGGGCGGCGCGGTCGCCGTCGCCGGGCCGGTCGCCTTCATCGGGCTGGCCGCGCCGCACCTCGTCCGGCCGCTCCTCGGCAACGACCACCGATGGCTGCTGCCCGGCTGCCTGATCGCCGGTCCGGTGCTGCTGCTCGCCGCCGACGTGCTGGGGCGTGTGGTGGCCCGGCCGTCCGAGATCGAGGTCGGCATCGTGACCGCCTTCCTCGGCGCGCCGCTGCTCGCGGTGCTGGCCCGGAAGGTGGCCCGATGAGCGTCCTCACCCCGAACCCCCCGGCGGGCACCACCATGGCCCGGCGCCGGGCCAGGACCGCCGCCTGGTCGCTGGTGGCCGCCGCGCTGCTCGTCCTGCTGACCGGCGTCGCACTCGGCACCGGCCAGGTGAAGATGTCCGTCTGGGACGCACTGCGCGCCCTGGCCGGGCTCGGCGACGCCGGAAACGTGCTGGTGGTGCAGGAGTTCCGCGCACCCCGCGTGGTCTCGGCCCTGATCGCCGGCGCCGGGCTGGCGGTGGCCGGCTCGATGCTGCAGCGGCTCTTCCGCAACCCGCTGGCCTCCCCCGACACCATCGGCGTCACCGGCGGCGCCTCCTTCGGCGCGGTGCTGATGCTCGCCACCGGCGCCTCGCAGGAGCTGATCCCGCTCGCCGCGCTCGGCGGCGGTCTGCTGGCCGCACTGCTGCTCGGCGGGTTCGCCTGGCGCTCGCGGATGGCCGTGACCCGGCTGGTGCTGGTCGGCCTGGCGGTCCAGCAGGGCCTGGCCGCCGCCGTGAACCTGATGATCGTGCGGTTCCCGGCCGAGCTGGCCTCCTCCGCGATGCAGTGGACCACCGGCTCGCTCTACGGCCGGGACTGGACCGAGGTCCGGATCGGCGGCGCCGCCATCGCACTCACCGCGCTCGCCGCGCTGCTCGCCCAGCGGCGCGTCGCCGTGCTCGACCTCGGTGACGACTCGGCCGGCGGGCTCGGCCTCGACCCGGGCCGCGACCGGGTGCTGCTCCTGCTGCTCACCATCACACTGGCCTCGCTCGCCGCCGCCCTCACCGGACCGGTCGCCTTCGTCGCCCTCGCCGTGCCGCACCTGGTCCGGCTGCTCGCCGGCCCGCCCACCCTCGGCACGCTCGGCCTCACCGCCCTCACCGGCGCCGTGCTGCTGCTCTCCTCCGACCTGCTCGTGCTCCACGTGATCCCCGTCCACGGCCTGCCGGTCGGTGCCGTCACCGCCACGCTCGGCGCGCCCTGGCTCCTGGTGCTGATGATCCGCCAGGGCCGGCTTCCCCAGAGGAGCAGCTGATGACCGCCGACCCCACCAGCACCGCCGACCCCACCAGCACCGCTGACCCCACCACCGCCGCCGTCGGGACCGCCGGCACGCCGGCCAACCGCCTGGCCGCCCACGGACTGCACCTGCACTACGGCAACCGGGTGATCGTGGACGGGCTGGACCTGGAACTTCCCGGCGGCGCCGTCACCGCGATCGTCGGCCCCAACGCCTGCGGCAAGTCCACCCTGCTGCGCGGCCTCGTCCGGCTGCTCGACCCCGCCGCGGGCACCGTCACCCTGGACGGCTCCGACATCCACCGGATGCCCGCCCGGACACTCGCCAAGCGGATGGGACTGCTGCCCCAGCAGCCGGTCACCCCCGAGGCGATCACCGTCGAGTCGCTGGTCCGGCTCGGCCGCTTCCCGCACCAGCGGATGCTCAGCCCATGGTCCAAGGCCGATCAGGCGGCCGTCGAGGACGCACTCGCCCGAACCGGCACCGCCGAGCTGCGCGACCAGCAGGTCGACCGGCTCTCCGGCGGTCAGCGCCAACGCGCCTGGATCGCGCTCGCCCTCGCCCAGGACACCGACCTGCTGCTGCTCGACGAGCCGACCACCTTCCTCGACCTCCGGCACCAGCTGGACGTCCTCGACCTGGTCTCCGACCTGCACGCCGAGGCCGGGCGCACCGTCGTCATGGTGCTGCACGACCTCGGGCAGGCCGCCCGGTACGCCGACCACCTGGTCGTGCTCAAGGACGGCCGCCTCGCCGCCGCCGGGGCACCCGCCGAGGTGCTGACGGCCGAACTGGTGGAGGAGGTCTTCCAGGTGCCCTGCCTGGTCGTGCCCGACCCGGAGACCGGCACGCCGCTGGTCGTGCCGCGAGCCCGGACCAGGCCGCGCACCGCCGCCGTCACCAGCTGACGGCCCCCGTCCTCCGGCCGCCCGCGCACACCCGCGGGCCGCCCCCGCCCTGCCCGGATCCGTCCGGCGGCGCCCGGATCCGTCCGGGCACCCGCCGGACGCGTCCGACCACCCCGCCCCCGAGACAAGGAACCGCCTTGAACCGCTCCAGCCGCGCCCGCAGGCTCCCCGTCGCCGTCCTCGCCGTCGCGCTCTCCACCACCCTGCTCGCCGCGTGCGGCAGCAACGGTGACACCAAGGACGCCGCCGAGCCGGCCGGCGACTCCGCCGCGTCCGCCGGGTCCGCCGCCGTCTTCCCCCGCAGCGTGAGCCACGCCGCGGGCACCGCCCAGATCAAGGCCCAGCCCAAGCGCGTCGTGGTCCTGGACAGCGGCGAGCTGGACGACGTCACCCTGCTGGGCATCACGCCGGTCGGCGCGGTCTCCCCGCACATGAAGACCGAGGGCGGGTTCCCGAACTACCTCAAGGACAAGACCAAGGACACCAAGGACGTCGGCCCGATGAACGAGCCGAACCTGGAACTGATCGCCTCCCTCAAGCCCGACCTGATCCTCTCCTCGAAGGTCCGGCACGCCAAGGTCTACGACAAGCTCAACGCCATCGCGCCGACCGTGCTCGCCGAGACCACCGGCTTCCCGTGGAAGGAGAACCTCGCCCTCTACGCGCAGGCGCTCGGCAAGGAGGCCGAGGCCAAGAAGGCGCTCGCCGACTACGAGGCCCGCGCCGCCAAGCTGGGCGAGGCGATCAAGGCCAAGAACGGCGGCAAGGAGCCGACCGCCTCGGTCGTCCGCTTCGTGGCCGGCCCGACCCGCCTGTACGCCAAGTCGTCCTACAGCGGCGTCGTGCTGAAGGACGTCGGCCTGGCCCGCCCGGCCTCCCAGGACGTGGACCAGAACATCATCGAGGTCAGCGCCGAGCAGATCAACCAGGCCGACGCCGACCTGGTCTTCGTCACCGTCGCCGACGACCCGACCAAGACCAAGGAGAGCGAGGTCCAGGGCACCCCGGTCTGGCAGGGCCTGAACGCCGTCAAGAACGGCAAGGTCTTCAACGTGCCGGACGAGACCTGGATGTCCGGCATCGGCGTCCAGGCCGCCGACGCCATGCTCGGCGACATCGCCAAGGCCGCGGGCGTCGACGCGCCCAAGTAGCAGCCGGCCAGTACCCGTTGACGTTCGGGGGCGGGCCATGCGGAGCCCGCCCCCGGGGACCGCCCCGCTCCCCCACCCCATGGAGAGGACCCGCGCCGACATGCGGCTCTACCTGCTCGCCCTCAACCCCACCGACTCCGTCACCCAGGGGTTCCTGCCGGCCGCCGCCCGGCTCGGGCTCGATGTCACGGTGCTCACCGACCACGCCGAACCCCACCGACGTGCCTACGCCGAGCTGGAGTCCGCGCCGGAGGTGGTGGAGTGCGACGTCCGGGACTTCCGTGAGGTGATCGGACTGATCACCCGGCACCACACCCCCCGGCCCGACGCCGGCCGGGCCGCCGGTCCCGTCGCCGGTGCCGCCCGAGCCGTCGCCATCGCCGACACCGGAGCGGACACCGACACCTGCGCCGGCCGGGCCGCGGGTGCGCCGTTCGCCGTGTTCAGCAACAGCGACCACCTGCAGACCCAGACCGCCCTCGTCGCCGGGTACTTCGGGCTGCCGGCCAAGGACTGGAAGGCCGCGCTGCGGGCCAAGAACAAGGGCGAGCTGCGCCGCCACCTCGCCGCCGCCGGCGTGGACACCGTCCGCTCGGTCGAGCTCGACCCCGGACAGGACCCGTCCCTGCTGGGGGACGCGAACCTTCCGTACCCGGTCGTGGTGAAGCCGCGTGAGGGCGTCGCCAGCGAGGACGTCTCGCTGGTCGCCGACGCCGACGAGCTGGTGCTGCGCTGCAAGGAGATCCAGCACCGGCGGCCCGGCGCCGCGCTGGTCGTCGAGGAGTTCCTGGACGGGCAGCTGTGCACCCTGGAGACGCTCGGCGACGGGCGGCGCCGCCACGTCCTCGGCGGCTTCCGGACCAGGCTCTCCCCGCCCCCGCACTTCATCGAGGAGGTGCTGGAGTTCGTCCCCGCCCACCCGGCCGCGGTGGTCGAGCAGGTGCTCGCCCAGCTCGACGCGATCGGCGTCGGACTCGGCGCCTGCCACACCGAGTTCGTCGTCCAGCCGGACGGCCGCGCCCGGATCATCGAGGTCAACTACCGCGCCATCGGCGACCAGTGCGACCTCATGCTCGCCGAGATCCTCGGCATACCGCTGTTCGAGCACATCCTCGCCGCCCACCTCGGCCGCGAACTGCCCGCCGACCTCGCCGAGCGCTGCGCCGCCACCCCGCTGCGCGCCCGCAACGAGGTGGTCTGCGCCGACCGCGCCGGCACCCTCACCGCCGCCCCCGGCCCGTACGACGAGGAGCGCGACGGCGTCCGGCTCGCCTACCGGCCGCTGCGCCCGCTCGGCGAACGGCACGAGCACTACCGCACCAACCGGGACTACCTGGGCGTGATCTGGGCCGTCGGCCCCGAGCAGACCACCGTGGACGCCGCCGTCGCCCGCTTCGTCGCGGCCAACCGCTGGGAGATCACGCCGTGACCACGTCTGCCGACAGGGCTCCTGCCACCTCCGCCACTCCCGGAGACTCCGCCACGTCCGAGCGTTCCGGCGCCGCTGCCGCGCCCGAGCGGTCCGCAGCCCCCGCCGCGTCCGACGCCCTGGCACTCCGGGTGCTCTCCGCCCTGCTGCGCGAGGACGTACTCGGGCTGCGCACCCGCAGCACGGCCGAGGACCGGCCGGACGGCCGCTGGCTCGTCCTCGCGGACGCCCGCCTGGCGCTGCCCGTCGACGCCGACGGCTTCCAGAGCGAGTACGCCGCCCGGCTGCCGCTGCTGGAGCTGGACGGCGCCCGGCTCGACGGCCTGGACACCGTCGTGACCGCCCTGGCCGGCCTCGCCGAGGCGCAGGACCGGCCCGGCTGGACGGCCTTCGCCGAGGAGTGCCGGCAGACCCTCGCCACCATGGAGCTGCACGACCGCGCCCGGGCCGGGGTGCACGCCGCGCTCACCGACCTGTACGGCACGGACCCGGCACACTGGACCGGCCCCGCCGCCGCCCTCGGCCACGACACCCTCGCCGCCTACCTCGACCACCCGGTCTACCCGACCGCGCGCGGCCGGTCCGGCCTCACCGACGCGCAACTGCGCTCCTACGCACCGGAGTTCCACCCGTCCTTCGAGTTGCGCTGGCTCGCCGTCCCCGCCGGGGAGCTGACCACCCACGGCGACCGGCCGCTGCCCGGCTGGTGGCCCACCCCGAGCCGGCTCGGCCTCGGCCTCCCGGGCGGCGACGCGGCCTGGGCCACCCTGCCGGTCCACCCGCTCACCGTCGGCGCACCACTGGCCGAGGCCCTGGACGCCTCCGGCCTGGCGGGCCGCGCCGTACTCGCCGACCGGCCGTACCTCACCGCGCTGCCCACCCTCTCCATGCGGACCGTGGCCGTCGCCGACGACCCCGTCCACCACCTCAAACTCCCGCTCGCCACCGCCACCCTGGGCCGGCTCAACCGCCGCACCATCAAGCCCGGCACGCTGCTCGACGGCGCCGCCGGCCAGCGGCTGATCGAGGCCGTGCTGAAGCGCGAACCGCGCTTCGCCGGCCGGATCCTGCACGCCGACGAGCAGAGCTGGGCACACGCCGGGCACGAGCTGCTCGCCGTGCTGCTCCGCCGCTACCCCGCCCAGCCCGGCGGATCCGTCACGGTGCCGCTGGCCGCCCTGCTGGCCCCGGCCCCCGGCGGGCGCCTGGTGATCGACCACCTCGCCGACCGCTTCCACGGCGGTGACCCCGTCGCCCTCTTCGACGCCCTGCTGGAGCTGCTGCTCGACTGGCAGACCACCCTCTTCGGCTACGGCATCGCCCTGGAGTCCCACCAGCAGAACACCTCCCTGGTGCTGGACGAGGACGGCGGCCTGCGCCTGCTCTACAAGGACGACGACGGGCCGCGCGTCCACACCGCCCGGCTCGCCGCCACACTCGGCGAACTCGCCCCAGGACGCGACGAGTTCGACGACGCCAGGATCTTCGGCGACGACGACCGGCCGCTGACCGACCTGTTCACCACCATCACCGGCCACCTCTGCACCGGCGCCCTCGCCTTCGGCCTGGCCGCGCACGGCCGCGGCGAACTCGCCGACCTGCTCGCCCTGTTGCGCAAGCGACTGGCCGAGGCCGTCGACCGGACCGGACCGGCCGGCGAACCCCTGCGCGCCGCGCTGCTGGACGCCGAACGGCTGCCGGTCAAGGCCATGGTCACGGCCGGGACCCTGCTCACGAAGCAGCGCTCGGGCGCCGCGGACATCAACAAGCACTACACCGACGGCCCCAACTATCTGCTGCCGCCCGTCTCCTCCCCCCGGGGAAGGCTCCGATGACGGTCGACGCGCTCGCCGCGCACCCCGGGAGCGGCACCGCCCGCACCGGCGGGCTCGGCCGGCGCCAGGTGCACGCGGTGGCCGCCTGCTACTTCGTCGCCTCCTTCGCCGCGCTCGGCCTGCCGCCGTACCTGACCGCCATCCTGCCCACGCTCGGTGACCCCCAGGGCCGGTGGGCCGGCGTGCTCTACATCGTGCCGACGGTGTTCAGCGGCCTCGGCGCCCCGCTCTGGGGGCGGCTCGCCGACCGGTTCGGCCGCAAGCGGCTGCTGCTCCGCGCCCAACTCGGGCTCGCCGTCTCATTCCTGCTGGCCGGCGCCGCCGACAGCCTGCCCGCCTTCACCCTCGCCCTCGTCCTCCAGGGCTTCCTCGGCGGTACCTTCGCCGCCACCAACGGCTACCTCGCCGCCGCGCTCGACGGTTCGCAGCTGTCCCGGGCGCTCACCCTGATGCAGGGCAGCGCGCGGGCCGCGCTGGTCGCCGCGCCGATCCTGGTCGGCGTGCTCTCGCCGTGGATCGACCCGCACCGGCAGTACCTGCTGATGGCGGCCCTGCCGCTGGCGGCCGCCGTCCTGCTCTCGCTGCTGCCGGAACCGGCCCGGCCGGTCCGGACGGGCCAGGAGGAGGACCCGTCCGGCGACGGGCCGCCCGCCGCGGGCGCCGAGCCGGCCGGGCGGGCGCCGCTCGCCGTGCTCTACACCTTCGAGTTCGCCTTCGTCTTCGCGACCGTGATCTCCTTCCCCTATCTGATATCCCTGGCGCAGGAGCGGCTGCCCGGCGTCTCCGGGACCACGACCGGCATACTGTTCGCGATGCCCCACCTGTGCTACCTGGCCTTCGCCGCCCGCACCCACACCGCCTTCCTCACCCGCCCGCACACCGGCATCGCGCTCGGCTTCGGCTTCGTCGCGCTGGGCCTGGCCGGGCACGCCGTCGCCCACTCGCTGCCGGCCTTCGTCGCCGTCCGGCTGCTGCTCGGCGCCGGGCTCACACTCGGCCTGGTCTGCCTCTCGGTGCTGGCCGCCGAGGCCGCCCGCGGCCGGGCACCGGGCCGGATGTTCGGCACCCTCGAACTCATCTCCAAGGGCGGCGCCGTGGCCGCCGGCGCCGTCGCGGCGCTGGCCAACGGCCGGTTCGGCGCCGCCTCCCCCGTGCTGGCCGGCACCGCCGCCGCACTGCTGGCCGCCGCCGCGGCCGCACTGCTCGCCGTCCCCTCCCGCAAGCGTTGGAGTCACCGATGACCCACGAACTCCCCACCGCCGACCACGCGGTGGCCCACACCCTGCTCAACTGCCTGCTGCGCGAGGTCTCCGCGCCCGAGCACCAGACCGCCGTCACCGACGGCCGCCTGCTGCTGCGCCTCCCGCGGCGCGGCGCCCTGCTCCGGATCGCGCTGCGCCGCACCTCACTGCTCGGCGCACACCGTTTCACCGGTCCGGTGCAGGAGGAACGGGGCGACGGCTGGGCCGAGTTGGACTGGCGGACGCTGGCCGGGTACGTCCGGGACGAACTGGAGCTGCGCACCGGGACGGTGAACGAGGAGTTCCTCGGCCAGCTGACGTCAAGTCACGAGGTCGTCCGGAACGCCCTCGAAGGCCGCCCGGCACCCGGCGCGGACCGCTACCTGGAGTCCGAGCAGGCCCTGCTCTTCGGCCACCGGTTCCACCCCGCGCCCAAGTCCCGCTCCGCCGAGCGCGGCGACTGGCAGTCGTACGCGCCGGAGTCGCGCGCGGCGTTCCGGCTGCGGTACCTGGCCGTTCGGGAGCAGCTGATCGCCGAGGGCTCGGCGGACCGGGCGGCGACCGGGCTCCTCGACGGGCTGCTGGACGGCCTGCCGGACGGCGCGCACGAGGTGCCGGACGGCTACCGGCTGCTGCCCGCCCACCCCTGGCAGTACCAACTGCTCACCGACCACCCGCTGCTGCGCGGTGCGCTGGAGCGCGGCGACATCCTGGACCTCGGCCCCGGCGGCGAGCCGTTCACCGCCACCGCCTCGGTTCGCACCCTGTACGGCGCGGGCGCGTTCCTGAAGTTCAGCCTCAACGTGCGCATCACCAACTGCCTCCGCAAGAACGCCGCCTACGAGCTGACCGGCGCCGTCGCCCTGACCCGGCTGCTCGCTCCCGCGCTGGCCGACCTCGCCGAGCGGTTCCCCGACGCCGCGATGCTGCGCGAACCGGCCTTCCGCACGCTCGCCCTGCCCGGCGCGGACGGCCTCCCGGACCGCGCCCTCTACGAGGGGTTCGGCCTGATCGTCCGCGAGGGCTTCGCGGGCGTCCTGCGCCCCGGCGTCACCCCGCTGCTGGCCGCCGCCGTCGCCGACGAGCACCCGACCAGCTCCGCCCACGTCTCCGCACTGCTCGGGCCGGACGCGACCGCGCAGGACGCCCTGGACTGGTGGACGGCCTACCTGCGGCTGCTCGTGCCGCCGGTGCTCGCGGCCTACTTCGACCACGGCGTGGTGCTGGAACCGCATCTGCAGAACGTGCTGATCGGCGTGGACGCGGCCGGGTGGCCGGCCCAGGTGCTCTTCCGCGACCTGGAGGGCACCAAGCTCGTCCCGGACCAGAACACCGCCCTGCTCGCCGCACTGCCGCCCGAGGTGGCCGGCCCGATGGCCTACGACGCCGAGCGCGGCTGGGACCGCGTGGTCTACTGCCTGCTGGTCAACCACGTGGCCGAGCTGCTGGCCGCCCTCGCCGACCTCCACCCGGAGGCGGAGGGCGCGCTCTGGGAGGCCGTCCGGCGTGTCCTGGAGGAGTACGCCGCCTCCCACGGCCGCCCGCCCAGGCTGCGCGCCCTGCTCGCCGGGGTGCCACTGCCCGCCAAGGCCAACCTGCTGACCCGCTGGGAGCGCCGCCCGGACCGCGAGGCCGGCTACGTCCGGCTGCCGTCCCCGCTCGCCCGCACCGTCCTCGCGGAGGCCGCGCACCTGCCGGCGCGGGGCGTGCGGAGGCCGGCCCCGCGGACGCCGGCCCCGCGGACGCCGGCCTGGAGTGCCCGATGACCGCCCCCGACCGTGTGGAGGAGACCCCGATGACCGACGCCGTCCGCCGGCACGTCGCCGCACTGGCACCGGACGCCCTGCCCGCCTTTGTCTACGACCTCGCGGCGCTGCGCGCGCACGCCGCCGCCGTCCGGGCCGCGCTGCCCGCGCGCGTCGAGCTGTACTACGCCGCCAAGGCCAACCCCGACGCGCCCGTGCTGACCGCGCTGCGGGGCGCGGTCGACGGCTACGAGGTCTCCAGCGGCGGCGAGTTGGCGCACGTCCGGGAGGCCGTACCGGGCGCACCGCTGGCCTTCGGCGGGCCCGGCAAGACGCCCGCCGAGATCGCGGCCGCCGTGGACGCCGGGGTGCACCGCTGGCACGTGGAGAGCGAACAGGAGCTGCACCGGCTCGCCGCCGTCCTGACCGACGACCGGCCGCAGGCCTCCGTGGACGTGCTGCTGCGGGTCAACCTCCCGGTGGGCTCGGGCGCGCTGGACACGGTGGCACTCGCGATGGGCGGCCGGCCGACCCCGTTCGGCCTGGACCCGGACCGCGCCGAGGCCTGCGCCCGCCTGCTGACCGATCCGCTCGGCCCCTTCGCCCCGCTCCGCCCGCGGCTGCGACTGCGCGGCGTGCACGCGCACCTGGCCAGCGGGCTGGCGGCGGCCGAGCAACTGACCCTCGCCGAGCAGATCGTCGGCTGGGCGGCCCGGCTGGCGGAACGGCACGCGTTCACGCTGGACGAGGTCAACGTGGGCGGTGGCATGGCCGTCGACTACGACGACCCCGGGGCGCGCTTCGACTGGGCGGAGTTCGGCGAGGGCCTGGGCAAGCTGCTCGACCGGCACCCCGGCCTGACCCTGCGGATCGAACCGGGCCGCGCCCTGACCGCCTACTGCGGCTGGTACGCCACCGAGGTGCTGGACGTGAAGCAGAGCCACGGCGAGGACTTCGCGGTGGTCCGCGGCGGCACCCACCACCTGCGCACCCCGGCCACCCGCGGCCACGACCAGCCCTTCGCCGTGCTGCCGGTCGACGCCTGGCCGCACCCCTGGCCGCGCCCCTCGGTCACCACCGGCCGCGCCACCCTGGCCGGCCAGCTCTGCACCCCGAAGGACGTCCTCGCCCGCGCCGCGACGAGCGCGGACGGCCTCCGGACGGCGGACCGGGTGCTCTTCGCGATGGCGGGCGCGTACGGGTGGAACATCTCGCACCACGACTTCCTGATGCACCCCCGGCCGGGGTTCCACTACCTGGGCGGGTGACGGCTGGCGGCTCGCAGCTCACGGTTCAGGGGCGGCGGCCCACGGCTCACGGCTGGCGGCTCACGGCTGGCGGACGGCGGACGGCGGACGGCGGACGGCGGACGGCGGACGGACAATCTTCAGCCGACAGATTTTGAACGCCGTCACCCGGTCGACCACCGGCAGCCGTCGCCCGCCCCTCCCCCGCCCGAGGGGGCTGCCGCAGGTCACCGCCGCACAAGCGTGCGAGAGTGGTAGCCAGCGAAGGGAGCGCGCACGTGCTGATGGACAGGGTGGCCGAGATCCTCGCCGAGGCGTCGGCCGAGGTGGTGGAGCCGCGGTTCCGGGCGCTTGCCGCCGGCGAGGTGATGGAGAAGGCCCCCGGCGAGGTGGTCACCATCGCCGACCGCGAGGCCGAGGTGATCATCGAGCGGCGGCTGCGCGAGCTGCTTCCCGTCCCGGTGGTCGGCGAGGAGGCCGTCGCCGCCGACCCCGGGCTCGCCCGGGCACTCCACTCCGAGCCGGCCGTCTGGCTGGTCGACCCGGTGGACGGGACGTCCAACTTCATCGCCGGCCGCCCCGAGTACGCCGTGATGGCCTCCCTGGTCCGCTCGGGCCAGACCGTCGCCGCCTGGATCTGGCAGCCCGCCACCGCCACCGGCTACACCGCCGAGCTGGGCTCCGGCGCCTGGCGCAACGGCCACCGCCTCACCCGGACGCCCGCGCCCGGCGAACCCGCCAAGTGGTGCGGCTCCGTCAAGAGCCGCTTCCTGGAGCCGGACCGGCGCCGGCAGGTGGAGGCCAACGCCACGGCGTTCGGCGAGGTCACCCCCGGCCGGCACGCCGCCGGGATCGAGTACCCGGACGTCGCCGAGGGCGCCCTCGACTTCATCCTCTACTGGCGCACCCTCCCCTGGGACCACGCCCCCGGCTCACTGCTGGTCGCCGAGGCCGGCGGCGTCTCCGCCCGCCTGGACGGCAGCCCCTACCGGCCGGAGGCGCCGGGCGGCGAGGACGGCCTGCTGGTCGCCGCCGACCCGGAGTGCTGGGAGCGCACCCGCGACATCCTGCTCGGCCGGTAGGCCCTCCCGGCACCGCCCTCGCCCCTGCGGGGCCCCGGTCTCAGGCCCCCACCTCCAACCTCACCGGAAGGCGGGTCCTCCCACCTGCCGGCCGGCCTCAGCCGTCGCCGGTCACCTGGCGCAGGTCCCACCTGCCGACGGGCCACAGCCGCCGGCCGGTCTCACCAGACGACCGGCAGCCGCTCCGGCAGCCGCTTGATGAACCCCGGCCGCCAGGCCAGCTGCTCGACCGGCAGGGCGAGCCGCAGGCCCGGCAGCCGCTCGACCAGCGCCGTGATCGCGATCTCGGCATGGGTGCGGCCGAGCGCCGAGGCCGGGCAGAAGTGGCGGCCCCCACCGAAGGCCAGGTGCGGGTTGTCGGCCCGGCCGAAGTCGATCTTCTCCGGATCCGGGAAGAC
The DNA here is from genome assembly GCF_055561295.1 of Kitasatospora sp. NPDC022785. NCBI lineage: Bacteria > Bacillati > Actinomycetota > Actinomycetes > Kitasatosporales > Streptomycetaceae > Kitasatospora > Kitasatospora sp. NPDC022785. Next base: position 217,355 of record NZ_JBVHHB010000003.1, on the reverse strand, counting down.
CGCCGGGTCGTAGTTGGCACCCTCGATCAGGACGAGCACCAGCTCGCCCTGCTTCACCTCCACCTCGCCGAGCCGCACATCCGCCAGCGCGATCCGGGGCAGTGCGTCGCCGATCGACAGGTTGACCCGGAGCAGCTCGTCCACCGCGCGGCCGATCAGCGCGGGTTCCCGCCGCAGCCGCTCGGCCAGTGCGGGCTGCCGGGCCAGGTAGATGATCGCGTGCAGCAGGAACGAGGACGTCGAGACGGCACCCGCGCCGAACAGCGACAGCGCGACGGTGGCCAGCAGCTCGTCACCGACCTGGTCCGAGACCTCGGGCGAGCGGCGCAGCTCGGCGAACCGGCCGAGCAGGCCGTCCTTGGGCTCCGGGTCGGCGTTGAGCCGGTCCAGCATGTAGCCGAGGTCCTTGTACCAGTTGGCCGCCGCGCCCTCGAACGGCACCGGGCTGGTGAGGAAGGCGACATCGATGCCGGCCATCAGCCGCCGCCAGTCGTCGGTGGGGATGCCCAGCAACCGGCAGTGCAGGGCGGCGGAGTAGGGGTCGGTGAAGCCGTCCCGCAGTTCGCCGGGGGCACCCTGGTCGACCAGCGCGTCGATCAGCCGGTGCGCCTCGGCCTGCAGCCAGCCGTCCAACTCCCGGTCGGCGCGCGGCGAGAGGGTCTTCATGACGGCGTTGCGCAGGCCGGCGCTGTTGATGTTGCCCATGTTGTTGACCACCTCGGGCGGGATGGTCAGCGCGTACTGGCGGGGGACGCCCGGGTTTGCGGTGTCCTTGAGGCTGAACCGCTCGTCCTCCAGTACCTGCTTGGCCAGCTCGTAGCTGCTGACCAGCCAGGCGGGGTCGCCGGTCATCGTGCGGACCCGGGCGACGGGCCGCTCCTCGCGGAGCCGTCGCGCCTCCTCGGGAAGGACGTCGCCTCTGCGGGAGAGCGGGAAGGTCAGGTCGGTCACAGGTGTGCTCCAGGTGCGGATGCGGGGTACAGGGTGCGGGTGCGGGGTGCTGCAAGGTGCGGGGTGCGGGAATGGCTCTGGGAATCCGGTCTCGCGGTCGCGGTTCGGGGGTCTCGCGGCTTCAGGCGGCGTGCGCAGGCGCGACGACGACGGAGGCGGCAGCGGGGGCAGACGGGGCGGACGCGGTCGGCGACGCCGGACGGACCACGGCGTACCCCTGGCCGGGCGCCGCGCGCAGCCCCTCGTCGCGGCCGAACAGAACGGGGGTGAGGGGCAGTTGGAGGTGGTAGCAGCTGACCGAGGAAGGCACGCCGAGCAGCGCCGGGGTGTCCAGGAAGAACGGCAGCTCAGCGGCGATGTACCGGAGCCCGGCGGCGAGCTGGGGCTCGTTCGGTACCAGGCCCTCGTCCATCCGGGCCGCCAGGAACCCGCGCGCCATGCCCTCGGCGGCCTCACGGAACACCCCGTCGGTGGCGAGTGCGTCAAGGGCCTGCCGGTGCAGCCGCCGGTAGGCGGGGTGGCCGGTGAACTCGGAGAGCGCGTGCGTCCGGACGCGGTCGGGCCGGCCGGCCTCCTCGGCGCCGCGGGCGATCCGCCGGGCGGTGGCCTTGACCTCCTTGGCGGCCCGGCGTCGGGCGTGCTCGGCGGTGTAGCCGAAGCTCTCGAACTGCGCCTCGACGTGCAGGTCGGCGTGGACGATGTCGATTCTCTCGAAGAACTCCTTCCCCCACCCGATGAGTTCGGCTATTCGGCGGTGGCTGAAATAGCTGTTTCCCGGACTGACGCCGATGAGCAGGTGGTCGCCGCGGCGCCAGATGTCCCGGCAACGGCCGGAGAACGGCAGTGCCTCATACGTGGCCGGTTCGATGGTGACGGCGCTTTCGCCCGGGAGGGTTTCGCGCATGCCTTGCCTCCGCTTCGCAGGATTGGTCAAAGGATTGGTCTCACGTGGTTCACGCGGTTTTTACCGGGGTTCACCGAAGTGCATGACGGATAGGCGGAGTTCACTCGGCTGTAGGGGTGAGCTCACCGCATGTGGATGGCGCGCGCCTGGTCAGGCGGCCTGCACCGAGGAGCCGTGTGCTCTTGGTGGGGCGGCGACCACATGAAGTTACCGCCGCTCTTCGGGATCTCCGCAAGCCCTGCCAGGGGGTTGGCGAAATCTGATCACCGGGCGGCCGGAATCGGCCTGTACTCCCGTGGAAACGTATGTCCACGGAGCCTTTTCGGGGGCGGCCGAATATCCCCCGGACAGCATGTCACGCCAGTGTGCCTTCCTCCAACATCCCTCCGGGGAAAAGGCGTTGTTTTGGAATGCGGCGCGCTGCGGCCGGGACCGGCCGCGCCAGGCACTCGGCCGCCCGGGGCCCGGCGCTACGCCGGCCGGACGTCCCGCCCGGTCCGTACGATCGCGTGCAGCAGTTCGCCGACCTCGGCGGCGGTGGTGTGCGGGTTGAGCAGGGTCAGCTTCAGGCGGACCCGGCCCGGGCCCTCGCCGGGCAGTTCGGTCCGGCCGACGACGGCGCGGCCGGTGCGCAGCAGGGTCCGGCGCACTTCGGCGTTGACCGCGTCGAGCGCGGCTCCGCCCTGCCCGCCGGGCGGGCGGTAGCGGAACACCACGGTGGTGAGGACGGGTTCGGCGTGGAGTTCCAGTTCGGGTTCGGCGCGGACGGCCTCGGCGGTGTCCAGGGCCAGTTGGTGGCAGGCGTCGACCAGCCGGCCGAGTCCGGCGCGGCCGAGGGTGCGCAGGGTGACGGCGATCTTGAAGGCGTCGGCCCGCCGGGTGGTGCGCAGCGACTGCCCCAACAGACTGGGGTAGCCGGCCCGTTCGTCGTCGGCCGGGTTGAGGTACTCGGCGCGGCGGGCGAGCGAGACGTAGGTCTCGGCGCGGCGCACCAGGAAGACCCCGGCGGCGGCCGGCTGCCAGCCGAGCTTGTGCCAGTCGAGGGAGACGGAGTCGGCCCGGGCGATGCCGTCGAGCAGCGGGGCGAGCCGGTCGGAGAGCAGCGCGCCGCCGCCGTAGGCGGCGTCGACGTGCAGCCAGGCGCCGTATCGGGCGGCGAGGTCGGCGGCGGTGTGCAGGGGGTCGATCGCACCGGTGTCGGTGGTGCCGGCGGTGGCGACGACGGCGATCGGGGTCCGGCCGGCCCAGCTGGTCTCGGCCAGGGCCCGCGCCAGCCCGTCCGGGTCCATCCGCAGTTCGCGGTCGACCGGGACGGGGATCACGGCGCGCTCCCCGAGGCCGAGCAGGGCCGCGGCGCGCTGGACGGAGAAGTGCGCGGCCTGCGAGGCGATGATCCGGGGTGCGGCGCCGGCCGGGATTCCGTCCAGCTCCACGATGCCGTCGAGTTTCTGGTCCCGGGCCAGCATCAGGCCCATCAGGTTGGACTCGGTGCCGCCGGAGGTCAGCACGCCGGCCGCGTGGGCCGGGTCGTAGCCGACCAGGGCGGCGAGTTCGGCGAGCAGTGCGGTCTCCAGCGCGGTCGCGGCGGGGGCCTGGTCCCAGGAGTCCTGGGAGGGGTTGAGCGCGCTCACGGCGAGGTCGGCGGCGGCCGCGACGGCCAGTGGCGGGCAGTGCAGGTGGGCGGCGCAGGCCGGGTCGGCGGGGTCGGCGGCGCCGTGGGTGAGCAGTTCGGTGAGGGTGGCGAGCGCCTGCGGCCCGTGGGCGGCGGCCAGCCCGTCGGTGACGGCTGCGGCGATCCCGGCCGGGTGCCCGGCGGGCAGCGGGCCGCCGCGGCGGGCGGCGCCGGCGTCCAGCGCGTCCAGCACGGTGGCCAGCAGCGGTCCGAGCGCGGCCGGGCCCGCCACGCCGCCGGCCAGCGCGTCGGGCGGGGCCGCCGGGTCGTCGGGGAGGCCGGGCTCCTCGGGCTGCTCCGGCACCCCGGAGAAGCCCGGGCCGCTCACCGGGCCTCCGCAACAGCCGCAGCGACGGCCGTGCCGTCGACCGCGCCGTCGGCGGCACGGGCGGGCGCGCGGCCCGCCCCGGTGGCACTCCCGGTCCCGGTGGCGCCCACGGCCCGGGCGGCCGCCGCGATGGCGTCGGCGAGCCGGTCGAGGACGGCGTCGGCCTGCTCGTCGGTGATGGTGAGCGGCGGGAGCAGACGCAGCACCGCGTCGTGCCGGCCGCCGAGTTCGACGATCAGCCCGCGCGCGAGGCAGGCCTCGCGGACCTTGACGGCGAGCGCGGGCGCCGCCGGGCGCGCCCCGCAGGCGTCCGGTTCGGCGGCCGGGTCCACCAGTTCGACGCCGATCATCAGCCCGCGCCCGCGCACGTCGCCGATCACCGGGAGTTCGCCGGCCAGCGCGCGGAGCCGCTCGGTCATCCGGGCGCCGACCAGCGCGGCCCGGTCGGCCAGGCCGTGCGCGGCGACGTACCGGAGGGTGGCCGCGCCGGCCGCCATGGCGAGGGTGTTGCCACGGAACGTGCCGGTGTGCGCGCCGGGGCGCCAGCCGTCGTACTCCGCGCGGTAGACGACGACGGCGAGCGGCAGGCTGCCGCCGATCGCCTTGGAGAGCACCATGGCGTCCGGGACGATCCCGCTGTGCTCGACCGCCCACATCGCGCCGGTGCGGCCGACCCCGGTCTGCACCTCGTCGACGATCAGCGGGATGCCGCGTTCGGCGGTGATCCGGCGCATCGCGCGCAGCCACTCGTCGGGGGCGGGGACGACGCCACCCTCACCCTGTACGGCCTCCAGGACCATCGCGGCGGGCCGGACCACGCCGCCCGAGGGATCGTCCAGCAGCCGCTCGGCGTAGGTGGCGGCGAGGCCGGCTCCCGCCTCGCCGCCGACCCCGAACGGGCAGCGGTAGCCGTACGGGTAGGGCAGCCGGACCACCTCGCCGCCGCCCGGCAGCGGCTCCTTGACGGCGACGTTGCCGGTGAGCGCGAGGGCGCCGGCGGTCATGCCGTGGTAGGCGCCGGTGAAGGCGAGGGCGCCGGAGCGGCCGGTGGCGGTCTGCATCAGCTTGAGCGCGGCCTCGACGGCGTCCGTCCCGGCGGGTCCGCAGAAGTGCACGCGGGCCTGTTCGCCGAACTCCCGCGGCAGGCTCTCGAACAGGGCGGTGGTGAAGTCGTCCTTCTCGGCGGTGGCGAGGTCCAGCAGGTGCAGCGGCGCGCCGCTGTCGAGGGTGCGGCGGATCGCCTCCAGGACGACCGGGTGGTTGTGGCCGAGCGCGAGGGTGCCGGCGCCGGAGAGGCAGTCCAGGTAGCGGCGGCCGTCGGCGCCCTCGACCGTCATGCCGTTGGCGCGCACCGGGACGATCGGGAACGAGCGGGCGTAGGTGCGGGCGGCGGACTCGCGGACGCGCTGGCGGCGCAGAATGGCGTCGCCGCCCTGGGCCTGGGCGGGGACGGCAGCGGACCCGGTGGCGGGGACGGCGGCGAGCGTCAAGACGGACTCCCAAGAAGTTAGGTAAGCCTAACTTTACTTCCCTGACCTGGGCGGGAGCGCCGCGGGGCACGAGAACCACCCGAGCGAGTGACGGGGAGCCCGATTCCCCAACGATCGGCCGGGCCGCAGGTTACGGCCGGGCGCTACGCTCGCCGCATGTCGCCGTCCACGCCTCCGACCTCCCCGTACGCCGCCGAACTGGCCCGCACCCGCGAGTTCTTCGCCGCCCGCGCCGCCGGCTGGGACGCCCGCTTCCCCGACGACGGCCCCCGCTACGCCGCCGCGATCGCCGGACTCGGCCTGCGGGCGGGCGATTCCGTACTCGACGCAGGCTGCGGCACCGGCCGCGCGCTCCCTCTACTGCGCGCGGCGGTCGGCCCCGAGGGCCGGGTGCTCGGCGCCGACGTCACCCCCGAGATGCTGCACGAGGCCGACGCCCGCCACCCCGGCACCGCCACCCTGCTGCTCGCCGACTGCGCCCGCCTCCCGCTCCCCGACGCCACCCTCGACGCCGTCTTCGCCGCCGGCCTGATCTCCCACCTCCCCGACCCGGCCCGCACTCTGCGCGAACTCGCCCGCGTCAGCCGCCCCGGCGCCACGCTCGCCCTCTTCCACCCCATCGGCCGCGCCGCCCTCGCCGCCCGCCACGGCCGCGAGCTCACCCCTGACGACCTCCGCGCCGAGCCCAACCTCCGCCCCCTGCTGACCGCCGCCGGCTGGCGACTGGACAGCTACACGGACGCGGAGGACCAGTACCTCGTACGGGCCGGACGCCGGTAGCCGCAGGACGGCCGCCCGACCCCCGTCCGGGCCACCCGGCCGACCTCGCCCGGCCGTTCCGACCAGGGGCCCACTCCGACCCGAGATCGCCGCCGTGCCAGACTCGGTGCCCGACGCACCCGCGGCGGGTGCCTGACGGAAGGACCGCGCATGGCGCTCTTCGGCAACGCACACCGGGTGGACAACGCCGAGGCCCAGAAGGAGTTTTCCCGGCTGTTCGGCCAGGGCGAGCAGGTGCAGGCCGCCTACCAGCTGGTGCGCGACACCTTCCTGTTCACCGACCGGCGGCTGATCCTGATCGACAAGCAGGGCATCACCGGCAAGAAGACCGAGTACCACTCGGTCCCCTACCGCAGCATCACCCACTTCGCCGTGGAGACCGCCGGGACCTTCGACCTCGACGCCGAGCTGAAGATATGGGTCTCGGGTGCGGCGCTGCCGATCTCGAAGAACTTCACCAAGGGCGTCGACATCTACGAGGTCCAGGCGCTGCTCACCGCCTTCGTGGCCCGCTAGCAGGCACCCGGCCGCCCTCGGCCACCGTCCTCCGCCGGCCCTTACCCGCCCCCGCCCGTCCAGCGGTAACAGAGTTCGGGCCGACCGACGTTGCCGTACTGGGGTTCGCGGGCGGCGAGGCCGGTGTCGACGAGGTGTTCGAGGTAGCGGCGGGCGGTGATGCGGGAGACGCCCGCCGCCGTGCCGGCGGCCGCTGCGGAGAGGCCGGTACGGGCATCGCGCAGAACGGTGGCCACGGTGTCCAGGGTGGGGGCGCTCAACCCCTTGGGGAGGGCGGTGCGTTCGGGGGTGCGCAGGAGGGCGAGGGCCTGGTCGACCTCGTCCTGGCCGGTGGCCTGGCCGGTGCGGGCGAGCGTGTCGCGGTAGCGGGCGTACCGTTCCAGCCGGTCGTGCAGGGCGGCGGCGCTGAACGGCTTCAGCAGGTACTGGACGACGCCCGCCGAGACGGCCTGGCGGACCATCGCGAGGTCGCGGGCGGAGGTGACGGCGATGACGTCGGTGGTGTGGCCGGCAGCGCGCAGGGTGCCGCAGAGCTGGAGGCCGTGCCCGTCCGGCAGGTAGAGGTCGAGCAGGGTGAGGTCGACGGGCCGGCCGGCGGCGCGGGCGCGGTCCAGGAAGCGCAGCGCGTCCGCACAGCTGTGCACCGTGCCGGCGGCACGGAAGCCCGGTTCGCGCTGGACGTAGAGGGTGTGGGCGGCGGCGGCAACCGGGTCGTCCTCGACCACCAGGACGGAGATGTCGGGCCGGCCCGCGATGTCCGGCCGGCCCGGGGAGCGGCTCACGACGCCACCGCGTCACGCCGGCGGGGCAGCCGGCTCAGCGGCAGCCGGACGGTGAGCACCGCGCCGCGGTCCCGGCCGACCTCGACGGTGCCGCCGTTGCGCCGGGCGGCCTGAGCCACGAGGGCGAGCCCTAGCCCGTGCCCGCGGCCGTCCTGCTTGGTGCTCCAACCGCGCCGGAACACGTCCTCCACGGCGGCCGGGTCGATGCCGGTGCCGGTGTCGGCGACCCGCAGCAGCAGGTGCTCGCCCTCGGGCCGGGCGGCGTCGGGCGCGGCGGCATCGATCCGGGCGCTCTCGGGCGGGGTGACGTCGGCCCGGTTGCTCTCGGGCGGGAGGGTGTCGGCCCGGTTGCTCTCGGGCAGGAGGGCGTCGATCCGGGCGGTGACGGTGACCTCGGGTGGATCGGGGCTCTCGGCGGCGCCGGCGATCGCCGCGTCCACCGCATTGTCGATCAGGTTCCCGAGGACGGTGATCAGGTCGCGGGCGGAGAGGCCGGGCGGCAGCACGCCGTCGTCAATCCGACTGTCCTCGGTAAGCGTCAACTCGACTCCCCGCTCGGCGGCTTGGGCGGCCTTGCCGAGCAGCAGCGCGGCCAGTACCGGCTCGCCCACGGCGGCGACCACGCGGTCGGTGAGCTGCTGGGCGAGGGCGAGTTCGGCGGTCGCGAACTCCACCGCCTCCTGGTGACGCCCGAGTTCGATCAGCGAGACCACGGCGTGCAGTCGGTTGGCGGCCTCGTGCGCCTGTGCGCCGAGCGCCTCGGTGAAGCCGCGGACGGAGTCCAACTCTCCGCTCAACGACTGCAGTTCGGTGTGATCGCGGAGGGTGAGGACCCGGCCGAGGCCGGTGCCGATGGTGGAGGTGTTGAGCACCACGACGCGTTCGGCGGTGAGGTGGACCTCGTCCCGGACCGGCTCCGCCCCGAGCACGGCCGCCACCAGCGCCTCCGGCAGCCCCAGACCGTCGACCGGGAGGCCTTCCAAGTCTCCTGTCAGCCCGAGGAGTTCGCGGGCCGCGTCGTTGCAGAGCACCACCCGGTGGCGGCGGTCCAGCAGCACCAGCCCCTCGCGCACCGAGCGCAGGGTGGCCTGGTGGTACTCGTAGAGGTGGCTGAGCTCGGCCGGTCCCATGCCGTGGGTGTGCCGCCGCAGCCGGGAGTTGGCGAGGTAGGTGCCGACCCCGCCGAGCGCCAGCGCGGCCACCGCGACACCGGCCAGGGCCAGCAGGGGCCCGCTCAGCTGGGCGGAGATGGACTTCACCGTGATGCCCGCGCTGACCAGCGCGACCACCCGGTGCCGCTCGTCCAGCACCGGCGTGACCACCCGGACGGACGGGCCGAGCGTGCCGGTGTACGTCTCGCTGCGGGTCTCCCCGGCGAGCGCCCAGTCGATGTGGCCGAGGAAGGTCTTGCCGATCTGCTCGGGCAGCGGGTGGGTCCAGCGCACCCCGGCGGTGTCCATCACCGTGATGAACGAGACCCCGGTGTCGGCCCGCACCTGCTCGGCGTAGGGCTGGAGGACGCCGGTCGGGTCGGGCCCGGCGACGGCGGCCCGCACGGACGGCGAGTCGGCGACCGACCGGGCGACGGCGGTGACCTGGGCTCGGGCCGCGTCCTCGGCCCGGCCGGCGGTGAACAGGTACGCGAGCACGGCACCCCCGGCCACCACGGCGGCGACGATGACCACCTGGACAACGAAGAGCTGTCCGGCCAGGCTGCGCACCAGCCGGCGCGGCGTGGGGAGCATGCGCGGGGACATGCCTGCCAGTGTGCACCACGGCGGCCCGGCGTCCAGGTGGGCGGCGGAAGGCGGGCAGCCGACCTGCGGGGCGTGGACCGGCGCACAGGGGAACGCGGGCAGCCGACCTGCGGGGCGTGGACCGGCGCGCGGAGGAACGCAGTCAGCCGAGCCACGGGACGCGGGCGGCCGGCCCGGGGGGCGCGGGGGGCGCGGGCGTACGTGAACTCTATGAACGCAAACGTGACCTCCGTCACTGCGCAGCACATAGTCGGAGCGGCCCACCACCCGGGGCCGCCAGGACTGCAGGGCGAAGGAGCCGCAGATGTCGATCACCGGAGCAGGACCGCAGGCGGGGGTCAGACGGAAGGACCGCACCCACTACCTCTATCTCGCGGTCATCGTGGCCGTGGTCGCGGGCGTGGTGGTCGGCCTGGCCGCACCGAAGTTCGCGGTCGAGCTGAAGCCGGTCGGGACCGGCTTCGTCAACCTGATCAAGATGATGATCAGCCCCGTCATCTTCTGCACCATCGTGCTGGGCATCGGCTCCGTGACCAAGGCCGCCAAGGTCGGCAAGGTCGGCGGTCTGGCCCTCGGCTACTTCCTCACCATGTCGACGGTGGCACTGGGCATCGGCCTGGTGGTCGGCAACCTGCTGGAGCCCGGCGGCGGACTGCACCTGACCGCCGCATTGGCCAAGTCCGGACACGCCCAGGCCGCCGCGGGGGCGGCCCAGTCCACCACCGACTTCCTGCTCGGGATGATCCCGACCACCATGCTCTCGGCCCTCACCGAGGGCAAGGTGCTGCAGACCCTGCTGGTCGCCCTGCTGGCCGGCTTCGCGCTGCAGGCGATGGGCCCGGCCGGCGCGCCCGTGCTGCGCGGGATCGAGCACGTGCAGCGACTGGTGTTCCGGGTCATGTCGATGATCATGTGGGTGGCCCCGATCGGCGCCTTCGGGGCGATGGCCGCGGTGGTCGGCGCCACCGGCACGGCCGCGCTGAAGAGCCTCGCCGTCATCATGATCGGCTTCTACATCACCTGCGCGCTCTTCGTGGTGGTGGTGCTCGGCGCGCTGCTGCGGCTGGTCGCGGGCGTCAACGTGTTCACGCTGCTTCGCTACCTCGGCCGCGAGTTCCTGCTGATCCTCTCCACCTCCTCCTCGGAGAGCGCGCTGCCCCGGCTGATCGCCAAGATGGAGCACCTGGGCGTCAGCCGCCCGGTCGTCGGCATCACCGTCCCGACCGGCTACAGCTTCAACCTCGACGGCACCGCGATCTACCTGACCATGGCCTCGATCTTCATCTCCGAGGCGATGGACAAGCCGATGTCGCTGGGCGAGCAGGCCTCGCTGCTGGTCTTCATGATCATCGCCAGCAAGGGTGCGGCCGGGGTCACCGGCGCCGGGCTGGCCACCCTGGCCGGCGGGCTGCAGTCGCACAAGCCGGCACTGGTGGACGGGGTCGGCCTGATCGTCGGCATCGACCGCTTCATGTCGGAGGCCCGGGCGCTCACCAACTTCGCGGGCAACGCCGTGGCCACCGTGCTGATCGGGCACTGGACCGGTGAGTTCGACCGCGAGCGCGCCCGGCAGGTGCTGGCGGGCGAGGTGCCGTTCGACGAGCGGACGTTGGTCGACGCGCACGGCGGTCCGGCCTCGTCCGGGGCCGCAGAGGCTCCCGACGCCGCTCCCGCGCCACCGGAGACCGTCCCGCCGCAGGGTGGAGCGCCGAGCCCGACGGCCGTCTGACCGCCGCTCCCACTCCTGCACTCCCCTACTCCCCGGCCCGGCGCCGCAGCCCGATCCCCCGGGCGGCGCCGGGCCGGGGTCCGTCGCACACGGGGCCTGCCCGGCCCTCGCGCCACCGCCCCGCGGCCCTGTCGCCGCGACCACGGCCCCACGGCCCCACGGCCCCACGCACTGTCCTCTCCCGCGGCCCCGCGCGCACGCGTCAGGGCTCGTCCGATCCGCTGACCGCCCAGCTCAGGCCGCTCGCCGGGTCCTCCATCGCGACGTGGACGTGGCGCAGGCCGTCCGCCGGGTCGCACCAGGTGAAGCAGCGCATCCGGGCCACCAGCGCGTTCACCTCGGCACGGTTCGGCCCGTCGCCGCCGGCCATCGCGCCGAGCGCCCGCCAGAGCGCCAGCCGGCCGTCCGCCGAGCCGTGCGCCCGGTCCGCCGCCGCCGCCTGCACCAGCACCGGGTAGGCGATGGCGAACGGCAGGTACCCGCCGGTGACCCGTCGGCCCGGAGCCAGCTGCCCGGCCGCCTGTGGCGCCGGCCCCCGGACGCAGGCCACCTCCGCCCACTCCGCCAGCGCGGCCAACGCCCGCGTCGCCCGCTGACCGCGCAGGCGCGCTCCCGGCTCGGGCAGCAGCACCGGGCCCAGGCCCTCCCGGGTGGCGGGCAGCGTCAGCAGTGCGCTGCGCGAGCCGCCGCGCGGCAGGTAGTCCCGGACCCGCGCGCCCTCGCCCCAGCCCGCCGACTCCCAGGGCTCCAGCACCAGCGGGACGCCCTCCGGGTCCGGCTCGGCGCCGTACGAGAGGTCCTCGCCGATCAGCACCCGGGTGTGGGCGACCAGCCGGCGCACCGGCGCCGGGCCGAGCAGCGGGGCCAGCCGCAGCCACGAGTGCCGGGTGGCCAGCACCTCCCAGAGCGGCCCGGCGTCATGGTCCGCGACCCCGGCGGCGGTGCCGGGCCCGCCGTCCGGGTCGAACAGGCGCACGGCCAGCTCGGGCGGCGCGGCGTACGCGATCAGGTGGCCGAGCGGTGCGGTCGCGGCCGCCGCCCGGCCCTCGCCCGCGCGCGACACGGCGGCGGCCCGGGCCTGGCGGTAGGCGCCCAGCAGTTCGGGCCAGCGGCCGTCCTCGGCCAGGGTGCGGAGCCGGTGCTCCTCGTACGTGATCACGGATCGCAGCGTACGGGCCGGGGCGGCGCATCAGCTGACTTGTCGTCAGCTCGGTGCGTCGGGCCGGGACGGCGGCCTCGTCGCATCGCGGCCGCCGGCGCCGTCGCGGCCACTGCCGCCGCTACCACTGCCACTGCCACCCAGGTCGCTGCCGCCCGCCCGGTCGTCCACCCGGCCGTCCACCCGGTCGTCCGCCCGGCCACAGTCGTCCGCCCGGTCGCGCTCGCGTTCGAGGACGGCCCGGAGCCGGCTCAGCGCGCGGCGCCGGGTGACCGCCAGCGTGGAGCGGTGCACGCCCAGCAGGAGCGCCGCCTCGTCGACCGTGTACCCGCCGAGGTCGACCAGCACCACCACGCGGGCCTGCTTGGCGGTCAGGAGCCGCAGCAGCCGGACCACCTCCCAGCGAGCCTGCAACTCTCCCAGCCCCCCGCCGAGCGGGTCGGCCCGGGCACGCTCCCCCTCGGCCTGCTCCGGAACGACCACCCGGCGGCGCTCCCTGCGCCACTGGTCGCGCACGATGTTCGCCATAGTGGTGAACGCGTAGGCATAGGGCTGGGGGTGACGGAGAAACCGCTCGGGCCTGCGGGCGATGCGCAGATACGCGTCGTGCACGACGTCCCCGGCCGCGAACGGGCTTCCGGTGAGCGAGAGGGCCGCCCGGTGGAGCCGCGGCAGCATTTCCGTGAACACCCGGTTGAATTCCGCCGTTTCGGGATCGGCCGGACCCGGATCCCGCGCACCGCGGTCCGGTGTGCTGCGATCCGGTGCACCGAGCCCCACCTCGCCGCGGGCCGCCACCGCACGATCCTCCCCGGGAGCGGCGGCGATGCCCGGATCCCGCCCGCCCCGGCACCGACCGGTGAATTCCATGCCGCTCCCCTCGGAAATCGGCACCCCGAAGGCACGGCCGACGATCCGATCGGCCGGCCTGTGACTCACATCACATCGTAGTTCGTCGTCTCACCGTGCGCAGTCATTCGTGTGCAATGCGTCATCACCCCGGCGGGGCACGGGAATTACCGATTCAGACCCCACCCGGACGGGGCAGACAGCACGAGCGAGGAGAGATCACCATGTCAGGTTGCATCGCCCGGAACATCGCCAGGCTCGGGATGGTGGCCGCGGCCGCCCTCGGCGTGCTCGGCACCACGACCCTGCCGGCCGCCGCCACCACGCCCGCCGCCGACCAGAGCATCTCCGCCGGCTCGGGCTCCGCGTCGTCCGAGGCCATCACCGCCTCCTACCACTGCACCATCACCGCCGACTACGGCTGGCGCTGGGAGGGCAACTGCCGGATCTACTCCGGCGAGCTGCGCACCATCACCTACTGTGCCAACGGCACGTCCACCACCGGCCTCTGGATCGGCGCCCGGTCCCAGCCGTGGGCGGTCTGGGGCAACTGCCCGGGCTCCAGCTGGACCCGGATCGTCTTCCAGACCCGCGGCTGACCGACCACCGGCGGTGACACTCCGACAGGCGCGCTCCGACGACAGAACCCATTGACCGGCCGATCGACCGACTGACTGACCGGCTGGAGGGGTCCGACAGCACCGAGGGGTGCCGCCCGCACGGGTGGCACCCCTCTCCGCCCTTGCCGGGCCAGGCCGTTGCCGTGGCCTACCTCACGGCCGCGCCGGCATCGGCCAGCAGGCGGGCGGCGTGCACCCGGCCGGCGTGCTCGACCAGGTTGATCAGTACCTGCTTACCGGAGGCGCGGCGGCGCGCGTCGCAGAGCACCACCGGGGTGCCGGACTCCAGGTCCAGCGCCCGGGCGACCTCCTCCGTCCCGAAGTCACGGGTGCCGGCGAAACGGTTGACCGCCACCACGAACGGAATGCCCCGGTGCTCGAAGAAGTCCACCGCGGGGAAGCAGTCGGTCAGCCGCCGGGTGTCGGCGAGCACCACCGCCCCGAGCGCGCCCTGCGCCAGCTCGTCCCAGAGGAACCAGAACCGGTCCTGCCCAGGCGTACCGAAGAGATAGACGGACAGGCCCTCGCGGATGGTGATCCGGCCGAAGTCCATGGCCACCGTCGTGGTGGTCTTCTGTTCGACCCCGCCGGTGTCGTCCACGCCCCGCCCGGCCTCGGTGAGCCTCTCCTCGGTGCGCAGCGGGCGGATCTCGCTGACCGACCCGACCAGGGTGGTCTTGCCGACCCCGAATCCGCCCGCGACCAGGATCTTCAGGGCGAGCACGGCGGTGTCCGAGGGGGCGGCGGTATCCGAGGGGGCGGCGGTGTCTGAGGGGGCGGCGGTATCCGAGGGGCCCTCGTCCTCGGCCCCGTCCCGACCCCCGTCCCGGCCCCCGCCGTTCTCGCGCCCGTTCCCGGGCCCGGTCTCCCTCCCGGTCTCCCTCCCGGTCTCGGGCGGGCCGTCCCCGTACAGGCTGTCGGCGTACGGGCGGTCAGAGTGCGCGGAGTCCATGGATGACCTCCTGGAGGATGCGCTCGTCAGGGAGCAGTGCGGGTGGGACGGGGCGGCTGACCCGGATGCAGCCGGCCGCCAGCAGATCGCCGAGCAGCACCCGCACCACGCCGAGCGGCAGGTCGAGGTCGGCGGCGATCTCGGCCACCGAGAGGGCGTTGCCGCGGCAGAGGTCCAGGATCAGGCTCTGCTCGGGGCCGACCGGCACGTCCGGCGCGTCCGGGAAGTCCGCCGGGTCGGGGACATCGCTGACGACCAGGGCGATCAGGTCGAACTCCCGCCCGGTGGGCCTGGTCCGCCCCCTGGTCATCGCGTACGGGCGGACCAGCGGTCCGGCCTCCTCGTCGTACCAGCGCGAGCGGTAGGCGGCGGCGAGCGGATTCCTGGCGAGCGGCGGGGTCCTGGACGGTGTGGTCCCGGGCGGCGTGGTGCTGGGCTGCATGGTGCCGGACGGCGGGGCGTTGGTCGGCGGGGCGTTGGGCGGCGGCTCGTGAGGCTGTCGGTACGGCTGTTCGTCCGGATGCGGCACCCGGCTCACCGGCCGTCCGCGCTGCGCGGTGGTGTGAACAGGTGCTCGCCGACCCGGCGGACCAGTCTGGCCATCTCGTACGCGACCAGGCCGAGGTCGGCGTCGGCGGTGGAGAACACCGCCAGGCAGGTGCCCTCGCCCGCGGCGGCCACGAACAGGAAGCCGTGCTCCAGCTCGACCATGGTCTGGCGGACCTCGCCGGCCTCGAAGTGCCGGCCCGCGCCCTTGGCAAGGCTGTGGAAGGCGGAGGCGACGGCGGCCAGATGCTCGCCGTCCTCGCGGCCGAGGCCGGCCGAGGTGCCCATGGCGAGGCCGTCGGCGGAGAGCATCACGGCGAACCGGACCTCGACGACCCGCGAGACCAGGTCGTCGAGCAGCCAGTTGAGCTCTCCCGCGCGGTGGGTGGTGCCGATCATGGGCGCTCTCCTTCGTGGTGGTGCGGTGGGAGGGGGTGGTGCGGGGGCAGCGGCGTCCCGTCCGGACGGCTGTCCGGGCGACGTCGCGCCGGGTACTGGTCGGGGTGCCGTTGGTCCGGGTGCTGGTCCCGCTGCTGCTCCCGGTGGTCGTCATGGTGCTCGTCGCGGACCTGCGGGCGTGTGCCGCGGGCCCAGCCGGCCTGGAACGCGGACATCGCGGCCCGGGCCGCCTCCGGGTTCCGTCCGGGAGCGGAAGCGGTGACGCCGCGACGGCGGCCCGGAGCCGGCCGCGGCGGGGCGTCGCGCAACTGCGGGACGAGGCTGGCCTGGCGGACCCGCCGGGGCAGCTCGTCCGGCCCGGCAGGCCCGGCCGGCCCCGCAGGTCCGGCGGCGGGGTTCACGCCGGACGGGCCGGTGGGCACGGCGGAGGGCGTGGCTCCGGGAGCGGCCTCGGCCCGGTGACCACGGACGGCCCGGACCGGCCGAACGGCAGGGGCTGCCGCCGGCGACAGCGGGCCCGCGTCGACCGCCGGACCGTCCGCGCGAGCTCCGGAAGCCCGGAACGGGATGGGGCGCAACACCCCGGGGTCGCCGCCCCGGGCGCCGAACGGCAGCAGTGCGCCGCTCTCCGACGGCGGCTCGGCGCCCGGCGCTCCGTCCGCCCGGGTGTACCCGGTCCCGGCGTACGAGGCCCCGGCGTGCCCGGGCGGCCTCGCAGGCGCGGGCGTCACAGGCGCGGGCTTGCCGGGCTCGGGCGTCTCCGCCGGTGGACCGACGAACGCAGGCTTGACGCCCGCAGGCTTCACGAACGCGGGCGCCACGAACGCGGGCGCCACGAACGCGGGCGCCACGACCTCGGGCTCCGCAGGGGCGGGCCTCACGACCTCGGGTCCGGCCAAATCGACGACGGGAAAGGCCGGTTCGTCGTACCAGGGCCCGTGGCCCGTCCGGCCGGAGACCTCCCCCGGCGCCGGATCGACATCCAACTCCGGTACCACGTCCTGGACTTCCTGCCGCACCCGAGGACCTTCATCGGCCAGCAGAACGGTGGGCAACAGCACCACGGCGGTCGTCCCGCCGTACGCGGAGGTCTGGAGCGAGACCCGGACTCCGTGCCGCCGGGCCAGCCGGCTGACCACGAACAGGCCGAGCCGGTCGCTGTCGAAGAGATCGGTCTGCTCGGCCGCGGCGATCCGCCGGTTGGCGTCGGCGAGCACCTCCGATCCCATACCGAGGCCGCGGTCCTCGATCTCCAACGCGTAGCCGTTGCCGACCTGTTCACCCCGGACGTGCACCCGGGTGTGCGGCGGCGAGAAGCCGGTCGCGTTCTCGACCAGTTCGGCGACCAGGTGGGTGAGGTCGGCGACGGCCTGCCCGGTGACCGCCGCGTGAGGGAGCCGGTGGACCTCGACCCGGGCGTACTCCTCGACCTCGGAGACGGCGGCGCGCACCACGTCCAGCAACGGGACCGGTTTTCGCCAGGCCCGGCCGGGGGCGGCGCCGGAGAGGATGATCAGGCCCTCGGCGTGGCGGCGCATCCGGGTGGTGAGGTGGTCCAGCCGGAACAGGTCGGACAGTTCGGCCGGGTCCTCCGTTCGCCTCTCCATGGCGTCCAGCAAGGTGAGTTGGCGGTGAACCAGGACCTGGCTGCGCCGGGCGAGGTTGACGAAGACGCCGGAGACGCCGGAGAGCACCTCGGCCCGTTCGACCGCCGCGGTGACCGCCGCCCGCCGGACGGTGCCGAGCGCGCCGTGCACCTGGCCGATCTCGTCGCTGCCGTGCACCGGGACGGGCGCCTCGGCGTCGATGTCCACCTCCTCGCCGGCGCGCAACCGCCGCATCGTGGCCGGCAGTTTGCGCCCGGCCAGTTCGAGGGCCGAGTTCCGGAGGCCGATCAGCTCGGTGACCAGGCCGCGCCCGATCTGCACCGAGATCACCAGCGAGGCCACCACACCGGCCAGACCGAGAAACACGGCCGCCCCGGCCGGTGTGAACAGGCCCAGCGCGTACGGGTCTTCCCGGTCGGACGCCGCCCGGCCGGCCGTGTCCTCGACGGCGCGCAGGTCGCGGGCGACGTTGCCCGCCGCCACCGACCAGTGTTCGGGCGGGACGGCGGCTGCCGCGGCGCGACCGTCGGCGGCGGTGCGGACCTTGTCCTCGTAGGAGGTGAGGTCCCGGTGGTCCTGGCCCCCGGTGACGGCGAGCAGGGCGGCGCGGTCCTCGGGACGCAGGTCGGCAGCGGAGCCCTGCTCGAACTGGCGGCGGGCGAAGACGGCACCGGAGAACTCGCGCAACTGGTCCTCGGCGAGGCCGCCGGAGAGCTGGGCGGCGCGCAGCAGCGCGTCCTCGCGGCTGAGGAGTTCACGCGAGCGGGCGAACTCCAGCAGGAGCCGGGCGTCCGAGGCGGCCCGGTGGTCCTGCATCGGGGTGAGCGCCCCGGCCACCGCCAACGCCCGGTCCACGGCGGCCCCGTACGCGGCGTACGCCTCGGGCCAGCCGACACCGCGGGCCAGCACCCGGGTCCGCAGCTCGGGCAGCGCATCGACGGCGGCGCCGAGCGCGTCCAGCCGGGCGGCGGCGTCCGGGCCGAGGCCCTGGGCGTCGGCCCGGTTGTAGCCCGGGCTGATGCCGCCGTCGCCCGTGCTGCCGCGGCCCGGGCCGCCCTGGCTGTTGCCGCCCTGACCGCCCAGACCGCCCGGACCGCCCGGACCGCCCGGGTTCCGGCCGCCGGACGGGCCATCGAGGAAGAGCGGGGCGAGGGCCCGGTCGGTGGCCGCGGCGGCCTCGCGCAGGGCGCTCTCCCGGGCGGCTCCGGGAGCGGCCAACACCTGCCCGGCAGCAGCGCGTTCGGCCTGGAGGCCGGTGACGGTCGCGCCGACGGGGGTGAGCACGGTGCGCTGGGCCTCGCGCAGCCGCAGCAGGTCCCAGACGTCCTGGGCGGCGGTGACGCTGGCGAACGCCCAGAGCGCCAGCACGGACACCACCGGGACCATGAGCAGTGCCACGATCCGGGCACGGACGGTCCGGGGACGCAGCCCGCGGCCGGGGCGGGGTGTGCGGCGGGTCGCTTCACGAGCCGGCCGGGCGGGCGGCCCGGCGTGGGCACCCCGGCGGGTACCGGGCGCGGTACCGCGGCTTTCGCGCATGGGTGAGGAGCCTTTCGGGCGGGGGACGTGCGGTGCAGGACGTCGGAAGGGGGAACCGGCGGGGAACACCGGCGAAGGATGCCGACGGGAAGTGCCGAGGGAGGCCACCGGCGGACAGCCAGGGGGTGCCACTCAGGCTGGTGCTGCTCAGGCGGCGCGGTGGTGCTGCTCAGGCGCCGGACGCGCGGGCGTCGTCGGGAACTCCTCGATGGTCAGCTCGCCCGCCTCCTGGTAGTCGGCGCGCTCCTGGGCGGTCGGGGAGAGGGCGACGAAGGCCGAGGTGAGGAAGAGGAAGGAGCCGAGGCCGACCGCGAGCGGGAAGACGAACTCCATCGGCGCGGCCCCGCCGAGCCCGGTCCGCGCCGGCTCCAGTTGGACGTGGACCGCCGCCATGCCGGTGTAGTGCATACAGCTCACGGCGAGGCCCATCACCAGCGAAGCGCCCACCGCGGCATACACGTTGCGGATGGTGACGGCCGCCCAGAGCGCGGCGGTGGCGGCTCCGACGGCGATCAGCACGGAGAGCGCCACCGTGCCCGGGTCGTAGTGCAGGCCGCCGTGCAGCCGCATGGCCGCCATGCCGAGGTAGTGCATCGCGGCGACGCCGAGGCCGGTGGTGAGCCCGCCCGTGAGCAGTGCCAGGCCCCGGTGCCGTCCGTAGCCGACCGCCATCAGCCCGAGCCCGGTGACCAGGATCGCGACCACCAGGCTGAGCACGGTCAGCGGGACGTTGTACCGCAGCTCCGTCCCGTCGACCGCGAAGCCGAACATGGCGACGAAGTGCATCGTCCAGATGCCGGACCCGATCGCGGCGGCCGCCGTGAGCAGCCAGTTCCGGCGCGGGGCACCGGTCGCGACGAGTCCGCGCAGCGTGCACCGCAGCCCCAGCGCGGCGCCGGCGCACGCCACCACGTAGGAGAGCGCGGGCGTCAGCCAGCCGAAGCTGAAGTGGTTCATCGTGCCCATGGGGACCTCCGGTCGACCGGTCGGGCCCGGGGCGTTCACGCTGCGCCCGGGCTCCCTGGACCGGGCGGACTCCGCGTGGGGGCGGACGGTGAAGGGTCCGGGCCGGTCAGGACCAGCCCGGAGGATCGATCACCCGTCATATGCCAGACACACGTGCGCTTCCGGTCCGGGGTGCGTGGGACGCTATCGGGGTCCGGAATGAGCTACGCGAAGATGTGAAAAGCCGCCCACGGCGTGCGGGCGCTGTGTTCGAATGGGTCGGTCCCGTGCCCATGCGCCCCAGCTGACAACTCCGCTCCATCGGCCGCCAGTTGTCGGCTGTCACCCGCAGGCCGTCGGCCCCACACCCCGTCAGCGCGGCGCAAGCCGGATCCGCATCGGGCTGTCCACCCGCAGCGTGATGCCCTGGCCGAGCGCCACCCGGCGGTCGATCACCTCGAAGTCGAAATCGCGCAGCAGCACCCCCAGGGCCAGCACCGACTCCAGCATCGAGAAGTGCTGCCCGATGCAGGCGCGGGGGCCGCCGCCGAACGGGTACCAGGCGTAGCGGTGGCGCTCCTTCTCCCGCTCGGGCAGGAAGCGGTCCGGGTCGAAGCGCTCCGGCTGCTCCCAGTGGTCGGGGTGCCGGTGGGTGACCAGCGGCGCCAGGATCACCTGTGCGCCCGCCGGGATGACGTGCCCGCCGATCACGGACTCGGCCACCGCCCGCCGTCCTATCACCGAGGCCGCCGGGTAGAGCCGCATCGCCTCCTTGAGCACCCGGGTGATGTACGGCAGCGCCTCCAGGTCGGCGGCGGTCGGCTCGCGGCCGGTGAGCACCGCGTCGGCCTCCTCCTGGGCCCGGCGCCGCTGCTCCGGGTGCCCTGCCAGCAGGTGGAGGGCGAAAGCGAGCGACGTGGCCGTGGTCTCGTGCCCGGCCAGCAGGAAGATCAGCACCTGGTCGCGCAGTTCGTCCGGGTCGAGCCGTTCGCCGTCCTCGCCGCGCGCGAGCGTGAGCAGTGCGAGCAGGTCGTCGGACTTGCCGCCGGCTCCGTCCGGACGCAGGGCGCGCTCGGCGATGATCCGGTCGCAGATCCCGTAGAGGTCCCGCTGCGCCTCGGCGCCGCGCCGGTTGGCGGGGGTCGGCCAGTTGCGCGGGGTGCGCACGGGTGAGAAGCCGCGGTCCAGGAGGTACTCCCCGAGCGCCGGGAAGCTGCGGTGCACGACGTCCACCGCCGCCTCGACGTCGGCCCCGAACAGGATCCGGGAGACCGTGCGCAGCGCGAACCGGGACATCTCGTCCGCCGCGTCCACCACGCCGTCCGGCACGGCCTTCCAGCGCTCGGCCAGCACCCGCGCCTCCAGGGCGATCGCGTCCACGTAGCCGTCGACCCGGCGGCGGGTGAACAGCGGCTGGATCAGCCGGCGCTGGCGCTGGTAGTCGTCGTCCTGGCTGGTGAGCAGGCCGTTGCCGACGCTGGTCCGCAGCTCGTCGTAGAAGGCGCTCTCCTTGCGGAAGTTGGCCGCCTCGCTGCCGAGTACCTGGTGGGCGCCCTCCGGGGAGAAGACCACGAAGAACTCGGCCCGCAGTCCGGGCGGCCCGGCGGTGAACCGGACGACGTCGCCGTAGTCGCGCCGCGCGGCCAGGTAGGTCCGCAGCGGCCGGCGGGTGAGGTCGAACATCGAACCGATCAGCGGGTGTCCGGACGGGCCGGGCACCCGGGCTTTCACAGTGGTCATGAGGGGGCCTCCTTCAATGGCGACCCACCAACGTAACTGACACGGCGTCACCGGAGAAGAGGGCCCCGGGGTGGCCACGGACCGCCCGCGGCCACCCGGCCCGCGCCGGAAGCGGCCCGGTCACTCGTACTCGGTGCCGCCCTTGCGGGTCAGGTAGGCGTCGCTGACCACCTTGGCGATCGCCCGCCCGCCCACCACCGGGCTCCAGCGCTCCGTCACGGGCCGGATCACCACGCCCTCGCGCAGGTGCAGTCCGCGCCCGGAGACGGTCTCCCGCCCCTGGGCGAACGCCAGCGCGGTGTCCGGGTCGAACGGCCCGCGCCACAGCTCGGGCACCACCGGCAGCTCACCGTCCAGCAGTTCGGCGGCCGGCAGCCAGCGCAGCTGCCCCGCCACCACGGCCGACACGTCGAACGCGGCATAGCCGGGCAGCTCGGTGCGGCCGGACTCGCCGTAGGTGAGGTCCTGCACGCCGGCGCCGAAGACCTCGCCGAAGATGCCGACCCGCTCGGCCCCGAGCCGCTCCGCCAGCCGGGCGGCCACCTCCGGTATGCGGTGCGCGCGCACCGCCCGCCAGTAGAGGTTGCGCTCGTCCTCGGCCAGGGCCAGCCCCTGGGCACCGATGCCCTTGGAGGAGACCTGCACCTCGCCGGTTTCGGCGTGGTAGGTGACCAGACAGCAGCTGCCGTGCAGCTTCTCGGTCAGCACGACCGGCTCGCCGGGCTCGAAGATGCCGGGGAAGCGCTTGAGGTTCTCGATGTCCACCCAGGGCAGCAGGTCGGGCGCGCGGACCACGTCGCCGTTCATCGAGGTCGGGATCGGCGGCTGCCACTTGGTGACGCCCAGGACGTCGGCGAAGTCCTCGCCGCTCTCGGCGGCGGCGGCCAGGTCGGTGCCGGCCAGCGCGCCGGGCCGGCAGACGATGCCCTGCGACAGCTCGCCGCGCAGCCGGACCGCCTTGACCCGGTCGGCCTTGCTCCCGGCGAGCCGCCCGGTCAGGCCCAGCTCCTCGATCAGCTCGGCGGGCAGCACGGCCTGCTCGGGGATGTAGACGGCGTGGTCGCCGGTGCGGTAGGCGCCCTTGGCGACCACGGCACGGTAGAGGCCGACCTGGGCGAGTTCGAGGGCGTCCGCGTTGGGATGGGCCAGGATGGTCAGCCGCTCGGCGGTGACGCGCAGTGTGGACATGGGTGTGCTCCTCCCCTTGGCTCGGCCGGTCGGCCGGCGGTGCGTACCAGGTGCCGTACCGCGTGCGGACCTGCCACACCCCGTGCGAACCGGGTGCGGCAGGCCGTACGGACAGGTCGTGCGTGCGAGTCGGCCGGACGACCTGCGCGGGTACGGACGGTGACCACTCTGGCCTGTCGGGGCACCCGTGCGCGAACGGTTTTCCCCAGGGGTTCTCCAGGGTTTCCGGAGGGGTTGCCGGAGCAGTTGCCGGAAGGGTTCTCCAGGGTTGCCGGAGGGTTTTCCGGGGATTCCTCCGGCGGTCCGGGGTGGAATCCGGGGCCCGCCGGCGCAGCGGTGCCCACTCGGTTTGAGCCTTCCGACAGCCGCGCAGTGATCAGCGGCGGTCCTTGCCTGTGCAATGCGACAGACGATTTTCAGCTGGTATTTGCGGCACTATGATCGCCGTAAAGGCCGCAGCTGCGGCTGCATCCCCGCGCCCCTTCCGGCGCCCCCAGGAGGGGAAACACCCATGAGCACCCGCACCTCCCGCACCCGCAGACTCGCCGTCGCCGCCGCCGCGGCCCTCGCTCTCAGCCTCGGGGTCACCGCATGCGGCAGCGACGGCGACACCAAGGCCTCGGACGCCTCCACGGGCAGCGCGTCCACGAGCGCCTCCACCGGCAGCAGCAGCGCGCCGAAGGCCACCGGCGGCATCACCGTCTTCGCCGCGGCCTCGCTCAAGGAGAGCTTCGCCGACCTCGGCAAGAAGTTCGAGGCCGCCAACCCCGGCGCCAAGGTGACGTTCAACTTCGGCGGCAGCTCCGCCCTCGCCAGCAGCATCAACTCCGGTGCCCCGGCCGATGTCTTCGCCGCCGCCAGCCCGGCCACCATGAAGACGGTCACCGACGCGGGCGGCGCCACCGGCGCGCCCAAGACCTTCGTCAGGAACACGCTCACCATCGCCGTCCCCAAGGGCAACCCCAAGCACGTCGCGGCGCTGAAGGACCTCGCCGCCCCGGGTGCCAAGGTCGCGCTGTGCGCGAAGGAGGTGCCGTGCGGGGCCGCCGCCCTGACGGCGCTCAAGGCCGCCGGCGTCGACCTCACCCCGGTCACCCTGGAGCAGGACGTCAAGGGCGCACTGACCAAGGTCGAGCTCGGCGAGGTCGACGCGTCGCTGGTCTACAAGACCGACGTGAAGGCCGATACTGCGAAGATCGACGGCGTGGACTTCCCCGAGGCCGGCAAGGCCGTGAACGACTACCCGATCGCCGCGCTGGCCAAGGCACCCAACAAGGACGGCGCCGCCGCCTTCGTCGCCTACATCCAGTCGCCCGAGGCCCAGCAGGTCCTGACCGCGGCCGGGTTCCAGACACCGTGAGCCGTCGCACCGACCGGTCCGCTGCCGGGGTGGCCGCCCCGGCAGCGGACCGGCCGCCCCGGCGGCGGCGCGCGAACCGCGTCCCGGTCGTGCTGCTGCTCCCGGCGCTGCTCGGGCTGGCGTTCCTCGTCCTGCCGGTGGTCGGGCTGCTGGTCCGGGCGCCCTGGAGCAGCCTCTCCGACCAGCTCACCAGCACCGAGGTGTGGGAAGCCCTGCGCCTCTCGCTGGTCTGTGCCACAGCGGCCACGGCGGTGTCGCTGGTGCTCGGAGTGCCGCTGGCCTGGCTGCTGGCGCGCACCGATCTGCCGGGCCGGCGGCTCGTCCGGGCGCTGGTCACGCTGCCGCTGGTGCTGCCGCCGGTGGTCGGCGGTGTGGCACTGCTGCTGGTGCTCGGCCGGCGCGGCATCGTCGGCTCCTGGCTGGACTCCGCCTTCGGCATCACCCTGCCGTTCACCACCACCGGTGTGATCATCGCCGAGGCGTTCGTGGCGATGCCGTTCCTGGTGATCAGTGTGGAGGGCGCGCTGCGGGCCGCCGACCCGCGCTACGAGGAGGCGGCCGCCACCCTGGGCGCCTCCCGGCTGACCGCCTTCCGCCGGGTCACCCTGCCGCTGATCGCGCCCGGCATCGCCGCTGGCGCCGTCCTGGCCTGGGCCCGCGCGCTCGGTGAGTTCGGCGCGACGATCACGTTCGCGGGCAACTTCCCCGGCCGGACGCAGACCATGCCGCTCGCCGTCTACCTGGCCATGGAGTCCGATCCGGAGGCGGCGATCGCCCTCTCGCTCGTGCTGCTGGTGGTCTCGGTCGCCGTACTGGTCGGCCTGCGCGAACGCTGGATGCCCGCCCCGTGAGCGCCCTGCGGCCGCTGCCGCCGTCCGCCCCGCCGGTGCCGGTGTCGCTGCCGTCCGCCCTGTCGGCGCCGGTGTCGCCACAGTTCGCCCCGCCGGTGCCGGTGTCGCCGCCGTCGACGCTGCCGCCGTTCTCGCCGTCGCGGCCTGCGCCACCACCGCAGGAGCGGGAGGTCCGACCCGCCGGACTCCCCCTCCGCCCTCCGCGCCGGGCCCCACTCGACCACGCTGCCCCCTGGACACCCACATCGTGACTGACGCCGCCCCCGCCCTCGACGCCCGGCTGCGGGTGGACCGCGCCGCCTTCCGCCTCGACCTCGCACTCACCGCCGCCCCCGGCGAGGTGGTCGCCCTGCTCGGCCCGAACGGCGCCGGCAAGTCCACCGCCCTGCGCGCACTCGCCGGGCTGCTCCCGCTCACCGGCGGCCACCTGCGGCTGGACGGCCGCGTCCTGGAGGACCCGGCCGAGCGCCTGCACACGCCCGCCGAGGAGCGCCCGGTCGGCGTGGTGTTCCAGGACTACCTGCTCTTCCCGCACCTCAGCGCGCTCGACAACGTCGCCTTCGGCCCGCGCTGCCAGGGCCGCCCCAGGCGTGAGGCCCGCGCCGAGGCGGCCGGCTGGCTGGAGCGGATGGGCCTGGCCGAGCACGCCGCCGCCCGCCCCGGCCGGCTCTCCGGCGGTCAGGCGCAGCGGGTGGCGCTCGCCCGGGCGCTGGCCGTCCGGCCCCGGCTCCTTCTGCTCGACGAGCCGCTGGCCGCCCTGGACGCCCGCACCCGGCTCGACGTCCGCTCCCAACTGCGCCGCCACCTCGCCGAGTTCGAGGCGGTGGCGGTCCTGGTGACACACGACCCGCTGGACGCGATGGTGCTGGCCGACCGGCTGGTGGTGATCGAGAACGGGCGCGAGGTGCAGTCCGGCACCCCCGCCGAGATCGCCCGGCGGCCGCGCACCGACTACATCGCCCGGCTGGTCGGCCTCAACCTGTACCAGGGCAGCGCCGACGGCCACCGGGTCATGCTGGCGGACGGCACCGAACTGGCCACCAGCGAGGAGCTGACCGGTCCCGCCTTCGTGGCCTTCCCGCCGTCCGCCGTGACGCTCCACCGGGAGAAGCCGCAGTCCAGCGCGCGCAACGTCTGGGAGATGGAGGTCGCCGGCCTGGACCTGCACGGCGACCAGGTCCGCGCCGACCTGGCCGGGGCCCTCCCGATGGCCGCCGACCTCACCCCGGCCGCCGCCGCAGATCTCGACCTCGCCCCCGGCACCATCGTGTGGGCGACGGTCAAGGCGACCCAGACGCACGCGTACCCGGCCTGAGCCCGCCGCCCCACGGGGCCACCCGGGTCCGCAGGGCCACCCGGGTCCGCAGGACTACTGCGCCGGCTCCACGAATCCGGACTCGTACGCGGCGATCACCGCCTGGGTCCGGTCCCGGGCACCGAGCTTCGCCAGCACACTGCTGACGTGCGTCTTCACCGTCTGCACGCCGAGGAACAGCTGATCGGCGATCTCGCCGTTGGTCAGGCCCTGCGCCACCAGGCGCAGCACCTCGGCCTCACGGTCGGTCAGGGCGGCGCGGGCCATGGCGTCCCGGGCCGCCCGGTTGCCCTGGCCGGCAGCGAGGCGGCGGATGGTGGCGGGGAAGAGCAGCGACTCGCCCGCCGCGACCAACCGGACGGCGTGGGCGATCTCGGCCGGCCGGGAGCGCTTCAGCAGGAAGCCGTCGGCGCCCGCGCGCAGGGCCTGGTAGACGTAGTCGTCGATCTCGAAGGTGGTGACGACCAGGATCTTCGGCGACCATCCGCCGGGCGTGGCGCCGTCCCGGACGAGCTCGCGGGTGGCCGCCAGACCGTCCATCCCCGGCATGCGGACGTCCATCAGCACCACGTGCGGCCGCAGTTCACGGGCCAGGGCCACCGCCTGGGCCCCGTCGGCCGCCTCGCCGACCACCCGGAGGTCGCCCTGCGCCTCCAGTACGGCCCGCAGGCCGGCCCGGACCAGCTCCTCGTCGTCGGCCAGCAGAATGTCGGTCATCACGCACCCAAGCGTAGGGGCACCCGCACGGCCAGCACCCACTCACCGGACTCCGTGCCGGCCGAGGCCTCACCGCCGAGCAGCACGGCCCGCTCGCGGATGCCGCGAAGTCCCTTGCCGCCCCGGCGCGGTGTGCCGCGGGCGGGCGCCGCCACGGCCAGGGCGTTGGCGCAGCGCAGCTCCAACCGACCGTCCCGCAGCGCGACCCGGACGCTGATCGGCTCGCCGGGCGCGTACTTGAGGGCGTTGGTGACGCCCTCCTGGACGATGCGGTAGCCCTCGCGGGAGAGCACCCCGGGCAGCCTCCCGGACGGCACGTCGATCCACGCCTCGACCGGGCTGCCGGCCGAGCGCGCGGTGTCCAGGAGCGCGGGCAGCTGCTCGATGCCGGGCCGCTCGCGGGCGTCACCTGCCCCGGGCGTGCCGTGCGCCCCGCCGATGCCGCGGGCGCCACCGATGCCGTGCGCCCCACCGATGCCGTGCGCCCCGCCGATGCCGCGGGCGCCACCGGCCTCGGCGGGGTCGGCCGCCTCGCCGGTGTCCCGGAGCAGGGCGAGGGTGCGTTCCAGGTCCTCCATCGCCTGCCGCCCGGTCTCCTCGATGACTTCGAGTGCTTTGGCGACGAACGCCCCGTCGCCCACCTCGCGCGCCGCACCGGCCTGAATGACCGTCACCGTCAGGGCGTGGCCGATGGAGTCGTGAAGTTCCCGCGCCAACAGGTTGCGCTCCAGCAGGCGTTCGGCCCGCAGCTCGGCGGCGGCCAGCCGCTCGGCCGGGGACGGCCCCAGCAGCCTCCGAGCCATGGCGAGTTGGAGGCGGCCCGCCCAGACGACCAGCCAGCCGAGGGCGAACAGCACCACCGGCGCCAGCAGCGGGCACCACGGCAGCCCGTCCGCGGCGGGGAGCCGGAGGCCGCCCGGCAGCTGCGGCGCGGGACGGACCAGCAGGTCGAAGGCGGCGGCGGGCACCACCACGGAGAACATCCCGACGAGCGAGCCGAGAGCCACCCGTCCGACCAGCCAGGCCGCCGTCCGGCGCCGGTCGGCCCAGCTGCGGGCGGGCTCGGCGGCGATGTCCTGCTCGCGCTCGGGCATCAACAGCAGCCGCGCCTGCACACCCTCCGCGCGGCGCATCGCCGGGAGCAGGGCGGCGAGCACCAGCAGCGCCGCGTCCACCGGGACCGCCCGCAGCAGGATCCCGCCGGGGCCGAAGGCGTACGTCCCCGGATAGACCATCAGGACGACCCCGGCGAAGATCCATCCGATGGCCAGGTGCAACCACCGCGCGTAGGTGGCGGCGCTCAGCAAGGGCGCGAATATTCGGGGCATCCCGCCATCCTGCCAGGTCAGCGTAGTACGGGGCTCTCCCTCCCGAGAGGGAGTCAAGTCCCCTCCCCGGCGGGATCCGCCGGGAGGTCCGGTCCGGTCGAATGGGGCCATCGACAGCCGGGGCGGCTGCCGGGCCGGACCATCCAGACCCGGGCCGCCCCGGTCCGCACCGACCACGGGCGCGCAGGCCAGGACCGCCCACGACCGCCCACGACCGGCCCGGCCCGCCCACGAGCGGGTCGCCGGCAGCGGGACCGACAGCGACAGGACAGGGAGGGCAGCCGTGATCCAGGTTCAGGGCCTCACCAAGGAGTACGACGGGACGCGCGTGGTCGACGACCTCAGTTTCGAGGTCCGGCCCGGCGTGGTGACGGGCTTCCTCGGGCCGAACGGCGCGGGCAAGAGCACCACCATGCGGCTGATCCTCGGCCTGGACCGGCCCACCGCCGGCCACGCCCTGGTCGGCGGCCGCCCGTACGCCGGGCTGGCCGACCCGCTGCGGCAGGTCGGCGCGCTGCTCGACGCCCACGCCGTGCACGGCGGCCGCACCGCCCGCGGCCAACTGCGCTGGCTCGCCGCCAGCAACGGCCTGCCCGACCGGCGGGTCGACGAGGTGCTCGCCCAGGTCGGCCTCGCCGACGCGGCCGACCGCCGGATCCGCGGCTTCTCGCTCGGCATGCGCCAGCGCCTCGGCGTGGCCGCCGCGCTGCTCGGCGACCCGCCGGTCCTCATGCTGGACGAGCCGGTCAACGGCCTCGACCCGGAAGGGATCCGCTGGATCCGCACGCTGCTGCGCGACCTCGCCGCCGAAGGCCGCTCGGTCCTGGTCTCCTCGCACCTGATGACGGAGATGGCGCTCACCGCCGACCACCTGGTGGTGATCGGCCGGGGCCGGCTGCTGGCGGACGCCGCCACCTCGGAGTTCATCGACCGGCACGGCCGCACCCGGATCCGGGTCCGCGCGGTGGACGGCGCCAAGCTCGACGCGCTGCTCCGCGGCTCCGGCCTGGCGGCCGAACCGGTGGACGGCGGCGCCTGGGAGATCACCGGCGCCGAGCCCGAGCAGATCGCCGCACTGGCGGCGGCCAACGGCGTGGTGCTGTACGAGATCGCCGTCCAACAGGACTCCCTGGAGGAGGCGTTCATGCGGATGACCGCCGACAGCGTCGAGTACCGGGCGGTGGCGGCATGAGTACCTCCACCGCTCTCGGAGGGAACGTCCTGCGGGCCGAGTGGATCAAGCTCACCACCCTCCGCTCGCTCTGGCTCACCCCGCTGCTCTCCGTCCTGCTCACGGCCGGCCTCGGCACCGCCGTCGCCGCGGCACTCGGCAACGAGGACCCGACCCTGACCGACGACCCGGGCACCGGCATCTACTACGGGCTCAACTTCGGCCAGGCCGCACTGGCCTGCTTCGGGATCCTGCTGATCGGGCAGGAGTTCAACACCCGCATGATCGGCGTCTCCCTCACCGCCGTCCCCCGGCGCGGGCGGCTCTACGCCGCGAAGCTCGCCCTCGGCGCACTGACCGCCCTCGGTGTCGGCCTGCTCGCGACGGCCGGCTCCTTCGCCGGGTACGCCGCCTTCGCCTCCGGTGACTGGGACGGGCCCGCCTTCGCTCGCAGCGCCACCGCCGGGGTGCTCTACCCGGTGCTGCTGGTGGTGCTCTGCCTCGGCCTGACGGCCCTGCTCCGCAACCTCACCGCCGCGATGGGCCTGCTGGTGCCGACGGTCTTCCTGCTCTCCCCGCTCCTGGGCGGCGTGCCGGGCGTCCGCGACGTGGTCCAGTTCCTCCCCGACCGGGCCGGCCAGTACGCGCTGCACTACGCCGACGACCCGAAGACCGCGTACGGGCACTGGACCGGCCTGCTGATCATGGCGCTCTGGGCCGGGGCGGCGGCGTACGGAGGCCTGCGCTCGATACGCCGCTACGAGGCGTGAACCGGGGCGGCCCCGCCGCCACGCCCCACGCCCCCGCCAACACGCCGCTCCGCCAACACCCCGCTCTGCCACCACCCGCTCCGCCACCACCCGCTCCGCCACCACGCTGCTCCGCCGCCTGCCGCGACGACACCCGCCTGCGCCCTCCGGCGCCCGGGGAAGGGACACTACCGATGACCACCGCCACCGCCGTACTCCGGTCCGAGCGGATCAAATTCACCACGCTCCGCTCCCAGTGGATCGTGCCGCTCGTCGCCGTCGGGCTCACGGTCGGCATCACCCTCGCGGTCAACGCCGCGTACGGGGAGGCGGACCACACACCGGGCGAGGACCAGGCGGGCGGGATCTACTACGGCCTGCTGTTCGGCCACGTCGCCGTCGCCTGCCTCGGCATCCTCCTGATCGGGCAGGAGTTCAACACCCGCATGATCGGCGCCTCGCTCACCGCCGTGCCCCGTCGCGAGCGGCTCTACGGCGCGAAGCTCGCCCTCGGTGCCGGGCTGGGGCTGCTGCTCGGGCTGGTCTCCACGGCCGGCTCGTTCCTCGCGGTCTCCGCCACCGTCGGCCTGGACCTCTCCGTCCCCGGCATGGGGCGCAGCTTCCTGGCGGGCGTGCTCTACCACCCGCTGCTGGTGGTGCTCTGCCTCGGCCTGACCGCCGTGCTGCGCAACTTCACCGCCGCACTCGGCCTGCTCACTCCGATGGCCTTCCTCGGCACCACCGTGCTGGCCGCGATCCCCGGAGTGCGCGAGGCCGGCCAGTTCCTGCCCGACCGGGCCGGCCTGTACGCGATGCGCACCCAGCCCGACCCCACCGTCCACTACGGGCACTGGACCGGCCTGCTGATCATGACCCTCTGGGCCGCCGCCGCGGCGTACGGAGGCCTGCGCTCGATACGCCGCTACGAGGCCTGAACCCGGGCGGATCCCCCCTTGCGGAAGCCCGGTGGCCGCCCGCCACGCGGTCCCCCGCGTGCTGTCTGCGCCCGGTCAGCCGTCGGCGGCGAGCCCTCTGCCCGGTGCCCTCCGCCGACGCTTCCCGCTCACCCGCGCAGGGCCGGGTGCTCCGCCACCACGGTGCAGCTCCCCGGGGCGATCTCCGTGAAGCCCGCGTCCTGGACCAGCGGCAGGCCGCTCGCGACCAGCTCCGCCCAGGCCGCCGGGTCGGCCGTGCGAACCGCCAGCGCGAAGCCGGTCTCGGCCCACTCCTTGCGCTGCGCGTCGTCCAGCCGCCACCACGCCAGCTGGGCGGCATGACCGGTCTGGGCCATGGTCTTCCCGGCGCTCATCTCCAGCTCGGGGTTGAGCCAGAGCACGGGCACGCCGGGCTCGGGAGCGCCGACCGGGCCGGTCTCCTCGAGGTCGGTGCCGGAGACCTGCAGCTTGACGAGGTCCTTGGGCCAGCCGTCGAGCGGGATCGGCGGGAACACCCGCACCTCCGCCTCGCGCCCGCTCACCGTGATCCCCGGCAGCTCGCCGGCCCGGCGCCACTCGCCGCCCCGCGCCCGCCGGACCACCTTGCGGATCCGGGCGTCCTCCCAGGCCGCGACCCGCTCCGCCCACTCGCCGTCCGGCTCGGTGACCCGGGGGTCGGCCAGCAGGGTGAGCACGGCTCGCGCCGAGGTCTCCAGCGCGTCGGTCCGCCCGGGCGGGGTGGCCCGCTCCAGCCGGACGAGGAGCGGCAGCACGTACTGCGGCCGGGCGTCGCGGTCCTCGGGGGCAGGGTCAGGGACGGGGGCGTCGAACGGAGAAGTCACCCGTCAAGCATGCCAGCCCCCACCCCGCCGCGATCACGCCAGGTGGAGATCGTCAGGGGGCCGGGAGGAACGGAAGGACCGATCCGGTCGAGCCTACCTGGGAAGCCGGGGAAGCCTGGGAGGCCGGCGAGGCCGGCACCGGTAGGGGCAGGAAAGGCAGGCGTCAGGAAAGGTAGTCCTCCGCCCCGCCGTCCCGCCGGATGTCCAGGGTCACGCAGTGGAAGCCCCCGCCGAGCACCCGTGAGTGACGGAGCCGGTGCGGAAGGACGGTGATGCCCGCGTGTTCCAGCTGCTTGACCAGACTCTGCTGGCCGGACTCCACGATGGCGGTGTCGGGGCTGACCATCAACAGGTTCATGCTGATCCAGCTCTCACTGAGCGCATGCTCGGGCGAGTCCGCAGCCGGCTCGGCAGGCGGGCACCAGAGGATGTCCCAGCCGCGCAGGGGCTCGGGCACCGTCTCGGGGCTGATCCGCTCCGGGTTGAGCAGCACCAGGCCCGGCCGCAGCAGAGCGATGGTGCTGTCGATGTGGGTGTAGCCGTAGATGTCGCGCAGCGGGTGCAGCCGCAGGTCGCCGAGCAGTCCGAGGGTGGACTCCAGCCACTTCAGGCCGAGTTCGTTGCCGCTTCGGGAGACCTGGTAGAACACGTCGCGGCCGAGCCTCAGCACGTTGGCGGCGTCGAACACGGGCTCGGCCTCACCGAGCAGGGGAAGACCGTCGGTGTCGAACTCGAAGAGCGTGTCGTCCAGTCGCGGACGCGGTGCGGCCAGCCACCGTGCCCCGCCTCGCAGATACTCCTGGAAGAGGTCACGCAGGCCGAACACCTCGAAGTAGCGGTGGCGCATCGGGCTCGCCACCTCGATCACCGTCTCACCGACGACCAGGGTGAGGTCACGCGGGCAGTAGGAGTGGAAGCCGCCGTCGGCGCGCCACTCGGGGGCGGCGAACTCGGCGCTGTGGTCCACGATTTCGGGCCGGCGAACGGTGACGCCGAGCCCGCGAAGGGTGGCGGCCAGCGCGTCCAGGTCCTCCTCCGTCTCCTCGATCACCTGCTGCGGGTAGGCGCCCACCGGGACCGTGGCGAGCTCGGCGGCGCTGGTCTTCGGGAAGCAGGACAGCCACGACGAGGGGTCGGACTGCTCGGGCAGCCGTGCGCCCACCGCGGTGCCGACCACCACCTCACGCAGCGTGGTGAACTCGTCCCAACTGTGCACCGGACGGGCCGGCTGGGCCGGGCTGGCCGAACTGGACATGACTCCCCCTTGACGCGGATTCGGGATCGGTAGGGACGGCTGGAACACCGGGTCGGCCCCCGACTGCGGGAGCCGACCCGCACGACGGAGAGCGGGAGGAACCGGCGAAGGACGACAACCCCCGGCGAGCAACCGCGAGGAACGGCAAGAACGACTAGAACGACGGGTAACGGCGACGAACGGCAAGAAGCGGCGAGAAACGAGGGAACATCGGACACGGCAGGGCACGGCAAGGCACAGCAGAGCACAGCGCGAACACCCACAGGAAACGGCTACCGAAAAACGCCGCTCCGGCGGCGGAACGGCCTCGAACATCGGTAAACCACCGCAGCGGCGCCGGCCGGTCACGATGGACGGGAAATCCCCGGCCGGGCAGGAGAATTCACAGGTTGCCTGCGCCGGGATCGATCGCCAAGCTACCCGGCCGCCCGACGGCCGCGCAAGCAGGTGATCGACATTCCCGGCGCCGGCCGATCGGCCCGCCGATCAACGACGCCGTTGTTCAACTCCCTTTTCCCCGAGGCCGATCAAAGCCGCCATGCGCGCCGGATCCGGTGCCCGCCCGCCAGTGTCAGCAGCGCCCCGCCGGCCGCCGCCACCCCGGCCAGCGCCAGGCTCTGCCGCCGGGCCCGGCGGCGGTCGGCGGCGGCCGCACGAAGCGCCGCCGCCAGGAACGCCCGCTCGACCCCGCCCGAGGCCAGCTCACCGGACGCCATCCGCCGGCGCACCTGGTCCAGGCGGGCGCCGCGGTAGAGCAGTTCGGGGTCACGGTCGGCTGCCGCCCAGCTCCGCGCGGCCACGGTGAGCCGCCGCTGCTCGCCGCGCTCCTCCCGGCCTTCGGCCAGCCAGTCGCGAAGCCTGGGCCAGGCCTGCGGCAGCGCGTGGTGGGACAGCTCCACGGTGTCCCGGTCCAGTACCACCAGCCGGGCCCGGACCAGCCGTTCGAGCATCGCGGGCACTCCGGGGTCATCGAACTCGCCGCGCCCGACCGGCTTTCGCGCACCCTCGCCGCCGGCTCCCGGGGCGGGTTCACCGCCGAGTCGCAGGAACACCGCCCGGGACCGTTCCCGGTCGGCCGCGCCCAGCCCGTCGAACAGCGCCTCGGCGGTCCGCGCGAGCGCCCCCTCGAACCCGCCGGTGGCCTGGAACCCGGCCAGGGTGAGCGCGTTGCCGCTGCGCCGCCGCCACGTCTCCAGCAGGGCCGAAGACAACAGCGGCAGCGCGCCGGGCTGTTGCGCCACGGCGGAGATCAGGACCGCGAGCAGCGCGCCCTCGACGGTGCAACCGGCCCGCAGTGCCGGCTCGGTGATCGCCCGGCGCAGCTCGTCCGGCGCGGGTGCGCCCACGGTCAGCACGGCGTCGTGGCAGGCGGCGGCCAGGCCTGGGTGCTCGGCCCGCAGCGCGGCACTCCGGTCGGACCGGACCACCAGGACCACCCTGCACCGGAAGCCCTCCCCGCCCCCGACGCCGCGGGCCGTACCTTCGGCGGCCGCCACCAGGGCGTCCAGGAAGCGCGTGCGCTCGCCGGCGTCCCCGCACCGCGTCCACAGCTCCTCGCCCTGGTCCACCACCAGGACCGGATCGCCGCCCCGTGCCCGCTCGTACCCCTCGCACCCGGCGGCGTCCAGGCCGGCTCGCACGCCCCGGGCCTGCCCGACTCGCTGCCCGAGCCGGGCGATCGCGGGCCCGTACGCCTCCATCGGCCGTTCGCCGGGGGTGAGCAGCGCCACCGGCGCCGCGCCGGATCCCGGCCTCCCCGCACCGGCCCCGCCGCGATGGCCCGTCGCACCGCGAGGCCCCGCGCAGCCACCGGTGCCATCACCTCCGCCCGGGCCCCCGGCTCCGCCCAGGCCCCCGATCCGGGCCAGCAGCCCGGCCCTGACCAGCGAGGACTTGCCCACTCCGGACGGCCCGGTGACCAGCACCAGCCGCCGCTCGCCCAGCAGTCCGACGAGCTGGTCCAACAGCGCCTCGCGCCCGAAGAACCGCTCCGCATCCGCCGCCTCGTACGCCGCCGCACCCGGGTAGGGGGCGCGTCCGGCGTCCTGGACCCGGCGCCGGGCGGCGGTGTCGGCGGCCAGTTCGGCGGCGAGCAGCTGCCAGCGGTGCTGCCACTCGCGGACGTCGCCGCCGCACGCCTGCACGTACGCGAGGGTGACGGCGAGGCTGGGCAGCCTGCGCCCTCCGGCGGCCACGGAGAGGCTGGCGGCCGAACAGTGCGCCCGGACGGCGAGTTGGCGGTAGGGCGGTGTCCCGGCGCGTTCCCTGAGCGCCCGTAGGTCGCCGGCGAACCGCAGCAGCGGTCCGTCCCCCTGGTCCAGTGGACTCTCCCGACGCGGCACAGCAGTCCCCTTCTCCGTTGAAGTGGTGACCTTCACGCGCATCCCCCAAGATTCATCATGCGCAGGACAGTTGGCGTCAAACAATGGGACCTTCGGGCCGGTTGTTCCGAGTTGATGTTCAATGTCCAGCCGCACGGCGCCGAACAAAGCCGGTGGGATAGAACCGGGAGCCGCAGACTTCGCTGACTTCGGAGATTTCCATGAAGTTCACGCGGTACTGCCGTTCCCTGCTGTCCACACCCGCGATGGCGGTGGAGCGGTACGCCAAGAGCCACCAGTCCGGGGCCGATATCGCCATGGTCGATCTGGAGGACTCGGTCCCGCCCGCACGAAAGGAGGAGGCCCGCCGGCTCGCCGAGGAGTTCTTCGCCCTGCCGTCCAGCAAACTCGCCCGGAGCGCGGTCCGTATCAACTCTCTCTCCGGCCCGGATGGTTTGCGCGATCTGATCGCCATCACGCGCTACCGCGTGAAGCCGGACATCGTCCTGATCCCGATGGCGGAGTCCCCCCGCGACATCGAGATCGCGGCCGGTGCGCTCGGGCCGGACTGCCCGGAGACGGAGTTCCTCGCCGTTGTGGAGACGCCGCTCGGGATCGAGCACGCGCCCGCCGTCGCGGCGGCCGGACACCGGCTCCGCGGGCTGGTCTTCGGCTCCGCCGACTACGCCTTCGCGGTGGGCGCCCGGCTCTCCTGGGAGGCGCTGGCGCACGCCCGCGGCCGGGTCGTCAACAGCGCCCGCGCCGCCGGGGTGGAGGCGATGGACGCGCCGTTCTTCGAGGTCGCCGACATCGACGGACTGCGCCGGGAGGCCGCCCTCGCCAGGGACTTGGGCTTCAGCGGCAAGATCGCCGTCCACCCGCGCCAGCTCCCGCTGATCAACGAGGCGTTCAGCCCGGACGAGCAACTGCTGGAGCGGGCCCGCCGGGTGGTGGAGGCGGGGCGGGAGAACGGCCGCTCGGTCACCGTCGTGGACGGGGTGATGGTCGGCATGCCGTTCTTCGAGGCCTCCCAGCGCCTGATCGAGCAGTTCGCCTCACCGGAGCCGCCCGTACCACCCGTACCACCCGCAACGCCCGTGTCACCCATCCTGGCCGCACCGCCCGGGCTCCCCGCAGCAGCCGCGCCAACCGCACCGATCGCACCGACCGATATCAGGGAGAAGCGACCATGACCGCAGCAGCCGAATCGATCCAGGGCCCACGCCGGTACCGCAACGCCGAAAAGATGCTCGCCACCGCCGACCCGGTCTGGCAGGCGGCGGGTGCCAACGGCCTGATCGGCATCAAGGTGGACTCGGAGTCCAACAACCGGCTGATCGTCCGGGAGACCGGCCACGAGTTCGCCAACATGGTCTCCTGCGCGTACCTGGGCCTGAACAACCACCCGCAGGTCGCGGCCGGTGCGGTGGACGCGCTCACCGAGTCCCGGAGCACCTGGCTGGTCACCTCCACCACCCGGATCCGGCACAACCTGCTGGTCCAGCTGGAGGAGGAGCTGGGCGAGCTGTTCGGCGCGCACATCCTGCCGGGTGCCTCCTGCACCGCGCTGACCGCCGGCATCCTGCCGCTGATCGCCTCCGGCCACCTCGACGGCACCTGCGACGGCACCGGCGGCGGGCCCCGGGTGATGGTCTTCGACCGGTTCTGCCACTTCTGCATGGCCTACGTGAAGCCGATCTGCGCGGACGAGTCGCTGGTGCTCAACTGCCCGCACAACGACCTGAACTACCTCGAGGACATCTGCCGCAAGTACCCGCGGGTCGCCTACGTGGCCGACGGCGCGTACTCGATGGGCGGCGCGGCGGCCCTCGACGGCCTGCTCGAACTCCAGGACCGCTACGGCCTGTTCCTCTACATCGACGACTCGCACTCGCTCTCCATCATGGGTGAGCGCGGCGAGGGATTCGTCCGCTCCCGGCTGGAGATGAACCCGCTGACCGTCATCGCCGCCAGCCTCGGCAAGGGCTTCGGCACCGGCGGCGGCATCGCGATGCTCGGCAACCGGGAGCAGTTCGAGTTCCTGCACCGGCATGCCGGGCCGGTCGGCTGGTCGCAGAACGTCGCACTGCCGCTGGTCGGCGCCTCGCTGGGCAGCGCCGCCATCCACCGGTCACCCGAACTCGCCGAACTCCAGGCCAGGTTGAACCACAACATCGACCTCTTCGACGAGCTGCTGCCGACCACCTTCGCCGGCAACGGCCTGCCGGTGCGCCGGGTCGACGTCGGTGACGCCGAGCGCGCGGTCAAGCTCTCCGCCCAGCTCTTCGAGCGCGGCTTCTACAGCTCGGCGGTGTTCTTCCCGATCGTCCCCAAGGGCGAGGCCGGCCTGCGGCTGATGCTGCGCTCCGACATGGACGAACGCCTGATCACCGAGTTCGCCGGCCACGTCAAGGAACTGACCTCCGACCTCTGACACTTGGGAGCACCGCATCATGGACGAACCCGAGCCGGCCGGCTACCGGCTGATCGGCGAGCGGCGCTACCGCGAGGTGGTCGGCCGCTACTACGAGGAGTTCACGGTCGGCGACGTGATCGAGCACCGCCCCGGGCGGACGGTGACCGAGTTGGACAACGTGCTGATGAGCATGCTCAGCATGAACGACGCCCCGCTGCACATCGACGCCGCGTACAGCGAGCACACGCCCTGGGGGCGGCCGATCGTCTCCAGCCTGGTGACGCTCAGCATCGTCGGCGGCATGACCGCCCGCTCCACCAGCGGGCGGACCATCGCCAACCTGGGCTGGGAGAACATCCGGATGACCCATCCGGTGTTCACCGGGGACACCCTCTACGCGGAGACCGAGACGCTGGCGAAGCGGCTCTCGAAGAGCCGCACCGGGCAGGGCATCGTCAGCTGCCGCACCACCGGGACCAAGTCCACCGGCGAGGTGGTGGTGGTCTTCGAGCGCAGCTTCCTGGTCCCGCTGCGCGGCCATGGCCTGGACGAGGTCACGGGCTACTGAGACGACGCCGAACGGCCGGCGAACGACGGCCGGCGCATGACGGCCGGCAGCCGACGGATCTCACCGCCCGTCAGCTGCCGGCCGTTCACTGCCGCCTGCCACCTGCCACCTGCCACCTATGACCGGCTACCGGGTACCGGGTACCGCTGCGGGTTCTGTGCCGTCACCCCGTCGCGGTACTCCCGCCGGACGTCCACCAGCACCTTGCCCATCGTCTCGCGCCCGCCCATCGCCCGGTGCGCGCCGGCCACGCCGTCGAGCGGGACGACCCGGTCGATCCGCGCGACCAGCCGCCGCTCCCGCGCCAGCCGGAACAGGTTCTCGGCGACGCCGGCGAACAGCGTCCGGTCGTCCAGCAGGTGCTGCAGCCAGAAGCCGAGCACGCCGGCCGAACCGTCCGCCAACTCGGCCACCGAGAAGGACTCCTCCGGGCCGCCGCGGGCCCCGACGCAGAGCAGCCGGCCGAACGGCGCCAGCGCGGCCAGGCCGGAGCGCAGCACCGCGCCGCCGACCGAGTCCACGAAGAGGTCCACTCCCCCCGACTCGCCCAGCCGGGCGGCCAACTGCGGGTCGGCCGGATCGAGTGCGGCGTCCGCACCGAGCGAGCGGACGAACTCCCGCTTGGTCGCCGTCGAGGCCAGGCCCACGACCCGCCCCGCGCCCAGCTCCCGGGCCAGCTGCACCGCCAGGTGCCCGACCCCGCCGGCCGCCGCCGTCACCGCCACCCGCTCGCCCGGCCGCAGCCGCCCGAGCAGGGTCAGCGCGCCGTAGGCCGTGGCCCCCTGCTCCAGCAGCGCCAACGCCTGCTCGTCACTGACGCCGTCCGGCACCTCCACCGTGAACGCCTCTTCGGCGCAGGCCACTTGGGCGTATCCGCCACCCGTGCGAAGGAGGGCGGCGACCCGCCTACGGTCGCCGCGCCGCCGGCCGACCACGTCCGCGCCGAGCACGGCGGGCAGCGGGTAGCGCTGGTACTCGCCCGCGCGGCAGTGCAGGTCGGCGTAGTTGAGGCCGGCCAGGGCGACGTCGATCAGTACCCGGCCGGGCCCGGCTCCCGGTTCGGGCACGGTCTCCGTCCGGAACTCCTCCGGCCCGCCGTAGCGGTGGATCACCGCCGCCCGCATCACCGGCGGCCCGACAGCAGCCCCGCCGGTCACTGCGCGAAGAGTCCGAGCAGTCGGCCTTCCGCCGCCCTGGCCGCCGCCGCGTCCTCGGCGATCACGCAGTACATCACCGAGCCGTCGGCGGGGCCGAAGTCGGCACTGAACACCACGCCGGTGCGCGTCGCCGGATCGAAGGCCAGTCCGGCCCGCTCGACCGCCGCGACGGCCTCCGGGAAGGACGGCACATGCAGGCCGGCCAGCTCCAGGATCACCCGGGCGGTGCGGTGTTCGGCACCGACCAGGCGCGCGAACAGCGCGTCGTGCAGGTGCGTCGAACCGGTCAGCCGCCCGTTGGTCTCGCTGAAGTACAGCTCGCCCTTGGGCGTGAGGAAGGCGTCCGCGCTGAGCGTGCCGCGGTAGCCGAGCACCCGAAGCGACTCGCACAGCCTGGCCGCCAGGTCGACGAGTTCGGCCAGCGTGCCGGCGTCCGGGGTGACCGGCGGGGTGATCTCGCCGACCACCACCGGGTCCATCACCATCTCCCCGCAGCCCGACAGTACCGAGCCGTGCCCGCCGATCGCGAACTCCGCGTACAGCGGCACTGCATCGGTGAAGTACCGTTCCACGACGACGCGTTGGCTGCGACCTCCGGTCAGCCACTCCCAGCGCTCCGCGACGTACGAGGCGACCGCAGCCCGGTCCGCCAGCGACACGGCCCGCTGCGCGCCGGCGGGGGTGACCTGCTCGTCCCGGCTGAGGATCTCGTTGCCGAAGCCGCCGGCCTGGTACTCGACCTTCATCATCACGCTGTGGCCCTGCTCCAGCAGGCCGTTGACCGCCGCCTCCACCTGCTGCGGCGAGGTGGCGACCGTCCCCGGCGGGACGGGCACCCCGGCGCCGGCGGCCAGGGCCCGGAACACCGCCTTGCTGTTGACCAGCGCGTTGCCGCCCTGCGCGGCGAACGCGTGCCCCGGCAGAGCGTGTTCGGCGCCGAGCGCCACGGCGAGGTCGGCCACGGCGGCGTTCGGCGAGATCGCCAGCACCTTGTCCACTCGTCGCCCGGCGAGCGCCCGGCGCAGCTCCTCACGGAAACCCGGGTCGGCCAACCGGTCCGGGGTGAGGATGTCGTCGCCCTCGCCGCCCGAGGGCGGCACCACCACGGTCAGGCTCTCCGCCCGGGTGCCGGTCAGTCCGGTGACGTACGCGAGGTACGCCGGGTCCGGCGCCCAGGGCAGCACCAGGACGTCGTGGTCCTCCGCGAAC
The DNA here is from genome assembly GCF_055561295.1 of Kitasatospora sp. NPDC022785. Taxonomy (NCBI): domain Bacteria; kingdom Bacillati; phylum Actinomycetota; class Actinomycetes; order Kitasatosporales; family Streptomycetaceae; genus Kitasatospora; species Kitasatospora sp. NPDC022785. Next base: position 176,708 of record NZ_JBVHHB010000003.1, on the reverse strand, counting down.
CAGAGCATCCGCTGGGCCCCGCACCCGGCGAAGAGCCGCTCCAGCGGCGTCATCCCGGTGAGGTCCCCGACCATCTCCTCGGTGCGGTTGTTTCCGATGCACAGCGTCGTCATCTGCCGAACTCTCCCCATCGCCGGTCGGTGCAGCGCTCCAGGTGTAGCGCACCGGGGTTGTTCGGGTTCGGGGCTCGGCCATTGAACAAAAACGGTGAACAACCGCCCCCGCCCACCCCCCTGGAACATCCGGCACAGGCGCCACCGGACAGCCCGGCGAAAGCCTCGCCACGTCGACACCTGGCCGCATCGACACCCCGGCACGTCGGCAGGTCGCCACGTCGCCATGTCGACACCTCGGAACCTCGGAACGTCGGAACGTCGGAACGTCGGAACGTCGGCAGCTCAACGCCTCGGCGGGGCAGCTCGACGCCTCGGCGGGGCACCTCGACGCCTCGGCGGGGCACCTCGGCGCCTCGCCGCCCGAGTGCCTCAGCGCAGACGTTGCCGCAGTTCGTCGACGGCCGACCGGATGCCGGCGCTGTAGACGTCCTCGGGCAGCGCGTCCAGGCTCCCTACGGCGCGCTCCAACTGCTCGCGCGCCTGGTCGGGCTCGCCGAGCTTGAGGTGGTCGGAGGCCAGATTGAGGTGCAGTGACGGATAGAAAGCGCGGACCTGGAGGGCGGGCTCGTAGGTCTGGGCCTGCTCGGCGGTCAGCGAGTCGGCGGCGGCCAGCGCCCGCCGGTCCCACTCCAGCTCGGCGCGCGGGTCGTCCTGCAGGTCGGCCAGGTAGTGGGCGAGCACGCAGCGGTGGAACACGTCACGTTCGCCGAGCGCCTCCCACAGCCGCTCGAAGCTCTCCCGAGCCTGCGCCGTCCGCCCGCGCTGCGCGGCCTGGACGCCGTCGAGGCCCAGCGCGATCCGGGCCAGTGCCGGATCGTCGCCCGCCTCCAGCTCGCCGCCGGACACATCAACATCGGACATATCGGACATGCTCGCAGCCTAGCCGCCGGCCTTGTCGCCCGCGCTGCACCGGGACGCCGCCCACCGCCAACGGCCGGCCGGCAGGTCGCCAGGTCGCCCAGCCGGCAGGTCACACAGCCGACAGGTCGCCCGGCCGCCACGCCCTCCGGCCGCCCGCCGTCAGCGCCGGTAGCCGCGCTGCGGGTCCCGCTCCTCCGCGTCCTCGTACACCAGGAACCAGCCCTCCGGGTGGGTGGCCGCGAGCAGCAGCTCGGTGCGCTGCTCGGCGGTCAGCTCCGGATCGCCGTCGTCCGGCCCGAAGACGCCGAACAGCTCGTCGTGGCAGCCGTCCCAGTCGTAGTCGTAGAGGTCGGCCGGAAGGTCGCCCATCATGTCGGCGACCGACTCGGGCTGCGCACCGAGCAGCGCGCGGGCGTCCACCAGGGCCATCCGCAGCGCGATCTCCTCGGCCAGGCAGCGTGGCAGCGGCCATTCGCCGAGCGCGAGGTCGTCGGCGAGGTCGTCGAAGGAGCGGGCCATCGTGCGGCGCCAGGCCCGGTGCAGACGCCAGGTGCGCTGCGGCAGCCGGCCGAAGACAGTCCAGTCCGCCTCATCGCCGTCGGTGACCGGCTCGTCCTCGTGCTCCTCCAGGTCGTCATAGGCGGCGTCGGCCAGGCCGAGCAGCTGGGCGTGGAGCAGACAGGCGGTGCGCGGGGTGAGGGTCCAGTCACCGGTTCCGCCGCCGCCGTCCTCGTCCTCGCCGCCGTCCAGCGGGAACAACTCGGCGAAGTCCGGCGCGAAGTCCTCGGTGACGCTGATCTCCAGCGTGCCGCCGATCGCCTCGACACCCGGGATCGCGGCCACCAGCCGGTCCGGGTGGAGCAGCGCGCCGAGTGCCGCGTTGGCGTCCTCGGCCACCTCGCGCAGCAGTTCGCGGCGCTGGCCGGCCGGGTCGATGCCGTCGAAGTCCAGCTCCTCCACGGCCGCGATCGCGGCCGCACGCAACGCCGGCCAGTCGGAGATCCGCAGGCCCAGCACCACCGTCGCCTCGATCTCCTGCGCGCCGGAGTCCTCCGCCGCGCCCGGCCCCTGTGGATGATCGCTTCGCTCGCCCATGGGGCTACGGTACGGCTTTTCGGGCGCCCGATCACCGGTCTGTCCGAGCTTCCCGCCGTTCCCCCCACCCTTCCCGGCCATTCCCGGCCCCTCCCGGCTTCTCCGCACGCCTCGGCGGGCCCTCCGCGTCCCTTCTCCTGCCCGCCCGGTGGCCTCTTCCCACCCTTCTCCTTCCCACCCTTCTCCGCCCGGGCCCGGCCACGCCTCTGGGCCCGAAGGCCGGCCGGCCCGCAGGATGGGCCCATGGCGAACATCGAGGAATTCGGCGGCGGGCAGCGCCCGGACGCCCAGGTACTGGTCGTGACAACCAATGACATCCCCGGCTTCCGGGTCGACCACGTGATCGGCGAGGTCTTCGGCCTGACGGTCCGCAGCCGGCACCTCGGCAGCCAGATCGGGGCCTCGCTCAAGTCGCTGGTCGGCGGCGAGCTGCGGGGTCTGACGAAGACCCTGGTGGAGAGCCGCAACGAGGCGATGGAGCGGCTGGTCGAGCAGACCAAGGCGCGCGGCGGCAACGCGGTGCTCATGTTCCGTTTTGACGTCAGCGAGGCTGCGGACGTCGGCACCGAGGTCTGCGCCTACGGCACCGCCGTGGTGATCTCCCCGGCCACCTGAGCCGGCCGCCCGAGCCGGCCGCCCGAGCCGGCTGCCCTCATCGCTGCCCGACCAGGCCGGCCGCTCTGCCTGCCCCACCCGGCCGGCTGCCCCGGCCGGCTGTCCTGACCGGCTGTGCCCCGCCGCCTGACCCCCGCCGCCGGGCCCGCCCGTGCGGCGGGGAACACTCCCCTCCCGTCCGATGTTTCACCGGCGTGACTGTTTACGGTGCAACCAACGAGGACGCGGCAGCAGACGGGACCCCGGCCGACGGAGCGCCTGTCGATGGAGCTTCGGCCGGCGGAGCTCCGGCCTCCGCGACCACGGCCGCCGGCGAGGCTCCTGCCTCCGTCACGTCGCCGGCCGCCGCCGGAACACGGCGGGTAGACGTCCTGGTGGTGGGCGCCGGGCAGGCCGGCCTGTCCGCCGCCTACCACCTGCGCCGCCGCGGCTTCGCCCCCTACCTGGCGGACACCGACGGCGGCTTCGTCGTGCTCGACGCCGACGACGCCCCCGGCGGCGCCTGGGCGCACCGCTCGCCGTCCCTGCGGATGGCCACCGTGCACGGCTTCCACGACCTGCCCGACTTCGAGCTGCCCGAGCCCGACCCGGACGCCCCCGCCCGCGAGGTGGTCCCGGGGTACTTCGCGGCGTACGAGGCGAAACACGCGCTCCCGGTGGTGCGCCCCGTCCGCGTCCGGGCGGTCCGCTCCGAGTCCGACCGGCGCGACGCCCGGCTGCTGGTCGAGACCGACGACGGCACCTGGTCCGCCCGGGCGCTGATCAACGCCACCGGCACCTGGACCCGCCCCTTCCTGCCGCACTACCCCGGCCACTTCGCCGGCCGGCAGCTGCACTACGCCGAGTACCGGGGGCCGCAGGAGTTCGCCGGAAAGCGCGTCCTGGTGGTCGGCGGCGGCGCCTCGGCGATCCAGGTGCTGTCGGAGGTCGCGGCCGTCGGCGAGACGGTCTGGGTCACCCGCACCCCGCCGGTCCACCACGAAGGACCGTTCACCCCCGAGTACGGCCGGGCGGTGGTGGCCAAGGTCGAGGAGCGGGTCCGCCAGGGCCTTCCGGTGCGCAGCGTGGTGAGTGTGACGGGGCTCGGCCCGTCCGTCGCCTACCGCCGCGCCGAGGAGCTCGGCGCGCTGCACCGCCGCCCGATGTTCGACCGCCTCACCGAGCACGGCGTCGCCTGGGGCGACGGCCCCGGGGCGGACGAGCTGGCCGTCGACGCGATCGTCTGGGCCACCGGTTTCCGCCCCGAGGTCGGCCACCTGGCCCAGCTCGGCCTGCGCTCCCCCGGCGGCGGCATCGCCCTCACCGGCACCGCCGCCACCGCCGACCCGCGCGTCCACCTGGTCGGCTACGGCCCTTCGGCCAGCACCATCGGTGCCAACCGGGCGGGCCGGGCCGCCGTCAACGACCTCGTCGCCCTGCTCGGCGCCCCGGCCCGGAAGGCCGCCGTGCCGGCTCAGCGGTCGTAGTCGACCGTCACCCGGTCGGTGAGCGGACGGGCCTGGCAGGTCAGCACGTAGCCGGCGGCCAGCTCCTTCTCCTCCAGGGCGAAGTTGCGGCGCATCTCCACCTCGCCCTCGGTCACCAGGGCACGGCAGGTGCCGCAGACGCCGCCCTTGCAGGCGAACGGCAGGTCCGGGCGGGAGCGCTGCGCGCCGTCCAGGACGGACCGGTCGCGCGGGAGGGAGAGTGTGCTGCCGCGCCCGTCGAGGACGACGGTGACCTCGCTGTACGCGCCGTCGCCGGCCGCCTCGGGCTCCCGTCCGTCGGCGCGCTCGGCGGCCGGCTCGTCCTCGGCGTGGAACAGCTCCTGGTGCACCCGCGCGCCCGGCACGCCCAGCCCGGTCAGCAGCTCCTTCGCCCCGGCGACCATCCCGAACGGGCCGCAGAGCCACCAGTGGCCGACCCGCTCCACGTCCACCAGCGCCTTCAGCAGCGCCCCGACCCGCTCCGGGTCCAGCCGGCCGCTGAGCAGCTCGGCGTCCCTGGTCTCCCGGGAGAGCACGTGCACCAGCTGGAACCGGCCGAGGTAGCGGTCCTTGAGGTCCGCCAGCTCGTCGGCGAACATCACGGTGTCGCTTCGCCGGTTGCCGTAGAGCAGGGTGACGGTGGAGGTGCGGTCGGCGGCCAGCACCGAGGCGGCGATGGAGAGCATCGGGGTGACGCCGGAACCGGCCGCGAGCAGCACGTGGTCGGCGGGCTCGCCCAGCTCGGGGGTGAAGAGGCCGGACGGGGTCAGCACCTCGACCTCCTCGCCCGGCACCGCCTCGCGCACCAGCCAGCGGGAGAACAGACCTCCCGGCACCTCACGGACGGCGATCCGCAGCGGACCACCGACGGGGGCGCAGATCGAGTACGAGCGGCGTTCGTCGGCACCGTCCACTACCCGGCGCAGTGTCAGCGTCTGCCCGGGGCGGAACGCGAACTCCGCGGCGAGCCCGTCCGGCACCTCGAAGGTCACCGCGACGGCGTCCTCACAGAGCCGCTCCACCTCGGCGATCCGCAGGTGGTGGAAGGCCGGCCGACGGGCGGGGCGGGCAGCCGGGGCAGGGGCATCGGCGGGGGCGACGGCCTCGACGGGGGCGACGGCCGGGGCGGCATCGGCGGGCGCGGGGGCGGCATCGGCAGCGGCGGCCATTCAGATCTCCTTGACGCGTTCGAAGGGCTCGCGGCAGTCGCGGCAGCGCCACAGCGCCTTGCAGGCGGTCGAGCCGAAACGGGACAGCTCCTCGGTGTCGGTGCCGCCGCAGAGCGGACAGGCCACGACGTGGCGGGTCGGGCCGAGGGCCAGCAGGCCCGGGGGGGTCCGGCGCCCGGAGGCGGGCCCGGGCGGGGCGATGCCCGCCTCGGCGAGCTTGCGGCGGCCCTCCGCGGTGATCAGGTCGGTGGACCACGGCGGATCCAGCCGCAGCCGGACCCGGACGTCCGCATAGCCGGCCGCGCGCAGCCGCCGGTCCACGTCGGCCGCCATCTCGGCGACGGCCGGGCAGCCCGAGTAGGTCGGGGTCAGCCAGGCGGTCACGACATCGCCGCCCACCTCGACCTCCGCCAGCACCCCGAGGTCGGCCAGCGTGAGCATCGGCAGCTCGGGGTCCGGCACCGTGGCCGCGACCTCCCAGGCGTCGCTGAGTACGGTCACCACGTCGCCCCCGGGTGTGCGCGGGCCACCACCTGGAACTCGGCCAGCAGCGGACCGAGCGCCTCGGTGTGCACGCCGTCCCGCCCGGCCCGGCCACCGACCGTGGCCAGCGCCGGCGCCTGCGGCACGGCCAGCCCGGCCTCGCCGAGTACGGCGGCCAGCTCCCGCAGCACCGGTTCGCGCAGCGTCCCCGGGTCGACGCCGACCCGCAGCTCCACCGGGTGCGCCGTGAACAGCTCGTCCATCAGCGGCCAGACCGCGTCCAGACCGGCCTGCATCCGCTGCGCCGAGAACGGCGTGCCGTCGCCGAGCCGCAGCGTCCACGCGGTGGCGTACTCGCGGTGGTAGGCCAGCTCCTTGACGCCCCGGGCGGCGACCGCCGCCAACACCGGGTCGCGGTGCCCGGCCAGCGCCTCGTACAGCGCACCGCGCGCGGTCGCGAAGAGCAGCAGCCGGGCGACGGAGTGGGCGAAGTCCCCGTTCGCCGCCTCGACCAGGCGGACGTTGCGGAAGTCGTGCTCCTCGCGCCAGTACGCGAGGTCGTCCTCGGTACGGCCGGAGCCGTCCGCCTGGCCGGCCCGGGTGAGCAGCTGGCGGGCCTGGCCGAGCAGGTCGAGGCCGAGGTTGGCGAGCGCCACCTCCTCCTCCAGCTCCGGAGCCCGGGTGCACCACTCGATCAGCCGCTGGGCGAGGATCAGCGCGTCGTCGCCGAGCATCAGGCAGTAGGCGGCGAGGTCGGCGCCGTCCAGGCCGGCCGGGACGGTGGTGTCCACACCGAGCAGCGGGTCGGCGAAGCCCGTCCCGTACGCCCAGCGGCCCTCGCCCTCGGGCCCGGGGGACGCCTCGGAGAGGCTCAGGTAGACGTGGTCGTCCTCGTGGCCGTGGTGGCCGTGGTGGCTTTCGTGGCTGTGGTGGCCGTCGCTGCCGAGGTGGCCCTGGTTTTCCGGGCCGGTGTGGCTGTCACGCCCGGTGTGGCGGCCGGTCACGGTGTCGTCGGTCATGGTTCTGCTGCTCCCCGTCAGATGTGCGGGACATCCTCGGGGATGTCGTAGAAGGTCGGGTGGCGGTAGACCTTGTCGCCGCTCGGCTCGAAGAACGGGTCCCGCTCGTCCGGGGTGGAGGCGGTGATCGCGTCGGAACGGACCACCCAGAGGCTGACGCCCTCGTTGCGCCGGGTGTAGAGGTCGCGGGCCGCGAGCAGCGCCATCCGGTCGTCGGGCGCGTGCAGCGAACCGACGTGGACGTGGTTCAGCCCGCGCCGGGGGCGCACGAACACCTCGTACAGCGGCCAGCCGGCCTTGGACTCGGTCACTTTCCGTTCTCCTGTTCCGGGTGGCGCTGCGCATCGGCGTGGTTCGGGGCGTCGGCGTGGTGCCGGGCTTCGGTCTCGGGCCGGGCTTCGGTCTCGGGCCGGGCTTCGGCGCGGCGCTTCTGCGCGTAGGCGGTGGCGGCCTCGCGGACCCAGGCGCCGTCCTCGTGGGCGGCGCGGCGGCGCTCGATCCGCTGGGCGTTGCACGGGCCCTGGCCCTGGATGACGCGGGTCAGCTCGGACCAGTCCGGTTCACCGAACTCCCAGCCGTCGCGCTCCTCGTTCCACCGCAGCTCGGGGTCGGGGAGGGTGACGCCGAGGTGCTCGGCCTGCGGGACGGTCATGTCGACGAAGCGCTGCCGCAGCTCGTCGTTGGTGTGCCGCTTGATCCGCCAGGCCATCGAGCGGGCGGTGTTCGGCGAGTCGCCGTCCGAGGGGCCGAACATCATCAGCGACGGCCACCACCAGCGGTCCACCGCGTCCTGCACCATCCGGCGCTGGGCCTCGGTGCCGCGCATCATCGTCATCAGCAGCTCGTAGCCCTGGCGCTGGTGGAACGACTCCTCCTTGCAGACCCGGACCATGGCGCGGGCGTACGGGCCGTAGCTGCAGCGGCAGAGCGGCACCTGGTTGCAGATCGCGGCGCCGTCGACCAGCCAGCCGATCACGCCGACGTCGGCGAAGGTGAGGGTCGGGTAGTTGAAGATCGAGGAGTACTTCTGCCGGCCGGAGATCAGCTTCTCGGTCAGCTCGGCCCGGTCCACGCCGAGGGTCTCGGCGGCGGCGTAGAGGTAGAGGCCGTGGCCGGCCTCGTCCTGGGCCTTGGCGAGCAGGATCGCCTTGCGGCGCAGCGACGGGGCCCGGGTGAGCCAGTTGCCCTCGGGCTGCATCCCGATGATCTCGGAGTGGGCGTGCTGGGCGATCTGGCGGATCAGGGTGGCCCGGTAGGCGTCGGGCATCCAGTCCCGGGGCTCGATCCGCTGCTCGGCGGCGACGACCGCCTCGAACCGCTCCTCCTGCACCTGCTCGGGGACCGGCTCGGCCACCTCTGTTGTCACCACGGTCCCCTCTCGCGTCCTGCGGCCTGCCGGCTTGCTGCCTTGCTGCGTGCCGCCTGCTGTCGTGCGGCGCGGGGCTGATGGCGGCTGGTTCCGCTGCCGCCCGCGCTACCGACTGACCGTTCGGTCGGTTCCATTGTGCGTGGCGAGACGGCGGCCTGACAAGGGAATCAGGCCGCCGTACGCCGCGGACCCCGGGTCGGGACTCCGGATCGGGGTTCCGGACCGGGGCCCCGGCGGGCGGGAGGGCAGGCCGGGGCGGGCCCTGCGCGTAGCCCTCGACGTGGGCCGGGCACGGGCCGGGCACGGTCGTCGCCTGGGCTTCCCTGCCGTGGGCTTCCCTGCAGGCCCGATCCCTCGCACGACTGGACCCCTCATGCGACTGGACCCCAGCGCACCCGGCCCCCAGCTCGCCTAGACAGACGGGCGCAGGCGGGCCAGCTTCTCTGCGCGGGCGGCGCGCTTGGCGAAGACCTTCTCCCTGCGGTCCTCCATCCGGCGCAGCGCGGTCCGGCGGCCCCGGTGCGAGAGCCGGTCGATGTAGAGGCTGCCGTGGAGATGGTCGGTCTCGTGCTGGAGGCAGCGGGCGAAGTAGCCCCGCCCCTCGATGACCAGCGGGCTGCCGCCCAGGTCGCGGCCGCGCACCACTGCGACGTCCGGCCGGGCCAGCTCCAGGTGCGGGCCGGGGACGGAGAGGCAGCCCTCCTCGGCCTCGGCCAGCCGGCGGGCACCGGCGGGCAGCTCGTCCAGCACCGGGTTGAGGATGTGGCCGACGTGCCGGACGCCGTCCTCGTCGAAGCAGTCCCAGACGAAGACCTGGAGGTCCACGCCGATCTGGTTGGCGGCAAGACCGGCACCCTCGGCCACCCACATCGCGGCGAACATGTCGTCCACCAGCCGCGACAGCTCGGGCGTGCCGAACTCCTCCTCCCTCACCTCCCGGCACCTGCGGTGCAGCACCTCTTCGCCCACCACCGTGATCCGGCGCACCTCCCCGCGCAGGGCCTCCGGCGGCACCTCCGGATAGGCCGCCACCCACTCCCCCTGCACCCGTACCGACCCGCGCTCCGCCCGCGGCGACCGCGCCGACCGCGACGCGCGCGGTGCCAGTGGCGCCTCCAGTGCCCGCGGTGGCTCTGGCGCCCGCGATGCCTGCACTTCCAGTGGCGCCCACACCGCCAGCGACCCCTGCGACCCCTGCGACCCCTGCGACCCCTGCGTGGACGACTGTTCGGCCATGGCCGGACTCCCCTCTCCTGAGCTTTCAGTGCGCCTATCCATACTTTGCAAAGTGTGGCTTTGCAAATAGTGGATGCGGGGAATCGCGGCAATCTGGGGCAGTTCCGCCCCCGATGGCTTGCCAGAGACTTTGCAAACAGGCATCTTTGCAAAGTGACCACCGACGAGACGCCGCCGACCGAGCCCACGCGCCCGCTGGATGCCGCGAACCCTTCGGAGGCGCGGGAGCCGAAGCCGCTGGAGATGCCGCCGAACCGGCCGTTGCCGCACCACCCGATCCGGCTGGCGCTGCTCGACCTGATCGCCGAGTGGGGGAAGATCACCTCCAACCAGGCGGCTCAGCATCTGCACCAGAGCTCCGGCACCTGCTCGTTCCACCTGCGTCAGCTCGCCCGCTACGGTCTGATCGAGGAGGCACCCACCGTCGACGGCCGGGCCCGCCCGTGGCGGCTCAGGTGGGAGGGATCGCTGATGCCCCCCGGCAGTGCCGCCGAGCCCGCGGCCGAGCCGGGCTCCCCCGCCCTGTCTCCGCCGTCGTCACGGCGGGGCACCCCCGGTCTGGCCGCCGGTCTCGCGGAAGACCTCGCAGAGGATCTTGAGGACACCAGCTACCGCCAGTGGCTCGCCCACCGGGCGCAGGCCCCCGCCGAGTGGCAGCGCGACGAGGCGTCCAGCGACGTCCTTCACCTCACCCCGGAGGAGCTGGCCGATCTCGGCGCCGCCGTCCGCGCACTGCTCGCCCCCTACCGACGCCGCGGGCCCGCCCCCGGCACCCGCCCGGTGGCCGCGGTGACCCGCCTGTTCCCGCTGCTCGACGGCCCTTCCGAGGGCGACGGCGGTCGGCTCTAGCGGCCGGTGATCCGGTGGCCGCTGGCCGGTGGCCGCTAAACAGTGACCGGCAGACAGTGGCCAGTAGCCCACGGCCACCGGCCCGCCGCCCCGACGGAACCGCACGATGACGCGGGCCCGCCGCCCGGCCTGCGCCGGACGACGGGCCCGTTGACTCCGGACTCCGGACCGCGTCAGCCCTCCGACCGGTCCCGCAGACGTGGCAGCGGTACGGCGAGAAGCGCCGCCAGCAGGGCGATCCGGGGGGCCAGCTGATCGATCCGGATGTGCTCGTGCCGGGCGTGTGCCCCGGCGCCGACCGCGCCGAAGCCGTCCAGCGTCGGCAACCCGCGCGATCCGGGGAGGTTGGTGTCCCCTGCCCCGCCGGCCGGAGCGCCGTCCAACTGCTGCCCGAGCACCGCGGCGAGGGACCGGACGTGCCGCAGCAACGGGTTGGCGGAGCGCTCCTGCCAGGCCGGCCGGCTGGACAGCACCTCCGTCCGAACCCGCGCCCCCGGGCGCAACGCGGTGAGGCGGGCCAGGCTGTCGAGGGTGCGGCGTTGTGCCTCGGCGGTGGCGAAGCGCAGGCCGAGTTCGGCCTCGGCTCGGCCGGCGATGACGTTGGCACGGGTGCCGCCGCTGATCCGTCCGGTGTTGAGTTCGGTGCCGGGCCGGCCGGCGAGTCCGCGGACGGCGACCAGCTGGTCGACGAGTTCGTCGACGGCGGAGACGCCCTGGGCAGCGTCGTTTCCGGCGTGCGCCTCGCGTCCGGTGACGGTGAGGCGCACCCGGGTGCTGCCTCGGCGGGCGGTCTTGAGCCGGCCGTCCGGGTGGGGCGGTTCGAGGCCCAGTACGGCGGCCGCACCGCGCAGTTGGCGTTCGACCAGGCGGCGTCCGTCGGGGCTGCCGACCTCCTCGTCCGAGACGACGACCAGCCGGACGGTGCGGTGCGGGCGCTGGCCGAGGTCGGCGAGCAGGGCGAACGCGCCTTCGAGGGCCGCGAGTCCGCCCTTCATGTCGACGACGCCGGGGCCGCTGAGCGTGCCGTCCTGTTCGGTGACCGGCCAGTCGTTGAGGATGCCGGCCGGCCAGACGGTGTCGTGGTGGCCGACCACGAGGAGGTGCGGCAGGGTCTCGTCCTGGCCTTCCCATTGGAGGACAAGGTGGTCGCCGGCCGGGCCGGGCTCGCGGTGGACGGTGGCGCCGGTGGCGCGGAACCCGGCGGCCAACTCCTCGGCGAGGGCGTTGAGTCGGGGGGCGTCGCCGCTGGGCGACTCCATCCGGGCGAGGTCGGCGCAGCGGCGGCGGACGGCGCCGGCCAGGGTGCGGGCGCGTGTGCTGATGGCCTGGGGCAGTCCGGGGAGTGCGGCGGTGGGGCTGAGCTGGCTGTCACCGTCGGCGGCGGGTGGGGCGGCAGCGGGAGTGTTCGCCGGGAGAGGTGGCAGCACGACGGCGGTGGCGGTCGTGGTGGCGGCGGTTGCCGTGGTGGTGACGGTTGTGGTGACGCCGGCGGTCGTGGTGATGGTGACCGCGGCGGTGGGTGGGACGGCCGTGGCGGTGGCGGCGGTTACGGTGCCGGCGGTTGCGCTGTCGGCTCCTGTGCCGAGGGCCGGAACGGGCGCGGGCGCGGGTGTGGAGGCCGGTGCGGCAGCGGGGGCGGTGGCGATGACGTCGGCCGGGGCGAGTGCGGGCTCGGTGGTCACGGTCGGTGTGACGGGCGGCCGGACGGCTTGGGGACTCAACGCTCGCCTCCGCGGCCGCCGCCGGTATTCAGCGGCCGCACCGGCCGGCCGGACCAGCCCGGGTGCCCGGACCAACCGGGACGTGCGGCCCCGGCCAGACGTACGGTCCGCCAGGGCGGCCCGTCTGGCCCAAGTGCGGTGGAACGGCTGGGCGGCATGCTTGGCATTGCGTCCTCCTCGCTCGATCCGGTAGCCCCGGTCGGCCCGGAGCCCCGTGGACGGCGGCTTCGATGCGGCGGGCGCAGTGACTGCACCGCCGCAGGGAAGCCGAGATGTGAGCCTAGAAGAACCGTTCGGTTTCCTGCGAGGTGGCCCTGTTCCCAGCGTGCCGGAGGCCGGGCCCGCCTCGGGCGCCCGCCGGAGAACGGTGGCAGGCGTACGGCGCGCGGGCCTGGGTCGGCGCGCGAGCGCGGTCGCCGGATCGCGCCCATCTCCACCATGGACCCCGCGCCCGGGTTCGGCAGCGCAAACGGCCAAGGCACGGCATTTCCACGCCGGATGGGTGACTCCGGCTCAACGCTCGGTACCAGGCAGCGGGTCGCGGGTGGTGACGGCGGAGGGGCCCGACAGGAGGGGCGGCGGCCGGCGCCGTGGACCGGCGCCCGGCCGCCGGTGCGATCCGCCGCTGCCGTCGGCCCAGGTCGTCAGTCACGATCATCAGTCACAGTCATCAGGCGCGCTCGTCCGTCGCACTCGTCAGTCTCCGTCGTCCTCGTACCTCGTTCCTCGTTGGTCACCGGTCGTTGGTCGCCCGTCTCCGCCGTCAGTCGCCGTCGTTGACGACTCCGGCATCGCGGGCGAGCAGGGCGGCCTGGACGCGGTTACCGACCCCGAGTGCGGTGAGGATCCGGCTGACATGGGCCTTGACCGTGCTCTCGCGCATCCCGAGAACACCGGCGATCTCGGCGTTGGACAGTCCGCGGGCGAGTTCTCGGAGCACGTCCGTCTCCCGCGGGGTGAGCCCTGCGACGCGGCCTCGGGCGGCGACCGAACGCGGGGCGCCGCTGCGGTGGTAGCGGTCGATGAGGCGGCGGGCGGCGGCCGGGTGCAGCATGCCGTGGCCGTCCGCGACGATGTGGACGGCGCGGGCGATCTCGGCGGGCGGGGTGTCCTTGAGCAGGAAGCCGTCGGCGCCGGCGGCGAGCGCCTGGTAGACGTACTCGTCCAGGTCGAAGGTGGTGAGCGCGATGACGCGCGGGCCGTCTGGCAGCTCGCGCAGGCGGCGGGTGGCGGCGATGCCGTCGAGCCGGGGCATCCGGATGTCCATCAGGGCGACGTCGATGCGTTGGCGGCGGGCAAGCTCGACGGCCTGGAGTCCGTCGGCGGCCTCGGCGACGACGGTGAGGGCCGGGTCCTGGGTGAGCAGGTCGACGAGGCCGAGGCGGACCAACGCGTCGTCGTCGACCACCATGGTGCGGATCATGTGCCCTCTCCGGCTGGTGTCGGCGAGCAGTCCGGCCGGGCCTGCGGCTGGGTGTGTCGCCCGCTCAGCGGCGCGGTGTGCTGCGCGGTGTGCGGCCGCGGGGCCGGCCGGGGCCGGGGTGGCGGTGTGGGCGGGCGCTCGGGCGACGGGAGGCGGGCCGCGAGGCGGAAGCCGCCGTGGCCGTCGGTGCCGGCATCGAGGTGTCCGCCGAGCGCGCCGACCCGTTCGGCGAGCCCGACCAGCCCGTACCCACCGCCGGTGCAGGCCCCGGACGGTGCCGGCCGGCCCGGGCCGTTGCACACCTCGACGGTGGTCGCCGGGGCGCCGTAGCGGACGCGGACGGTGACGTGTGCGGCGTACGCGTACTTGCGGGCGTTGGTCAGCGCCTCCTGCACCAGGCGGTGGACGGCCAGGCGGTGGGTGGTCGGGACGGTCTCCGGGTCACCGTCGAGGGCGAGTTCGACCGTCTGCCCGGCTGCGGCGGCATCTCCGACGAGTTCGGTGAGGTCCCGCAGGGCAGGCGCCGGGACCGGCGCGGGGACCGGCGCGGGCACCGGTGTGGGCACCGGTGTGCGCTCGGCCTCGGGCACGCGTGCGGAGTGCGACCGGGCTGGTACGGCCTCGGCCGGACGGTGCGATGCCGGGGCGGCCGGGCTGTGCCGGGGATCGGGCGCGAGCGGCCCGGGTCGGTCGAGTAGCCGGGACCGGCCCGCTGACCGCCGTCCGGCCGCCAAGGTCGGTACGGCGGGCAGACGCGGCTCGTCCGGAGGGTGGGGCGTGTTCGTCGGGTGGCGCTCGTCCGGTGCGTGGGGTGTAGCGGTCGGGTGGGGCGGGGCGTCCGGGTGGGGCGGGGCGTCCGGGAGCCGCGGTTCGGAGCGGAGGACGCCGAGGACGTCGCGCAGGTCGTCGAGGGAGCGGGCGGCCGTCGAGCGGAGAAGTTCGAGCCGGTGGGCGAGCCGGTCGGGGTCGGCGGCGGCGGTGCCCGCGGCGGCCTGGTCCCGCAGGACGCCGGCGTGCAGGACGAGCAGGCTGAGACGGTGTGCCAGGACGTCGTGCATCTCCCGGGCGATCCGGGCGCGTTCGGCGGAGCGGGCCTGTTCGGCGCGGAGTTCGCGCTCGCGGCGCAGCGCGTCGACCTGGGCGTGGAGGGTGCGGATCAGGACGCGGCGGCCGTGCAGCCAGAGCCCGAGGGAGAGGGCGGCGGCCTCGACGAGCAGTTGTGAACCGGTGGTTCCGGCCCAGCCGAGGAGCGAGTCGGCGCGGACCGCGCTGAGGACGGCAATGGCGGCTCCGCCGGCCATGGCGAGCCCGGCGCGGCCGGTGGAGGCGAGGTAGTAGACGCTGAACAGGCCGGGGAAGGCGCGGTTGAGCAGGCCTGCGGTGACGACGGGAAGGACGGCGGAGGCGACCGGGTGGCGGCGGGCGAGGACGAGGGAGAGGGCGGCGAGGGCGGCGGCGGCCGTGCGCAGCGGTCGGTAGGGCGCGTCGGTGACGAGCCACTGGGTGTACGTCTCCTCCGCCGCGAGGGCGAGGATGGTGAGCAGGAGCAGGGTCTCCGCCCAGCGGCGGCGGTCGGGCGCGTACCAGCCGAGCAGGGCGGTGGCGGGCGGGCGCGGGCCGGGGTGCTGCATGTGGCCTGAGTGGTCGGGGTGCTGCATGTGGCCTGAGCGGTCGGGGTGCTGCGGGCGGCGCGGCTGGCCGGGGTGGCCGGTGTCCTGCGGGCGGCCTGTGGTCACGCGGTCTCCTCCCGTCGGTCTGGGCCGATGTTATGGGCCGTCCTGGCCTCTGGTCCCCTGTCCAAAGACCAATGCCACCCTCGACTTTCGTCGGGGGTGGGCGTCTCGGTTCGGCCGATTCAGGCGGCTCCGGGCGGTTCTAGCTTCGATTTCATGACGACGGATCAGCTCGGCCCACGCCCCTACTACCCGCCGCGGCCCTCGGGTGAAGGTCCCGGCCGACCGGCCGGTGACCGGCTGTTGTTCCTCGGTGAGGCGCTGCGCTCGTTCCACGGTACGGGCGCCCTGGCGCCGAGTGGGCCGGACTTGGTGAACGCCCTGGTGGTCCCGGTGACCAGCCGTCCGGACCGGCCGCTGTCGGTGCTGGAGGTCGGCGCCGGGACGGGGGTGGTGACCCGGCGGCTGGCCCAAGTGCTGCGGTCGGGCGACCGGTTGCACGTGGTCGAGGCGAATCCGCGGTTCGCCGACCGGCTGCGGGACGACGCGGAGCTGACCCGGCGCGGGCCGGAGGTCGGCTTGCGGCTGTCGGCCTGCCGGGTGGAGGAGCTTCCGGAGGGCCGAGCGGAGGCGTGGAACCGGGCCGGGGACGGTGTCGGGCACGCGGGCACCGGCAACAGCACTACCGGCACCGGCACCGCTACCGCCACCGGCACAGGCACAGGCACAGGAGGTGAGCGGTACGACGTGATCGTCTCCGGCCTGCCGTTCACCAACCTCGAGCCGGCGCAGGTCCAGCAGATCCTGGACCTCTATCTGCGGCTGCTGGTGCCGGGCGGGGAGCTCACCTACTTCGGGTACCTGGGTACCACGGCCGCCCGGACTCTGGTGTCGGGGACCCGGCACGGGGCGCGGCACCGGGCGGTGGTGCGGCTGCTGCGACGGTTCGAGGCGGCGTACGGGCTGGGGAGCCGGACGGTGTGGCGCAACCTACCGCCGGCCCGGGCCCACCTGCTGCGCGCACCGGTCGCCGGGCGGGTGCGGCAGCCGGCCGGCACGGCGCCCTCGGTGACGCGGACCGGGGCGCCGACCGGGGCGACGGGCGGGTCGACGGGCGGGGCGGTGAGCGGCGCTCGATGATGGACCGGGGCCGGCCCCGGCTCCGCGTCCGGCAGCGAGGAGCCTCCGATGACCGTCACGGTTCGAGACGCCGAAGCCAGCAGCCGCTTCGAGGCCTGGGCGGACGACACCCTGGCCGGCTTCGCCGAGTACATGCGCAGCGACCACCTGGTGGTGTACCCGCACACGGTGGTGCAGCCGGCCTTCGAGGGGCAGGGGGTCGGCGGCGCGCTGGCCCGGGCGGCCCTGGAGGACGCCCGTGAGCGCGGGCTGCCGGTGCTGGCGACGTGCCCGTTCGTCAAGGCGTGGATGCTGCGCCACCCCGAGTACGCGGACCTGGCGTACGAGAACCACAGCCGGGTGAGCGACTGATGGGCGGCGGGGAGGGCGCCGGGACGGCCGGCGGACCCGGCCGGCCGGGTGCGAAGACGTACGAGGCCGCTGGGATCGCGGTGACCTTCGACCCGCAGGTCTGCCGGCACGCGGCCGAGTGCGTGCGCGGGCTGCCGTCGGTGTTCGACACGGCGCGGCGACCGTGGATCACGCCGGACGCGGGGGAGCCGGGGGTGGTCGCCGAGGTGGTGCGGCGTTGCCCGACGGGTGCGCTCCGCTACCGGCTGGCGGACGGCGGGACGGAGCAGCCGGACCGGCCGACGTCGGTGCGACGGATGCCGGACGGGCGGCTGCTGGTGCGCGGGGAGCTGCGGGTGGTGGATGCCGGGGGTGGGGTGGGAGACGCCGAGGGCGATGTTGTGCGGATGCGGGCGCAGCTCCGGGCAGCCGTACTGCGACCGGAGCGGCGTGTGCGGTGGCGCGGCAGCGAGCGAGGCGGCGATCTGAGGCGGCGGGCGCGGGCGGACGGCGGGGGCGGAGGGGGAGCACGACGGACGGACGGCGTCCCTCGGCGGGCGTCCCTCGGCCATCGAGTGACAGATGACAGAAAACAGATAACAGATAACGACTGACAGATTTTGAATTCTGTTAGCAATCGTGCCATGGTTGGACTCGGCCACCCACCACCCCCGGCCCACGCCGAACCCCTCCCCGTCAGGAGCACCCCGTGTCCACCACCCCCCGGATCCACCGGCGCGCCCTCGGCTCGACCGGCCTCACCACCTCCGCCCTCGGCCTCGGTTGCATGGGCATGTCCGACCTCTACGGCCCGGCCGACGAGGCGGAGAGCATCGCGACCATCCACGCCGCGCTCGACGCCGGCGTCACCCTGCTCGACACCGGCGACTTCTATGGCATGGGCCACAACGAGCTGCTGATCCACGACGCACTGCGCGGCCGCGACCGCGGGAGCGTCCAGATCAGCGTGAAGTTCGGCGCCCAGCGCGACCCCGGCGGCCAGTGGCTCGGCTACGACGCCCGCCCGGCCGCCACCAAGACCGCCCTCGCCTACACGCTGCGCCGCCTGCGCACCGACTACATCGACGTGTACCGCCCGGCCCGCCTCGACCCGGACGTCCCGGTCGAGGAGACCGTCGGCGCGATCGCCGACCTGGTCAAGGCCGGCTACGTCCGCCACATCGGCCTGTCCGAGGTCGGCGCCGACACGCTGCGCCGCGCCGCCACCGTCCACCCGATCAGCGACCTGCAGATCGAGTACTCGCTCATCTCGCGCTCCATCGAGGACGAGATCCTGCCCGCCGCCCGCGAGCTGGGCATCGGCGTCACCGCGTACGGGGTACTGTCGCGCGGCCTGCTCAGCGGCCACTGGAACAACGACCGCGCCCTGGCCGGCGCCGACTTCCGCGGCCACAGCCCGCGCTTCCAGGGCGACAACCTCACCCACAACCTCAAGCTGGTGGAGGCGCTGCGCGCGGTCGCCGCCGAACGGGGCGCCGGCGTCGCCCAGGTCGCGATCGCCTGGGTCGCCTCGCGTGGCGAGGACATCGTCCCGCTGGTCGGCGCCCGCCGCCGTGACCGGCTGACCGAGGCCCTCGGCGCCCTGGACCTCACGCTCACGGGGGCCGACCTGGCCGCCATCGAGGCCGCCGTCCCCGCCGGGTCCGCCGCCGGGGAGAGGTACGCTGCCGCTCAGATGGCCCACCTCGACAGCGAGCACTGACCGCGGCACCCGCCCCGGCCGACGCACCGCGGCCGGGGGCGGGCCGGGCCGGTACGACAAGCACCCCGAGAACTCGCAGCACGCACCGCCCCCGCCACCCGCAGCACCGCCAGCCGCAGCACCGTCCGCCACACACCGGCGGGCGCACCACCGTAAGGACGTACCTCGCCGTGACCACGGACAGCGCACTCACCCCCGAGCAGATCCTGAGCGCGACCGAGGACGTCCTCAGGCGGTTCGGCCCGGCCAAGGCCACGGTCGTGGACGTCGCCCGCACCCTCGGTGTCAGCCACAGCAGCGTCTACCGCTTCTTCCCGAGCAAGGCCGCGCTGCGCGAGGCCGTCACCCAGCGCTGGCTCGACCAGGCCCACAGCGACCTGCAGTTCATCGCCACCGAGCCCGGCCCGGCCGTCGAGCGGCTGCACCGCTGGCTGGAGACGCTGTTCGCCGCCAAGCGGAAGAAGGCGCTCGACGACCCGCAGCTGTTCGCCACCTACATGACGCTGGTCGCCGAGACCAGCAGCACCGTCGAGACGCACCTCGACACGCTGGTCGGCCAGATCGGCCGGATCATCCAGGACGGTGTCGGGACCAAGGAGTTCAGGCTCGCCCACATCGGCTCGACCGCCCGCGCCGTCTTCGAGGCGACCGCCCACTTCCACGACCCCGCGTACGCCTCCGAGTGGGCCGACCCGCACGCCCAGGAGCGTTTCGAGGCCCTCTGGAAGCTCATCCTCGGCGGCCTCCGCACCCCGTAGGAGCGTCAAGCAAGGGCAGGACGCCGGGCAGGCCACCGAACAAGCCGCCGAACAAAGCCGCCGGACACGACGCCGAACAGGCCGTCCGGCGGGACCTCCCGGGCGGGACGCAGCGGCCCGCCCCGGCGCTGCGCCGGGGCGTTAATCCACTCGCCGACCCGCGCCACGGCCCGGCGTCTCCCCATCCGACCCGCGGGCGGCGTCAGCGGCGGGAGTTGCCGAAGAGGATCCGGTACAGGATCAGCAGCACCAGCGCCCCGCCGATCGCCGACGCCCAGGTGGCCAGGTCGAAGAAGTGCGCGGCCACCGGCCGGTGCAGGAAGTGCGAGGAGATCCAGCCGCCGACGAAGGACCCGGCGATGCCGATCAGGGTGGTCACGACCAGGCCTCCCGGGTCCCTCCCCGGCAGCAGCAACTTGGCCAGAGCCCCGGCCACCAGGCCCAGCACGATCCACGCGACGATACCCATGCGTCCTCCCACCCTCCACGGCACCACGACGGCGGTCCCGTCCGGGCCGCTCCTGCTGCGAAGGACGCACCCGTGCGCCCGTGCGGTTCCGGTGCGCCGGGCGCGGCACCCGCCCCCGGAGGGACCCGGGCCGCGATACTGCGGCCATGCGCATCCTGATCGCCACCGCCGGGTCCCGGGGCGACGTCGCCCCCTTCGCCGGACTCGGCGCCCGGCTGCACGCGGCCGGCCATCAGGTCGCCGTCGCGACCCACGCCACCTTCGCCGACTCCGTCCGCGCGGCCGGGCTGGAGTTCCGCGCCCTCCCCGTCGACCCGCGCGCCGAACTCGCCTCCACCCGCGGCCAGCGCCTCCTCCAGGCCGGCGCCGGACCGCTCGCCATCCTCCAACTCCTGCGCCTCGGGCGCGCCTTCATGCCCGCCCTCGGCGACGGCATCGCCGCCGCCACCGAGCTGGGCGCCGACCTCCTCCTCACCACCAGCACCACCTCCGCGCTCGGCCAGGTCGCCGCCGAGGCCGCCGGCATCCCCACCCTCGGCCTCTACCTCCAACCCCTCTCCCCCACCCGGGAGTTCGCCCCAGCCGTGACGGGCACCCGGTCGCTGGGCCGCACCGGGAACCTGCTCGCCGGCCACGCCGTCCAGGCCACCACCGACCGCCTCTTCGCCCCCGCGGTGCGCCGGCTCCGGCGCCGGCTGGGCCTGCCGGCGCGCAGCATCGCACGGGCCCGGCGCCACCACCCCGTCCTGCACGGCTTCTCCCCCGCCGTCGTCCCGCGCCCCGCCGACTGGCGTCCCGGCCTCGACGTCGCCGGCTACTGGTGGCCGCGGCCCGACCCCGGCTGGCAACCCCCGCCCCGGCTCGCCGACTTCCTCGCCGCCGGGCCGCCGCCCGTCTTCGTCGGCTTCGGGAGCCTGGTCGTCCCCGACCCCGAGCGCGTCACCGCCACCGTCCTCGCCGCCGCCCGGGCGGCCCGCGTCCGCGTCGTCCTGCAGTCCGGCTGGAGCGGCCTCGGCGCACCGGACAGCGACACCGTCCTCACCATCGACGACGCCCCGCACGAGTGGCTCTTCCGCCGCGCGGCCGTCGTCGTCCACCACGCCGGGGCCGGCACCACCGCCGCCACGCTCCGCGCCGGCACACCGGCCGTCCCCGTCCCGGCCCAGCTGGACGCCCCGTTCTGGTCCGCCCGCCTCGCCCGCCTGGGCACCACGCCGGGGCCCGTCCCCCTCCCCGCGCTCACGACGGCCCGCCTGGCCGGCGCGATCCGGCAGGCCGTCGACGATCCCCGCTACCGCACCCGCGCCCGCTCGGTCGCCGCCACCCTCGCGAGCGAGGACGGCACGGCGAAGGTCCTCGCCGCTGTCGAGCGGCTCGGCGGCTGAGCCCGCCTGGCCTCCCCACGGACGGCGCCCCGCCGAACCGACGGCGCCCCCACGAGCCCCGCCCAACCGACGGCACCCCCACGGAGGACGCCCCACCGGTGGCGCCGCCCGGCGGGCGGCGGGCGGCGGCGCCCGTGGTCACGCGCGGGTGCCGCGCCCCGTCGTCACGGTGAGTGCCGTGTAGAGGGCCAGGGACGTGGTGAGACCGACGGCCCAGCCGTAGTCCGCGAGGGGTTCGAGGAACGGGACGAGACCGTCCGCCGGGAAGGGGCCGCCGTGGGAGCCGCCGACGGCGAGGAGGCCGCCGGCCAGCAGGGCGGTGACGGCGCGCCAGTTCCAGCCGGCGGTGTACCAGTAGGCGCCGTGCGGGCGGTAGAGGTCGGCGAGGTGGAGGCGGGTGCGACGCAGGAGCCAGTAGTCGGCGATGAGGACACCGGCGACGGTGCCGAGCAGGCCGCCGACGACGCCGAGCCAGGTGAAGATGTAGACGTGCGGGTCGGAGATCAGTTTCCAGGGGAGGACGGCGATCCCGATGACACCCGTGATCAGCGCCCCGGTGCGGAAGTTGACGAGGCGCGGCATCAGGTTGGCGAGGTCGTAGGCGGGTGAGACCACGTTGGCGGCGATGTTGACGGAGAGGGTCGCGACGAGGACGGTCAGCAGGGCGAACAGGATGCCGGCCGGGTTCTCCATCCTGGCGGCGAGCGCGATCGGGTCCCAGAGGGGTTCGCCGTAGACGGCCTGCGAGCCGGAGGTGACGAGGACGGAGAGCAGCGCGAAGAGGGTCATGGTGGTGGGCAGGCCGAGGGCCTGGCCGCGGATCTGCGCGCGCTGGCTGCCGCCGAAGCGGGTGAAGTCGGGGATGTTGAGGGAGAGGGTCGACCAGAACCCGATCATGCCCATGAGGGCGGGGAAGAAGACCTTCCAGAAGTCGCCGTCCCAGCCGAGCCGGGAGGGTTGGTCGAGCAGCGGGCCGAAGCCGCCCGCCTTGACGGTGATCCAGACGAGCAGGGCGAGGGCGCCGACGATGACGAAGGGCGCGGCCCAGTTCTCGAAACGGCGCAGGGTCTCCATGCCGCGGGCGATGACGGCCATCTCGACCAGCCAGAACAGCAGGAAGGAGAGCCACTGCGTCCACGGATAGCCGCCGAACTCGGCGGCGGTGCGCCAGGATTCGCCGAAGAGCTTGCCGGCGAGCAGGAAGATTCCCTCGCCGCCGATCCAGGTCTGGATGCCGAACCAGGCGCAGGCGACGGCGGCCCGCAGGAGGGCGGGCAGGTTGGCGCCGCGCAGGCCGAAGGAGGCGCGGGCGAAGACCGGGAAGGGGATGCCGTACTTGGTGCCCGCGTGGCCGGTGAGCAGCATCGGCGCGAGCACGATGAGGTTGGCGAGGGCGATGGTGAGGACGGCCTGTTTCCAGTCCATGCCGAGGGCGACGAGGCCGGAGGCTAGGGTCCAGGACGGGATGTTGTGGGCCATGCCGACCCAGAGGGCGAGGAAGTTGTAGGTGGTCCAGGTGCGGCGGCCGACCGGGACGGGGCGCAGGTCGTCGTTGGTGTAGCCGTTGGCGGGCAGGGCCGGGGCGGCCGGGTCCAACTCGACCCGGCCGTCGGCGTGCTGGAGCTGGCGTGCCGGCTGCGCGGAGCCGCCCCCTATCGCGGCGGTGCCGGTCACTGACGGGTACCTTCGCGCAACTGGGGGATGACGTCGGTGCCGTAGGCGTCGATGGTGGCTTCGACGGCGTCGTGCATGGCGTAGACGGCGAACTGGTCGACGCCGAGGGCGCGGAGCTGGTGGAGGCGTTCGCGTTGGGCCTCGACCGGGCCGATGAGGCAGAAGCGGTCGACGATCTCGTCGGGGACGAAGGCGGTGTCGGGGTTCCCGGCCCGGCCGTGGTGACTGTAGTCGTAGCCTTGGCGGCCCTTGATGTAGTCGGTGAGGGCGTCGGGGACGAGGGCGGAGTGCTCGCCGTAGTGGGTGACGAGGTCGGCGACGTGGTTGCCGACCATGCCGCCGAACCAGCGGCACTGTTCGCGGGCGTGGGCGAGGGCCTGCGGGGAGTCGTCGGTGGTGACGTAGGCGGGGGCGGCGACGCAGATGGTGACGCCGTCGGGGTCGCGGCCGGCTTCGGCGGCGGCGTTGCGCACGGCCTTGATCATGAACTCGGTGAGGTAGGGGTCGGCTAGTTGGAGGATGAACCCGTCGGCTTGACGTCCCGTCAGGTTGAGCGCCTTCGGTCCGTACGCACCCATCCAGACGGGCAGCCGGGCGCCGGGGCGGACCCAGGGCAGGTGCATGTCGGTGCCGTCGACCTCGACGGTGCGGCCTTCGGCCAGTTCCTTGATGGCGTGCATGGCTTCGGAGAGCCGGGCGAGGGTGGCGGGGCGGCGGCCGGCGACGCGCATGGCGGAGTCGCCGCGGCCGATGCCGCAGACGGTGCGGTTGCCGTACATGTCGTTGAGGGTGGCGAAGAGGGAGGCGGTGACCTCCCAGGTGCGGGTGGAGGGGTTGGTGACCATGGTGCCGACGGTCAGCTTCGTCGTCTCGGCGAGGATGCGACTGTAGATGACGAAGGGTTCCTGCCACAGGACGCAGGAGTCGAAGGTCCAGCCATGGGTGAAGCCGGCCCGTTCGGCGCGGATCATGCGGTCGATGAGCAGGCGGGCGGGCGGGTCGGTCTGCAGGACGAGGCCGATGTCCATGAGGGCTCCAGGGGCTTCGGGGGCGGGGAGGTGTGCCCGGGAGGTGCCGGGCTCCGGGCCCGGCCGGGCGTGCGGCCGGGGCCGGGTGGGTCTGCCGGGCCCCGGGGCCGGGTGGGCGTCCCGGACCGGGCGGGTGGCCGGCCCGGCTGGATGCGCCGGACCGGGCGGGTGTGCCGGGCCCGGGGCCGGAGAGCCCGGCCCCGGGCGGCGGCGGAGGTCGGACCGGGGTCAGACCAGGTACTGGCAGGTGTCGCGGCGCAGGAAGGTGCCGTGGCCGGCACGGCCGAGCCACCGGCCGTCGTCGAGGACGACGGTGCCTCGGGAGATCACCGTCCGGGCGCGGCCGGTGAGTCGACGGCCTTCGTAGGCCGAGTAGTCGACGTTCATGTGGTGGGTGGCGGCGGAGACGGTCTGCACGGCGGTGGGGTCGTAGACGACCAGGTCGGCGTCGGCGCCGGGGGCGATGGTGCCCTTGCGCGGGTGGAGGCCGAACATCCGGGCCGGGGTGGTGCAGGCGATCTCGATCCAGCGGCGGCGGGTGAGGTGTCCGTCGACCACGGCCTGGTGGAGGAGGTCCATGCGGTTCTCCACGCCGGGCAGGCCGTTGGGGATCTTGGAGAAGTCACCGCGGCCGAGCTCCTTCTGGCCCACGTAGCAGAACGGGCAGTGGTCGGTGGAGACCACCTGGAGGTCGTTGGTACGCAGGCCGCGCCAGAGTGCGGCCTGGTGTTCGCGGGGCCGCAGCGGGGTGCTGCACACGTACTTGGCGCCCTCGAAGCCGTCGGCGCCCTCCTCGGCGAGGTTGTCGGTGGAGAGGAAGAGGTACTGGGGGCAGGTCTCGCCGAAGACGTTGTGGCCGTCGTCGCGGGCGCGGGTGAGTTCGGCGAGCGCGGAAGCGGCGGAGACGTGGACGACGTAGAGGGGGCTGCCGGCGACCTGGGCGAGCTTGATGGCGCGGTGGGTGGCCTCGGCCTCCAGGAGTTCGCGGCGGACTTCTCCGTGGTAGCGGGGGGCGGTCCGGCCGGCGGCGAGGGCCTGTTCGACCAGCACGTCGATGGCGATGCCGTTCTCGGCGTGCATCATGATCAGCCCGCCGTTGGCGGCGCCGCGCTGCATGGCGCGCAGGATGCGCCCGTCGTCGCTGTAGAAGACGCCGGGGTAGGCCATGAAGAGCTTGAAGGAGGTGGACTCGCCGGAGTCCACGAGGGCGTCCATCTCCTTGAGGACGCCGTCGTTGACGTCGGAGACGATGGTGTGGAAGGCGTAGTCGACGGCGCAGTTCCCGTCGGCCTTGGCGTGCCAGGCGTCGAGGCCCTCGCGCAGGGAGCCGCCGACGGGCTGGACGGCGAAGTCGACGATGGTGGTGGTGCCGCCCCAGGCGGCGGCACGGGTGCCGGTCTCGAAGGTGTCGGAGGCGGCGGTGCCGCCGAAGGGCAGCTCCATGTGGGTGTGGGCGTCGACGCCACCGGGGATGACGTAGTGGCCGGTGGCGTCGATGACGGTGTCGGCGGTCCAGGCGAGGGCGGCGTCGCTGCCGGTGGCGGCGAGGGCCACGATGCGTTCGCCCTCGACCAGGACGTCGGCGTGGAGTTCGTCGGCGGCGGTGATGACGAGGCCGCCGCGGATGACGGTACGGGTGGTCACGGTGCGGCCCCTCTCACGCCTCGGTCAGGGGTCCGTAGGCCTCGGGGCGGCGGTCGCGGTAGAACGCCCACTGCCGGCGGACCTCTTCGATGAGGTCGAGGTCGAGGTCGCGGACGACGAGCTCCTCCTCCTTGTCGGAGGCGACGTCGCCGACGAACTGGCCGCGCGGGTCGACGAAGTAGGACGTGCCGTAGAAGTCGTTGTCGCCGTACTCCTCGGTGCCGACCCGGTTGATGGCGGCGACGAAGTACTCGTTGGCGACGGCGGCGGCGGGCTGTTCGAGCTGCCAGAGGTAGGCGGAGAGGCCGCGGCTGGTGGCGGAGGGGTTGTAGACGATCTGGGCGCCGGCCAGGCCCAGGGCGCGCCAGCCCTCGGGGAAGTGGCGGTCGTAGCAGATGTAGACGCCGACCTTGCCGACGGCGGTGTCGAAGACGGGCCAGCCGAGGTTGCCGGGCTTGAAGTAGTACTTCTCCCAGAAGCCCTTGACCTGGGGGATGTGGTGCTTGCGGTACTTGCCGAGGTAGCGGCCGTCGGCGTCGATCACGGCGGCGGTGTTGTAGTAGACGCCGGGCTGGTCCTCCTCGTAGACGGGGACGACCACGACGAGGCCGAGTTCGCGGGCGAGGTCCTGCATCCGGCGGACGGTGGGGCCGTCGGGCACGGCCTCGGCCCAGCGGTAGTGCTCGGGCTCCTGGACCTGACAGAAGTAGGGGGCGTTGAACACCTCCTGGAATCCGATGATCTTCGCACCCTGGGCGGCGGCCTCACGGGCGTACCGCTCGTGGAGGGCGATCATCGTCTCCTGGTCCCCGGTCCACCGGGTCTGGACGAGGGCGGCGCGGACGATCTGCGACATGGGTACCTCCGCAACTCCGTGGCCCGGCCGGGGGGTCGGGCCTGCGGTCTGAGGGTTGACGGGGCGGTTCTGGCTGCGGGTTCACACGTGTGCCGGCCAATGCATCTACGTGCGTAGAACGTGGTGCGTAGACCGTAGGCCCGGCCTCGGTGGCCTGACAATACGTCGGACGCAACGCGGCTGGGGCGGTCTTCTCACGCGGACACGCAGGGTCGAGTAGATGGGATGAAACGGTCATCTACCCCGCTAGGACTCTCCTTACTCATCCGGGTGAATCCTGTGCGGGGTACTGCGTATCGGGGTAGTACGCGCCATGATGCTGCTCCGGTACGTCACCGGGCAGTGGCCGACAGTGATCCGCGCCGCCCCGGCGGCCGGGTCCCGGGTGGTGCACGGGGAGGTGGTCGTGGTGGCGGTGTCCGAGGAGCTCTCCGCGTCCGTACCGCGCTGCCCGGTGCCGCCCTGGGCCGGCCTGCTGCTCGCGCTCGGTGTGCCCGTGCCGCTCGCACTGGGGTGGCTGCTGTACCGCCACTGGGCCCCCGCCGTACGGGGCGTGGCCCTGGAGCTGGCCGGCACCCGGGCGGCCGCCGAGGCCGTGGCCGGCGGGCAGCTCTCGGCGTACCGCTCGGCCCTGGCGGCCGGCTGGTGGCTGCTCGGCGGCTGCACCCTGACACTCGCCGCGGCCGGGCTGCTGGGCCGGTACGTGCTCACCCGGCCGCACTGGCGGCTCACCGCGCTCGCCTGCGGCGGCGCCGGGCTGCTCGCGGGTGCCTGCGGCCTCACCGGGAACGCGCTGCTGGGCGCGGGGCTGGACGGGGTGGACGCGGCCGGCTCCGACGCCCCCTTCGCCGCCGCGTCCGCGCTCGCCGCAGTCAGGTGGCTGCTGCTCCTGCCGGCCGCGGCGATCGCCCTGGTCATCGTCGGCGTCACCCTCCACCGTGCCCTGCGCGCCCTGCTGCGCCACCCGGCCGAGGCCGCCGCCGATCCCCCCGTGACCCCCGGGGCGCCCGCACTGGTCCCGCCCTGGCCGGTGGCCACCGCCCGCGGCGGGCACTGGCCGCCCGGCCGCCGCGCGAGCCCGCCGCTCGACCACCGCGCCCGCTGGCGCAACGGCGCCGTGGTGCCGCCGGGCCGGGAGCACGCCCGGCTGGGGTTCTGCGTCTCCGGCGGCGGCATCCGCTCCGCCTGCATCACCCTCGGCGCCCTCCAGGAGCTGCGGCCCTGGCTGAAACAGGCCCGCTACCTGGTGTCCGTCTCCGGCGGCGGCTACACCGTCGGCGCGCTGCAACTGGCGCTCAGCGACGCGGCGCCCGGAGGCCCGGTGCACGCCGTCTCCGGCCTGACGGCGGACGACGTCCTGGAGCCCGGCTCCCCGGAGGAGGACCACCTGCGCCGGCACGCCAAGTACCTGGCGGACGGCGCCGGGCAGTGGCTGGTCGCCCTCGGGACGCTGCTGCGCGGCCTGGTCGCGGCGCTCACCCTGCTGCTCGCCACCGTCCTGGTGATCGGTCTCGGGCTCAGCCGCTTCTACCACCTCGTGCCGCTGGCCGACCTCGACGGCCTGGCCGCCGTCGGCCTGCGCACCGGCGAGGCCGCCGTGCCCGGCCCGCTCACCGTCCGGGCGCCGGCCGTACTGGCGCTGCTCGGGCTGCTCGCGGCCGCCGTCGCCTGCTGGCTGCTCTGGCTGCTGGCCTTCTCACTGCTCGGCTGGAACACCCTGCTGCCGCGCGCGCTGCGCCGGCTCTCCCACGGCGCGCTGGCGCTGGCGGCGCTGCTGGCCGTCGGCGTCCTGGTGGTGCCCGGGCTCGCCTGGGGCGCGGTCCGGCTCCAGGCGGCGCTCGCGGTCGGCGCCCGGCAGACCGGCGCGGGCATCAGCCTCACCGTCCTGCTCAGCTACCTCGCGGTGCTGCTCGGCATCCTCTGGCACGGGCGCCGGGCCGTCGAGCAGGGCGCGGCGGCGCTCGGCGGGCTGGTGCACGGCGCCGGCCGCATCGGCGGCGGGATCGGCAGCCGGATCGCCGAGTACCTGCTCGTCTGGTCGGCGCTGGCCGCGCTGTCTGCGGGCGCGCTGCTCGCCCTCGGCTGGGCGGTCGCCACCGGGCACGCCTGGCCGGCCGCCGCCCAGGTGCTGCTGCCGCTCGTGCTCGGATCGGTCGGGCTCAACCTCGATCAGACCTGGATGGGCCTGCACCCGTTCTACCGGCGCCGGCTCGCCTCCGCGTTCGCCGTCCGCCGCTCCACCGAGGACGGCGAGGTGCTGGCCCGGCCGTACCACTTCTTCCGCGAGCAGACCCGGCTCAGCCACTACGGCGCCCGGCACCCCGGCTTCCCGCAGGTGGTGTTCGCGGCGGCGGCCAACCTCTCCGGCAACTCCCGTACGCCGCCCGGGCGCCGGGCCGTCTCGTTCACCTTCTCGTACGACTACGTGGGCGGGCCGGACGTCGGCTACGCCCGGACGGACCTGCTGGAGCGGCGCACCCGGCGGCACATCGCCCGGGACCTCACCGTGCAGTCCGCGATGGCCGTCTCGGGCGCCGCGTTCTCCTCGGCGATGGGGCGTCAGTCCCGCGCCTACCAGGGCCTGTTCGCGGTCACCAACGCCCGGCTCGGCAGCTGGCTGCCCAACCCGGCCGTCCTCGGACCGCTCTGGGCGCCCGACCGCGACTGGCGGCGCGCGCCGCAGCCCGCCGTCCGCCGGCTCCCGTACCAACTGCGCGAGCTGTGCGGGCGGTTCCCGATGGACGGCCGGTTCCTGCTCACCACCGACGGCGGCCACTACGAGAACCTCGGGCTGGTCGAGCTGCTCCGGCACGGCGTCCGCACCGCGGTCTGCATCGACGCCAGCGGGGACACCTCCTACGCGGCCACGCTGGCGGCGGCGATCACGCTCGCCCGCGAGGAGCTGGGCATCACCATCACCCTCCACGAGCCCGAACTGCTGATCCCCGGCAGCGCGGACGGGCAGTCGCTGCACGGTCTGGCGGCACGCCTGGCCGAGCGTCTCTCCGCCCGGACGGTGATCACCGGGTCCATCCACTACCCGGACGCGCTCACCGTCCCGGACGAGAACGGCGAGGGCGGCGAGGACGGTGGGGGCGGCAAGGACGGCGAGCGCTCCCGCGGCGGGGGCGGGGGCGGCGGGAACCTCGGCACGCTGATCGTCGTCCAGGCCGTGCTGACCGCCGACATGCCCTACGAGCTGCATTCGTACGCGGTGGCCAACCCGGCCTTCCCCAACGACTCCACCAGCGACCAGTGGTTCGACCACCGGCAGTTCGACGCCTACCAGACGCTGGGCCGCCACCTGGGCGAGCAGGCCGCGCCCGTGATCAAGGCGGCACTGGCCGGCACCGGCCCCGGTGTGCCCTCCCCCGCGCCGCCGCCCCCGGGCGCGGCGGCGCCCACCGTGCAGCCGGGCACCGAGCAGAACGCCCCGCCGAACACCCCCCGCACCCGGCCGCACGTCCCGGCGCCGGCCCCGCCCGCGCCCCGGAGCGCCACGCAGGGGTGACGGGCTCGCTTGACTCGTGCCCTTCCCGTCGGGAAGGATCCGGCGCATGGACTCCGGCACCACTCTGGTCTGCCGCCTGCACGTCGATCTGCGACGCCAGGCGAGTTCCATCTGTGCCTGTTGACCCTGCCTTTCCCCGCCGGTCCCACCCTGTGACGTCTGCCAGGGCCCGCACCGCGCACCCGCATTCCTGACGCGCCCCGCCCGGCGCACCCGTGCCCGCCCCGCTCGTCCGCGGCACACCTGCATCCGCGCCCGGGCACGGCCACCCGCCCTCCACTCGCTCCGCCTTCCCCGAGGACGCCCACATGAGCCTGGACCTCGCAGCCGACACCGCGGCCGACACCGCGACCGACACCGCAGACACCACGACGTCCACCACCACCGCGACCTCGGTGGCGGCGCCCGCCGCCACCGAGGAGACCCGCTCCCCGCTCACGCCCAACGCCCTGCGCACGATCGTCCGCGAGCTGGCCGAGCGGCCCGACCGGTGGATCCAGCACGTCCGGCTCTCCACCGACGAGCGCTGGTACCGGCGGCTGGCGGCCGACGACGACCACGAGGTCTGGCTGATCAGCTGGCTGCCGGGCCAGTCCACCGGGTTCCACGACCACGGCGGCTCGCGCGGCGCGTTCACCGTCGCGCTCGGCGAGTTGGAGGAGCTCTCGCTCGGCGGGCCCGAGCAGGGCCTGCTGATCCGCCGGGTGCCGGCCGGCACCGCCCGGGCGTTCGGCCCCGAATACGTGCACGACGTCCGCAACACGGCCTCAGGCCCGGCCGTCACCCTGCACGCCTACTCGCCGCCGCTGAGCTCGATGGCGCACTACGACCTGCGGGCCGGCGGCCTGGTCCGCACCTCGCAGGAAGGACCGGAGCAGTGGTGACCACGATTGACGACCTGGTGGAGCGTGCCCGCGAGGGCGTCCACCGGCCCGGGGCCCGGGAGGCCTACCAGGCGCAGCTGGACGGCGCGCTGCTGGTGGACATCCGGCCGGCGGCGCAGCGGGCGGCCGAGGGGGAGATCCCGGGGGCGCTGGTGATCGAGCGCAATGTGCTGGAGTGGCGGCTCGATCCGACCGGCAGCCACCGGATCCCGGAGGCGACGGGGTACGACGTGGAGGTGGTCGTGGTCTGCTCGGAGGGCTACGCCTCGAGTCTGGCCGCCGCCTCGCTGCGCGAGCTGGGGCTGCACCGGGCGACGGACCTGGACGGCGGTTTCGTCGGCTGGGCCGCCGCGGGGCTGCCGACCCGGCCCGGCGGCTGAGGCCCGGGGCTCAGCCGGACGGGGCCGGGCTCAGCCGGGCTCAACACGGCGGGGCCTCCGGACGCGGCCCGAGCGGGTCCGGGGCCACCGTCGCCGCCGGCCCCGGACCGGCCGGGTCCACCCCACCGGTCCCACCGGCCCCACCGGCCGGTCGTCCGGCGCCGGGGAGGCCCGCCCGAGTGGTATGCCGGAGACAGGAGATGATCCAGGTCATAGTCTGATCGGAGTTTCCGCCGGTCCGATGCTGGGCAGCCACGCGGGCGGAAGAACGTCCGGGCAGTTGATATGACAGACCGACGGATGCGCTACGCACCGTCAAGTGTCGACAAACCGCCACCGACCGACAGACCGCCACCATCGGCGCCGCCACCACGGGGCACCGAGACGAGGAAACTCCCCGTGATCAGATTCGACGGCGCCGGCAAGCGCCACCCCGACGGCACCATCGCCGTCGGGAGCCTGGACCTCGACGTCCCCACCGGCCGGATAACCGTGCTGGTCGGCCCCTCCGGCTGCGGCAAGACGACCCTGCTGCGCATGGTCAACCGGATGGTCGAGCCGACCTCGGGCCGGGTGCTGCTCGACGGCACGGACGTCGCCCAGCTGGAGCCCGCCAAGCTGCGCCGCGGCATCGGCTACGTGATCCAGCAGGCCGGGCTCTTCCCGCACCGCAGGGTGATCGACAACGTCGCCACCGTCCCCTACCTCCTCGGCTGGGACCGCAAGAAGGCCCGCGCCCGGGCCGCCGAGCTGCTGGAGCTGGTCGGGCTGGCGCCCGAGACCGGCAAGCGGTACCCGTTCCAACTCTCCGGCGGCCAGCAGCAGCGCGTCGGCGTGGCCCGCGCCCTGGCCGCCGACCCGCCGGTCCTGCTGATGGACGAGCCGTTCAGCGCCGTCGACCCGGTGGTCCGCGCCGGGCTCCAGGACGAGTTGCTGCGGCTCCAGTCCGAACTGCACAAGACGGTGCTGTTCGTGACGCACGACATCGAGGAGGCCGTGCGGCTCGGCGACCAGGTCGTCGTCCTGCGCGAACAGGGCCGGATCGCCCAGCTCGCCGACCCGCACACACTGCTCACCGCGCCCGCCGACGACGGCGTGGCCGCCTTCCTCGGCCGTGACCGCGGCCTGCGCGGCCTCGGGCTGCGCCCCGCCACCGCCGTCACCGTCCGCCCGGTGTCCGACGGGCTGCGCTACGGCGGCTGGGAGTTGGCACTGGACGACGAGCGCCGCCCGATCGGCTGGATCGACCGCGACGCGGCCATCGCCACCCTGCACCCGGCGGCCGGCTACCGACCCGAGAGCGACACCCTGCGCAGCGCGCTCGACGCCACCGTCCTCTCCCCCGCCGGCGTCGCCGTCGCGCTGGACGCCGACGGCCGGGCCACCGGGACCGCGAGCCGCGAGGCCGTCCTCGCCGCGCTGGCGGCAGCGCCCGCCCCCGCGAAGGCGGCCGGACCGAAGGCGGCCCCCCGGCCCCCGGCGGACGGAGCCGCGTCGACCCCGTCGGACGGAGCCACCCCGACCCCGGCCGACGGTGCCGCCTCGACCGCGACGGACGGAGTCGGCGGTGGACGATGAACCGCTCGTCCGCTGGTACTGGATCGGCGACCACCTCGGCTACCTCGGCGACCTGCTCGCCGACCACGCGGTGATCGCCCTGCTCCCGGTGCTGATCGGCCTGCTGCTGGCCGTCCCGCTCGGCCTGCTCTGCGCACGCTTCCCCCGGCTCTACCAGCCGTTCGCCGCCGTCTTCAACGTCGTCTACGCGCTGCCCTCGGTGGCCGTCTTCGTGCTGCTCATCCCCTACACCGGGCTGGCCACCCAGGCGACCGTGATGATCCCGCTCACCTTCTACGCCGTGGCCGTCCTGCTGCCGACGACGGTGGACGGGCTGCGCGCCGTCCCCGAACCGGTCCGGCAGGCGGCGACCGCGATGGGCTACGGGCCGTGGCACCGGCTGGCCGGCGTCGAACTGCCCGCCGCCGTGCCGTACCTGGTGGCGGGGCTGCGGGTGGCC
Source organism: Kitasatospora sp. NPDC022785 (assembly GCF_055561295.1). Classification (NCBI taxonomy): domain Bacteria; kingdom Bacillati; phylum Actinomycetota; class Actinomycetes; order Kitasatosporales; family Streptomycetaceae; genus Kitasatospora; species Kitasatospora sp. NPDC022785. Next base: position 143,814 of record NZ_JBVHHB010000003.1, on the reverse strand, counting down.
GCGGTCTCCAGCATCTCGCTGGCCAGCGTCGGCGCGCTGATCGGCCGCGGCGGGCTGGGCTACCTGTTCATCGACGGCTTCCAGCGCACCTTCCCGACCCCGATCGTGGCCGGCATCGTGCTGATCGTCCTGCTGGCACTGGCCGTCGACCTGCTGCTGCTGGGCGCCCGGCGGCTGCTCGCGCCGTGGGCCGTCCGAGAGAAGGGGGCCGTCCGGTGAACTGGTTCTCCTGGCTGGGGGACTTCTTCTCCTCCCCGGACCGCCGCAGCGGGCCGGACTCCATCGTGCACCGCGTCACCGAGCACCTGCTGCTCTCCGGCGAGGCGCTGCTCTGGGCGGCCCTGCTGGCCGTCCCGCTCGGCCTGCTGATCGGTTACACCGGACGGGGCGCGGCCGCCGTGACCTCGCTGGCCGGCGCCGCCCGCGCACTGCCCACGCTCGGGCTGGTGACGCTGGCGGTTCTGCTGGCCGGGGTCGGCGACACCGCCGTCCTGGTGCCGCTGGTCGCGCTCGCCGCGCCGCCGCTGCTGGTGGCCGCCGTCGAGGGGGTCCGCGGCACCGACCCGGACGTCCGGGACGCGGCGCGCGGCGTCGGGCTGACGCACCCGCAGGTGCTCCGGCAGGTCTGCCTGCCCTCCGCGCTGCCCACCCTGCTGGCCGGCTTCCGGACCGCGACCGTCCAGGTGATCGCGACGGCCACGGTCGCCGCGTACGTCGGCCTCGGCGGCCTCGGCCGCTACGTCATCGACGGGCTGGCCACCCGGAACTACGCCGTCACGGCGGGCGGCGCACTGCTGGTGGTGCTGCTCGCGGTCGGCGTCCAGCTCTTCTTCGCCCTGCTCGCCCGGTACGCGCTCCCGCCCGGGCTGCGTGCCCAGCGCCGGGCCGGCTGATCCTCGTTCACGCACTCGAAAGGACACACATCACCATGTCGACTTCCGCACGCCGCAGAAGCGGCCGCCGGGCCCTGGCTCTCGCCACCCTCGCCGCGCTCGCCCTCGGCGCCACCGCCTGCTCCTCCTCCGGCGGCGACCCGCTCGGCGGCGGCTCCTCGTCGGCGGCCGCGTCCGGCGCGGGCGGCTCCGGAGGCTCCGGCTCGACCGTGGTGGTCGGCTCGGCGAACTTCCCCGAGAACGTGCTGCTCGGCTCGATCTACTCGCAGGCGCTGAAGGCCAAGGGCGTCAAGGTCGAGGAGAAGTTCAACATCGGCAGCCGCGAGGTGCTCTACGGGCAGCTGCAGAACGGCAGCCTGACGGTGCTGCCCGAGTACAACGGCGCGCTCCTCACCTACCTGGGCGGCACGGCGTCCTCGCCGGCCAAGGAGGACGTCAACGCCGCGCTGGCGAAGGCCCTGCCGGCCTCGCTGGGGCTCCTGGAGTCCTCGCCCGCCGAGGACAAGGACACCCTGAGCATCAGCCAGGAGAGCGCCGACAAGTACAACCTGAAGACCATCACCGACCTGGCCGCCAAGGCGGGCGAGTTCACCATCGGCGGCCCGCCGGAGTTCAAGTCCCGCCAGGAGCAGCCGCTCAAGGACGTCTACGGGCTGACCTTCAAGGAGTGGAAGCCCACCGGCGAGACCACCGCCAACGCGGTCAAGGACGGCTCGATCCAGGTCGGCAACGTGTTCTCCACCGACCCGAAGATCGCCCAGCTGAAGCTCGTGCCGCTGACCGACCCGAAGGGCCTGTTCGGCGCGCAGAACGTCACGCCGCTGGTCAACAAGGCGGGCGTGGACGCCACCGCGACGGCCGCGCTCAACGCCGTGTCGGCCAAGCTGGACACGGCGGGGCTGCTGTCACTGATGCGGAAGGTCGCCATCGACAAGGAGGACCCGTCGGCGGTGGCCAAGGAGTGGCTGAAGACCAACGGGCTGGGCTGAGCCCGGTCGGGCCGGGCCCGGCAGGTGCGGGGCGGCTCCGGGGGTGATCCCCGGGCCGCCGCGCTCCCGCTTCCGCCCGCGCCGTCGCCCCCGTGCTCCCCGACGCCGTTGCCCGCACCTGCCCCCCGACGCCTCTACCGGCGCCTGCCTCCCGCTCCCGTGACCCCTGCCTCGTCCGCTCCCGTCCCGCACCTGCTTCCCGGGCCCCTTTCCCACGTCTGAGGATCTTCCCTTGGGCGGCGCGAACATGACAGTGTGGCGGAATGCGCACTCGTCTCCTCGCCGCCACCCTCACGGCGTTCGCCGCGGTGAGCCTCGCCGCCTGCTCCAGCTCGGGCTCCGGCACCACCGCGACCGGCGCCTCCGCGAGCGGCACCCCCACCGCCCCCGCCACCGCCCCTGCCGCCGCCACCACGCCCGCCACCGGCGCCGCGAGCGCCCCGGCCACCGGCGACACCACCGCGCCGCCCGCCGCGACCACGCCGGCCACCCCCACCCCCGGCGCCCCCGACGGATCGTCGCCCGCGGCGGCCTCGTCGCCCGGCGCCCCCGATGCCGCCGAGACCCCGGCGCCGCCCAAGCCCGCCCCGCCGACCGACGCCGGACTGCCCGCCAAGCCGGGCGACGACGTCACCGCCAAGCTGGTCACCGCGCTGAACGCGATCGACCCGGCGATCGTCGGCGGCAAGCCCGAACAGGCCGTCGACCGGGCCCGCAACCAGTGCCAGTCGATGTACCAGTTCCCCAAGGACCGCGCCAAGCTGGTCGAGCTGGCCAACCAGCGCTTCACCGCGCCGGACCACCCGCAGGGCTTCGGCGCCGAGAAGGCCGAAAAGATCCTCGACGCCCTGCGCGCCACCCTCTGCCCTCCGGCCTGATCGGCCCGGATCCGCACCCCTCGTGCAGCCCGGTGTCCTGAGCGCCGGGCGGGCCGTGGCCGCGCGCGACGACCTGCGCGCGGCCACGGCACACCACACCCCCGCAGAGTTCGAACTCCCCCGCAGGGGCGGCAAGGACGGGTGCACCGCCGACGGGCTCCGACCACGGCAGTGACGAACGGGAGGTCTCCTGGATTCCAGGAGGCCTCCCGTTTCCCGTCCGCCGACGAACTGTCAGGAGTCTTGACAGAGAACTGGTCTAGTCCAATCATATGCATGTCGATCCGACCGGGATGCACTGTGGGGGTGTGACCACCGGCGGCCGAGGCACTGCCCTGCCCTGCTCCTCCCCCGAACGGCGTACGCGTGCCCGCACACCGGCACGCCCGCCCCGCCACGGCTCCCGCACGCCCCCCTCCGCACGTCGGCGAGACCGCACGTCGGCGATTCCGCATGCCGGCCGCACCTCACGCCGGCGACTCCGCACGCCGGCAACCGGGAAAGTCGGCACCCGGCATTCCCACAGCGCAGTTCAGCAGTTCACCAACGTCCTGCCCCACCAAGTCTGTTGGAGAATCCATGCGTCTACGCAGAACGATCCAGGCCGCCCTGACCGCCTGTGCCACGCTGGTCGCGTCGGCCGGGCTGGTCGCCGCCGGTACGGGACCGGCCGAGGCCGCGACCCCGCTGCCGAGCCGGGTGTTCGCCCCGTACTTCGAGTCCTGGACCGGCCAGAGCCCGGCCGCGCTGGCCGCCCAGTCCGGCGCCAAGCACCTGACGATGGCGTTCCTGCAGGCCGCCACCAAGGGCTCGTGCACCCCGTACTGGAACGGCGACACCGGGCTGCCCGTCGCCCCGTCCTCCTTCGGCGCCGACATCGCCACCATCCGGGCGGGCGGCGGCGACGTGATCCCGTCCTTCGGCGGCTACACGGCCGACAACACCGGCACCGAACTGGCCGACAGCTGCACCGACGTGAACCAGATCGCGGCCGCCTTCGAGAACGTCATCACCACCTACGACATCAGCCGGATCGACCTCGACATCGAGGACAACTCGCTGACCAACACCGCCGGCATCGACCGCCGCAACAAGGCGATCAAGCTGGTGCAGGACTGGGCCGCCGCCAACGGCCGCTCGGTCCAGTTCTCCTACACGCTGCCGACCACCACCGGCGGCCTGGCCCCCAGCGGCCTGGCGGTGCTGAAGAACGCGGTCGGCAACAACGCCCGGATCGACGTCGTCAACCTGATGACCTTCGACTACTACGACAACGCCGCCCACGACATGGCCGCCGACACCCAGACCGCGGCGACCGGCCTCTACAACCAGCTGGCCAAGCTCTACCCGGCCAAGACCCCCGCCCAGCTGTGGGGTTCGATCGGCATCACCGAGATGGTCGGCATCGACGACTTCGGCGCAGCCGAGACCTTCACCGTCGCCAACGCCACCACGGTGTACAACTGGGCGGTCTCGAAGGGCATCAACACGCTCTCCTTCTGGGCCCTCCAGCGTGACAACGGCGGCTGCCCGGGCACCGGCGGCCGGGACGACTGCTCGGGGATCGGCCAGGGCACCTGGGACTTCACGCACATCTTCGCGCCGTTCACCGGCAACACCCCGGTCGGCAACGACTTCTCGGTCGCCGTGAACCCGAACTCCGGTACGGTGAATGCCGGTTCGTCCACCAGTGCGACCATCTCCACCGCCGTGACGGCCGGATCCGCGCAGAGTGTCAACCTCACCGTCACCGGCGCCCCCTCTGGCGTCACCGCCACCATCACCCCCGGCAGCGTCACCGCCGGCAGCTCCGCCACCCTCAACATCACCACCACCGCCGCCACCGCAGCGGGAAGTTACCCGCTGACGATCGCCGGCAACGCCCCCTCCGGCAGCCACACCGGCACCTACAACCTGACCGTCACCGGCGGCACCCCGCCCGGCGGCCTGGTCAACGGTGGCCTGGAGACCGGCGGCCTCTCCCCCTGGACCTGCCAGAGCGGCGGCGCGGTGGTCTCCACCCCGGCGCACTCCGGCTCCTACGCCCTCCGGGCGGCGGCCGGCGCCGGCCAGACCGGCCAGTGCACGCAGACCGTGACGCTCAAGCCCAACACCTCGTACACGCTGAGCGGCTGGGTGCAGGGCAACTACGCCTATCTCGGCGTGAGCGGCGGCGCCACCGCCGGCACCTGGGCCAACGCCTCGGGCTGGACCAGGCTGACCGTCCCGTTCACCACCGGCGCCTCCGGCACCGTCACGGTGTACGTGCACGGCTGGTACGGCCAGGGCAACGTCTACGGCGACGACTTCGCCATCGCCTGACCCTGCCGGTAGGGGCCGTCCCGCAGTGACCGGCCACCCCGCCGGGGGTGCCGCGACCACCCGTCGCGGCGCCCCCGGCGGCGCGTCGGCGCCGGCCGCTCCCCTCAGCCCGCCGACGCGGGCGTCGCACCGGCCGGCACCGGCTCGCGGCGGCAGAGCACGAGGTAGGAGCCGGCGGCCAGGAGGGCGCAGACGAGGACCACCGTGGCGAGCAGGACCGCCGACGGCCGGCCGCCCAGGCTGCTGAGCGGGGCCACGAGCGCGCCGCAGAGGAAGTTGCCGGTGCCGAGGAGGGCCGAGGCCGAGCCTGCGGACTGCGGCGGGACGAGGCTGAGGGCCTGGGCGGCGGTGTTGGGGAGGATCACGCCGAGGCTGCCCATCAGCACGAACAGGGCCGGGCAGACCCCGGCCAGACCGAAGTCCCAGACGGCGGTGACCAGGACCAGGGCCACCCCGGCGGTGACCGCCGCGCAGAGCCCCGTGAGCATCAGGGCGCCGGCGGTGAAGCGACGTGCCAGCACGCGGCCGTTGAGCTGGGTGACGCCGACGATGGCCAGCGAGTTGAGGCCGAAGAGCAGGCTGTAGGTCTGCGGCGAGACGTGGTAGACGTGCTGGAGCACCACCGAGGAGCCGCTGATGTAGCCGAACAGCGAGCCGAAGGCGAAGGTGCTGGTCAGGACGAGGCCGAGGAACGGCGGATCGCCGAGCAGCCGGCCCATGGTGCGCAGCGTGCCGGTGAGCCCGCCGCGGTGGCGGTCGGCGGGCGGCAGGGTCTCGCGCAGGGCGGCGAGGGCGATCAGGGTGAGCAGCAGGCCGAGCGCGGTGAGGGCGCCGAAGGTGCCGCGCCAGGAGGTGACGCGGAGCAGTTGCGCGCCGAAGAGCGGGGCGAGGATCGGTGCGAGGCCGGATATCAGGCTGATCGAGGCGAGGAAGCGCAGCATGGCGACGCCCTGGAAGCGGTCCCGGGCGACGGCGCGGCCGATGACCAGCCCCGCCGCGCCGGCGGCGCCCTGGACGAAGCGGGCGGCGACCAGGACGGGCAGGGTGGGGGCGATGACGCAGACGACACTGGCCACGGTGTAGACGGCGAGTCCGGCGAGCAGCGGCGGCCGGCGGCCGAAGCGGTCGCTGAGCGGTCCGAAGATCAGCTGGCCGGCGGCGACGCCGAACATCGAGGCCGTGAGGGTGAGCTGGACGGCGGCCGGTTCGACGGCGAGGTCCTCGGCGATCGCGGGCAGGCCCGGCAGGTAGAGGTCGGTGGTGAGCGGGCCGAGGGCGACGAGGCCGCCGAGGACGGCGACGGTGGCGCGGCCGGGGGCACTGCCGGTGCGGCCGGAGCCGGCGGGGGTGGTGGGGGCGGTCGACGTCTCGCCGGCGGGGCCGGCGGTCGGACCAGGCATGGGGCTCCTCACGGGGCGGGCGCGGGTTTGTCCTCGCTCCGTCCTACCCCAGCGGACCGGGCTCGCGATACCCGGGGACGGCCGCGCGGCTCACCGCCGGCCGGCCGGGCCCGGCGCCCGGCCCCGCCGCCCGGCCCCGTCGCCCGGCTCAGTGCTTGGGCTGCCGCCCCGCGCGCTGGGCGGCCTGGACGGCGGCGCCGTCCTGCCAGGCGTACAGCTGGTTGCCGGTCAGGGTGACGTTGTAGTGCCCGCAGGTGCCGGTGACCTTCGTGGTGACGCCCGCCGGGAACCAGCCCGCCTTCAGTGCGGCCGGCGCCGGCCGGGCGCTGCGGCCCGGCTCGACGGTGTTGCAGCCGGCGGGCAGCCGGCCGTCCGGCAGGGTGGCGCTCAGCAGGCGGTCGTCGCCGGTGGTGGACATCAGGTACCGGACGGAGGACGCGTTGTCGGGCAGCCAGGCCGGCGTCGCGTGCCGGCCGGCCTTGGCGTCGCTGCCCGTGGCGTAGGTGACCTGCTCCTGGTGGCGGCCGTCGTACCACTCGGAGACCCGCGGGCCGACCGCGACGGCCGCGACGGCGACGGCCATGCCCGTGCCCGCGATCCCGAGTGCGACCTTGCTCACGATGCCGTTCATGCCCCGCCCTGCCCTCTCCTGTTCGGTACCACCGCTGCCGGTGTCCGCAGTGCCTGCCGCTCGTCCGGCCGCGCCGTGCCCGTCCGCCGCGTGTTCGCGGTCCCGTGCCGTGCGGCAGTGCCGTCCGGTCCGTCGGGGTGACTCCATCCTGACCCACCGTGGACTGCCGGGGCGTCACCTGAAGGTCGAGACCGTCCCTCCGACCGTAGGGGGACGGTCTCCCCCTTCAGGGGGACACGCGGCGCCCCGGCCTCAGGGTTCCCCGGGACGGGCGAGCCGCCCGGCGGGCCCGGTGAGGGCGGCTTTCAGGCGCCTGCCGGGACGGGCCTGGCCACCGGGAACGGGCGGCCGTCGAGCGTCCAGTGCGGGTCGATGGGCCGTCCGAGGGACGCGTAGACCTGGGCGGCGACGTCCGGGTGGCGGATCTCTCCGGCGGGCGGGGCGGCGGGGATGCCGGGACCGGCGCAGGCCACCCAGGCGGTGCGCTCCTCGGGGGTACGGCCGCCGTGGCCGCCGGCGTCGACGTGGCCGTGGTCGGTGACGACGATGACCGTCCACGCCTCGTCGGCGTGGCCGGCCCGGCCGCGGACGGCGTCGAGCAGCCGGCCGAGGCGCTGGTCGGCGGTGCGCATGGACGCCCGGTACTCGTCGCCGCAGCCGAGGAAGTGGGCGGTCTCGTCGACGGCGCCGAGGTAGACGAAGGACGCCTCCGGGTCGGCGGTGGAGAGGACGTGCACGGCCTCCCGGGTGACCTCCTCGTCCACGGCCTCCCACGCCTCGGGGGTGTCCTCGGCGGGGGCGACGTAGGAGAGGCGGCCGGGGGCGCGGAACAGCGGGCCGCCGGACTCGCTGATCATCAGCGGGTCCCAGCCGGCGGCGACGAAGGTACGGCGGCGGTCCTGCCGGGCCAGGCGGGTGGCGAAGTCGGGGAAGACGTCGAGCCGGTTGCCGGCCAGGTGGTTGCCCCAGACGCCGTGCTTGGCGGGCTCGACGCCGGTGACGATGGTGGCCCAGCAGGGTCCGGACATGGTGGGCGTGGACTCCGCCACCGTGACGGGGGCCAGGAACCCGGCCGCGGCCACCTCCGCCAGCCGCGGCATCGGGACCTGCTCCAGCAGGTCGTACCGGACGCCGTCGATCCCGACGACGAGGACCCGGGGTCGGGGCGGCGGAGGCATGGACATGTGGGGGTTCCTTTCGCGGTGCGCCCGGCCGCACCCTCGCAGGCGCCGCCGACCGCGACATGCTGCACTGCCCGGGGTACCGACCGGTGTCGCCGGAGGGAACGGCGGGTGTCCGGACCGCGGCGGGTGGAGCGTCGGGCGACGGCGCGCGAACGGGTGACGGATGCCGGCATCCGTCAGCCGTCAGCCGTCAGCCGTCAGCCGCCGGCCGGACGAACCGGCGGTCGGCGGGGCGCAGCGCGGCCACCGGGCCGGCCGCGCGCAGGACCACGTCCAGGACGCGGGCCGGGTCGGCCGCGTAGGAGTGGGCGAACCACGGCATGTTGGCCTCGACGACGGCCCAGCGCTCGGCCGCGTCGTACGGGTCGAGCAGCGGGCCGACGTCGAGGGCGACGGCGCTGGGCAGGCCCTCGCCGACGGCGGCGAGCAGGCGGCGGGCGAAGGCGGTGGCCTCCGCGGTGAGCGGGCCGGGGTCGAGCCTGCCGAAGCGGGCGTAGCGGCTGCCCGTGACCACCTCGCCGTCGAGGACGAAGAGCCGGTACTCGGAGCCGAACGTCACCGGGTCGCTGACCAGCACGGCCGTGTCCGGCCCGATCCGCTCGCCGTGGCGCGGCAGGCGGGAGCCGTCGGCGTAGACGGCGGGCGGGAGGGACTTGTCGGCGGGCGGTTTCACGAAGGCGGGCCGGGTGAGCTTCCACGCCTCGGCGAGGGTGGTCAGTTCGATCCGCCGGCCGGTGAACTCCTCGGGCAGCCCGGCCGGCCAGTCGTCCTCGGGTTCGAGCAGGGCGAGGCCGAGCGGCGCGGCGATCCGGGCGGCGGCGATCGGGCCGCCGTACCAGTGGACGGGCCGCCCGGCCAGCCGGTCCACGGTGGCCGGGCCGGTGAGGAGGGCGGTCTCCAGCCCGCGTGCGGCCGCGGCCTCGGCGAGGAGGGCGGTGGTGCTCGTCTCCTGGGCCGAGGTGAGCAGCACGGGCGCCCCGGCGGGTCGCGCACCGGCCGGCCGGGTGACGGCCTCCCGCGCGACGGCCGTCACGGGGCGGGCCGTCACGGGGCGGGCCGTCACGGGGCGGGCCCTCACGGGGCGGGCCGGAACTCGTGGACGACCTCGATGCGGCCGACGATGTGCCGGTTGAACTCCGGCAACTCCTCGGCCGGCACCCAGAGTTCGAGGATCGTCCGGCCGCCGGCCTGCTGCACCGGGTAGCGGGCCAGGAAGGCGGTGTCCACCTCGAACCGGGTCACGTACCCCACACCGGAGGCGGGGACGTTCCAGTCGCGGGCGATCCGGATCGCGTAGTCCTCATTGAGCACCGGGTAGAAGATCGGCTGGTCGGGCAGGCGGGGCGGCCACACGCGCCGACTGGAGGCCTCGACCAGGGCCAACTCCTCGGGCCCGGTGGGGCGCCAGAGGGTCGTGGTCGGGGAGGTGAGGGGCGTCCGGCTGGCCATAGGGAGGGACGGTAGCCGGGCCGGCGTCGGCCCGGCCACCGGATTTCGGGGGCGGAGCGGCGGGTCAGCGGTAGGCCGACTCGCCGGTGATGGCCTCGCCGAGGACAAGGGTGTGGATCTCGCTGGTGCCCTCGTAGGTCAGCACCGACTCCAGGTTGTTGGCGTGCCGCAGCACCGGGTACTCGGTGGTGATGCCGTTGGCGCCGAGCACCGTGCGGGCGCTGCGGGCGATCTCCAGCGCGGCGCGCACGTTGTTGAGCTTGCCGAAGCTGACGTGGGCCGGGCGGGCCGCGCCCTCGTCCTTCAGGCGGCCGATCCGCAGCGCGACCAGGTAGGCCTTCTCCACCTCCATCATCATCTCGACCAGCTTCTGCTGGGTGAGCTGGAAGCCTGCGATCGGGCGGTCGAACTGGACGCGGCTCTTGGCGTAGTCGAGCGCGGCGGTGTAGCAGTCGCGGGCGGCCCCGACGGTGCCCCAGAGGATGCCGTAGCGGGCCTCGTTGAGGGAGGAGAGCGGTCCGCGCAGGCCGGTCACGCCGGGCAGGACGGCGTCGGCGGGCAGCACGACCTCGTCGAAGGCCAGCTCGCTGGTGACCGAAGCGCGCAGCGAGAGCTTTCCGTGCACGTCGGTGGCGGTGAAGCCGGGGGTACCGGGCTCGACCAGGAAGCCGCGGACGCCGTCCTCGGTCTGCGCCCAGACGACGGCGACGTCGGAGATGCTGCCGTTGGTGATCCACATCTTGGAGCCGGAGAGCACCCAGTCGGCGCCCTCGCCGGCGCCCTTGCGGCGGGCGCGGGTACGCATGTTGGCCGGGTCGGAGCCGAAGTCGGGCTCGGTGAGGCCGAAGCAGCCGATGAGCTCGCCGGCGGCCATGCCGGGCAGCCAGCGCTGCTTCTGCTCCTCGGAGCCGTAGGCGTGGATCGAGCGCATCGCCAGCGAGCCCTGGACGGACACGAAGCTGCGCAGCCCGGAGTCGGCGGCCTCCAGCTCCATGCAGGCGACCCCGTAGGCGACGGCGGTGGAGCCGGTGCAGCCGTAGCCGTCGAGGTGCATGCCGAGCACACCGAGGGCGCCGAGTTCGGGGGCGAGTTCGCGGGCCGGGAAGACGCCGCGCTCGAACCAGTCGGCCAGGTGCGGGCGGATCCGCTCCTCGGTGAACTTCCGTACGGTGTCGCGGATCAGTCGTTCCTCGTCGGTGAGCAGGTCACCGACGGCGAGGAGGTCGGCCGGGTCGATCCGGGGCTGCTTCGCCATCGAAGCTCCTTGTCGTCCTTGTGGTCTCGGCGGGTACCGGTCCGGGCCGGTCGCGCTCCCGCTCCGGGGGCCGGCGAGGGTACCGGCCGCGGCGGGTACCGGCGAGTATTCCGCACGCGGCCGGGCTCCGGGCGGCCGGAGGCGAGGGAGTGAGCATGTCCACAGTCGATGACCACGGAGGAACCGTCGGACGCCATGGGACCGGCGGACGCCATGGGAGCGGAGGCACCCCACGCCCGACCACGCTCCTCGTCAGGGCGCCCACACCGGCGGCACTTCCCGTCGAAAGGCCTCCCGCGCCTCGATAGGATGATCGCTTTCGCAGGCTCCGGCAGCTGAAGTGAGGGGTGGGCCATGACGCGCTGGGCACTGGTCGTCCAGGAGACCGAGGGCGCCGGCAACGACCGGATCTGGGGCACCAACGTGCTCGCCGAGATCGAGGGCACCCGCGAGGAGGCCCTCGCCGAGCTGAAGCGGCTCGTGCCGACGTACACGCCGCAGCACCCGTTCAACAGCCGCCAGCGCACTCTGCTCCGGGACGGCGACACCTACCTGCTGATCTCCAAGGGCAGCATGCGGGACTACCACTGCGTGTTCAAGGTCTGGGAGCTGCTCTGGGACAGCAAGCGGCCCGAGATCCAGCAGGAGCGTCTGACGGAAGGCGCCACCGGCTGAACCCGGGCCTGCGCCCAGGCGGTCGGCCCCGAGGGGCCGCCCCACCCGACAGCGACCGGGACGGTGCGCCAGGTCGGGACGGTGCGCCGGGTCAGGGCGGTGCGCCAGGTCGGGACGGTGCGTCACGAGGGCGGGCCAGGGCGGCGGGCCGCACCCTGGCCGTGGGCGCCGCGTCAGGCGATCCCGCAGAGCCGTAGCACCGCCGTGGTCGCCGCGCCCGCCACCACCACGACCGGGAACGGCGCGCGGCGCAGCGCGAGCAGCCCGGCGACCAGTACGCCGGCGGGCCGGGCCCAGCCGGCGAAGTCGTGGCCCCGGGTGAGGGCGCCGGTGGCGACGAGGGCGACCAGCAGTACGGCGGCGGCCACGGCGAGCAGGTGGCGCAGCCGGTCGGAGAGGGTGAGCCGGTGACCGAGGGCGGGACCGGCGATCCGGAAGGCGTAGGTGCCGGCGGCCAGCAGGAGGACGGCGAGCAGGGGCATCAGCGGACCTCTTCGGCGATCGGCACGGGTGTCTGACCGGCGGGCTGCTCCCCGGTCGGGCGGGCCGGGCCCCGGCCGGCGAAGACCAGGCCGAGGAGGGCGAGCAGGACGGGCAGGCCGGCCGGCAGGAACGGGGTGGCGGCGACCGCGACGGCGGCGCCGGCCAGGGCGGCGGCGCGGGTGCGCGGGTCGGTGAGCGACGGCAGGACGAGCGCGAGCAGGACGGCGGGGAAGGCGGCGTCGAGCCCGAGGGCGTCGGTGTCGCCGATGAGGCCGCCGGCGGCGGCGCCGAGCACGACGGCGGCGTTCCAGACCATGAACAGGGCGACCCCGCAGAGCCAGAACGCGGCCCGACGGCGGCGCCGGTCGGGCTGGAGCAGGGCGAACGCGACCGACTCGTCGGTCAGCAGCTGGGCGCCGAGCAACCGCCGCCACCAGGGTCCGTCGAGGACGTCGGCGACGGTGAAGCCGAACGGCAGCAGGCGGGCGTTGAGGACCAGGCCGGTGGCGACGGCGGCGAGCGCGCCGCCGCCGGAGAGGACCACGCCGACGGCCGCGAACTGGGAGCCGCCCGCGAAGACCAGCACGGACATGGCGATCGGCACCCAGAGCGGCAGGCCGCCGGAGACGCTGATGGCGCCGAAGGAGGCACCGACCAGGGCGTCGGCCACGCAGACCAGGGCGATGTCACGCAGCGTGGAACGGTCGAGTGTTCGGAGGAGCGAACGCATGTCCAGTAGAGTGAACCCGATGACTGTCGTTCGTCAAGGCGAACGCGTGGACCTGTGGAGCGAACGCGGATGAGTGTGGGCAGCGACGGAACCGGCCCCGGCGGCGGCAGTGCCCCCGGCGGCGGCAGCGGAGCGAGCGGCACCGGCAGGCCGGGCGGCGGCGCGGGCGACAACGGCGGGCCGGCCACGTCCGGTTCGGAGCTGATCGGCCTGATCTCCGCCTCGATCCGGCGCGAGCGCGAGCGCGTCGGACTCTCGATGGCCGAGCTGGCCCGGCGGGCCGGGATCGCCAAGTCCACGCTCTCCCAGCTGGAGTCCGGCGCCGGCAACCCCAGCGTGGAGACGCTCTGGGCGCTCGGCGTCGCGCTGGACGTGCCGTTCAGCCGGCTGGTCGACCCGCCGCGGCCGGTGGTGCGGGTGATCCGGGCCGGCGAGGGGCCGGTCACCCACTCCGAGCGGGCCGACTACGCCGCCACCCTGCTGGCCTCCTGCCCGCCCAACGCCCGCCGCGACATCTACCGGATCGAGGCGCAGCCGGGCGAGACCCGCGCCTCCGATCCGCACATGCCGGGCACGGTCGAGCACCTCCTGATCGGCGCGGGGCGTGCGCTGGCCGGCCCGTCGGAGGCGCCGGTCGAGCTGGGCCCGGGCGACTACGTGAGCTACCCGGGCGACGCCCCGCACGTCTTCCGCGCGCTGGAGCCCGGAACGCTGGCCGTGATCGTGATGGAGCACGTCTGACCGGAGCGGCGCTCCCCGCCGCCGGGCGGCCCGCGCCGGACGGACCGGCCGTCAGTTCGTCAACAGCCGGTCCAGGAACGGGTTTCCGAAGACCCGGTGCGGGTCGTGGCGGTCCAGTACGGTGATCGCCTCGTCCCAGCCGGGGCCGCCGCCGTCGCGGTGGCTGGCGGGGATGACCCGGCCGAGCACGTCCGGGTCGGCCCAGGCGGCGTCCGCGGTGTAGGCCCAGCCCTTGGACCACTCGACGCGCAGGCCGGCCCGGGTGCCGTCGAAGGTGCGGAGCAGGAACTGTTCGAGCTCGCGGGCGAAGCGGTGCAGCCCGGGCGTACCGGGGAAGGCGAGGACGTCGAGCCAGACGGCGGTGTCCCATTCGGGGCGGTCGGGCCGGGGGCGCAGCGCGGAGAGCAGGGGCGGCCGGGCGCCGGGGACACCGCAGGAGGCGGGGTCGTCCAGGCCGGTGACCCGGATCTCGACCGCGCCGTTCACCGGGAACTCGCCGCGCGCCTGGTAGTCGGCGAGCAACTGCCGGTAGTGGTCGGCGAATTCGGCGAGCACCCACTGGAGGTCGGCGCGCCGGGCGAGGATGGCGTAGCCGTTGGCGGTGACCCGCAGGGTGGTGGGGCGGACGTACTGCATCAGGGTGCGGGAGGGGCCCCAGAGGTCGGAGCGCAGGCCGCCGGCGAGCAGGTGGGTGAGCACCTCGCCGGTGAGCAGGTCGCGGATCAGACCGCCGGAGAGCAGGACGTCGGTGAGGTCCCCGGTGAGCCCCACCTTGGCGACCAGGTACTGGAGTTGGCCGAAGAGCGGGGCCGACGACCAGGCGCCGGTGACGAGTTGGCCGGCGAGCCGGGCGACCGGTTCCGGGATGTTGTCGGAGAAGGGGTAGTTGTACGGTTCCTCGACGGCACGGGAGGCGAACGGGCGCTCCGGGGCGACGCTCCAGGTCTTCAGCCAGGGGCGGTCCGTGTAGGCGAACCAGATCGCCTCGGCGCGGCCGTCGCGCTCGACGAAGTCGGCGAAGGTGCGCGGCCGGCGGCCGAGGGGACCGGAGGTGCCCGGGCGGGCGAAGAGTTCGCTCGCCGGGACGTCCAGCCGGCTGACGCAGCGCAGCTGCCGGTCGGCGCCGGCCCGGAGCACCACCTCGGTCACGAAGGCCCGGCCGAGGTGGACGAGGAACGCGGCGCTGTCGGCCTCGGCGCGGTCGAAGGTGCGCAGGGTGTAGCGGCCGGTGCCGGGGTCGTGGACGACGGCGGTCAGCCGGGTGATCTGGTTGCTCAGCGAGCCGTAGCCCTGGCCGTCCGGGCGGGTCTCGCCGGCGGCCGGGGCGGCGGTGCCGTGGCCGCCGATGGCGAGCACCCCGCCGACGGTCAGCTCGCCGGGCGCGGGGCAGTTGGCGACGCCGAGGCCGCGGCCGGCCAGGTGGGCGAGCAGGTCCTCCATGGTGGCGCCGGTCTGGACCCGGACGGTGTCCGGCGAGTCGGCGGTGATCGCGGTGAGGTGGCGGGTGGTGTCGAGCAGCAGGACGCGGGCACTCTCGGGGGTGGCGTCGGCGACGGTGAGCGGGGCCCAGGTGTGCCGGTGTCCCTGGGCGCGCAGCCGCCAGCCGTTGGCGTGGGCCCAGTCGGCGAGCGGGGGCACCTCCTCGGGGGTCCGCGGGGCGCAGGTCCAGAGCTGGTCGGTGCGGACCTCGCCGGACCAGTTCTGGTAGACCCGCTGGTACAGCTCGGTACCGGCGGGCAGTCCGGGCGGCGCCGGGGTGACGGCCTGCGCGTGGTCCGGGCCGATCGTGCCGCGCAGCAGCCAGGCGGCCCCGCCGAGCGCGGCCGAGGCGCCGAGCAGTTCACGCCGGCTCAGGCCGGTGCCGCTCCTGCGGGCCCCGCGGGGCCCGTCGACGTCCGCGCCGTCGCGGCGTTCGCCGTCGTGGTGCCCGCCGGTCTGGTGCCCGCCGCCGTGGTGCCCTGGTGCTGTCATGCCCGCCCCCTGCGTGGCGACGGGTGCCGCGGGCCGCGCGTCCTGCGCCGCACGCCGCACGCGAGCGCCGTCGTGACCGTTCCCCCGATCCGCGTACGAGCGTACGAAGCCGGACGGGCCGGGCGGCCGCCAACGGGCCTCCGGCTCACGATCTTCACCCTTTCGAATGAAGCTTGCCCGGTTCCCCGACGGCTCCTAGGTTGATCGTGATCTCCACCCCTGATCACCCTCTCGGAGGCCCCACAGTGCCCGCGCCCCTGACCGTTGCCGTCGCCCAGCCCGTCTGCGCCGAGGCCTCCCGGCCGGAGACCGTGGCCGTCAACGTCCGACGGCACGTCGACGCGGTCCGCCAGGCCGGTGCCCGGCTGGTGGTCTTCCCCGAGTTCTCGCTGACCGGCTACGACCTCACCGCGCCCGCGATCGACCCCGCCGACGCGCGGCTCGCGCCGCTGGTCGAGGCCTGCGCCGCGGCCGGCACGACCGCCCTGGCCGGCGCGCCGGTGCGCGAGGCGGACGGCCGCGAGTACATCGCCACGCTCGCCGTCACCGGCGAGGGCGCCGAGGTCGTCTGCCGGAAGACCCGGCTGCACGGAGCGGAGGGCGACCGCTTCACCCCCGGCGACAAGCCCGCGGTGCTGGAGCTGGACGGCCGGCGGATGGGCCTGGCGATCTGCGCGGACGCCGCGTTCCCCGACCACGCCGAGCAGCTGGCCGCGCTCGGCATCGACGTCTACGTCGCCTCCACCCTGTACGGCGACGACCCGGTGGCGCTCGCCCGGCGGGACGGCCAGGTCCGCGACCGGCCGCCGCGCACCGGGTGTGGGGCGTGCTGGCCACCTCGGCCGGGGCCAGCGGCGGGTACCCGCGGACCTCGGGCGGGTCGGGCTTCTGGGCGCCGGGCGGCGCCCTCGTCGCCCAGGCCGGGGCCGAGCCGGGCGCGGTCGTCCGCCACGAGCTGCCCTGGCCCGAAGGAGCGGTGGCGCCGTAGTGCGGTGACCCCCGGCAAAGGGGCGGCCGGGGCCGGACGGTACCCCGGGGGCGGAAATACCAGGGGCCCGCGCGCGGCTGTCGTGATCGGAGACCGAATCCGGTACCGCTACCGGTACCGACAGCACGACCGAGACCAAGGCCGCCCCCGGGGCCGGCCGGGAGGAGCAGCGCGCGATGGGCGACGAGCAGGAGTACCGGACCGAGCACGACTCGATGGGCGAGGTCCGGGTGCCGGTGGCGGCGAAGTGGCAGGCGCAGACGCAGCGGGCGGTGGAGAACTTCCCGGTGTCCGGCCAGCGGCTGGAGCACGCCCACATCGCGGCGCTGGCCCGGATCAAGGCGGCCGCGGCGCGGGTGAACGCCCGGCTCGGGGTGCTGGACGACGAGACGGCGGAGGCGATCGCGGCCGCCGCGGAGCAGGTCGCGGAGGGCCGCTGGGACGCCGAGTTCCCGGTGGACGTGTTCCAGACCGGCTCCGGTACCTCGTCCAACATGAACACCAACGAGGTGATCGCGACGCTGGCCTCGGAGCGGCTGGGCCGGCCCGTCCACCCGAACGACCACGTCAACGCGAGCCAGTCCTCGAACGACGTGTTCCCGTCCTCGATCCACATCGCGGCCACCGCCGCCGTCACCCACGACCTGATCCCCGCACTGGAGCACCTGGCGGAGGCGCTGGAGCGCAAGGCGGCGGAGTTCGCGCAGGTGGTGAAGTCCGGCCGGACGCACCTGATGGACGCCACCCCGGTCACCCTGGGCCAGGAGTTCGCCGGGTACGCGGCGCAGGTACGGCACGGGCGGGAGCGGCTGCTGGCGACGCTCCCCCGGGTCGCCGAACTGCCGCTCGGCGGCACGGCGGTGGGCACCGGCATCAACACCCCGCCCGGGTTCGCCGCGGCCGTGATCGAGGAGGTGGCCCGGGCCACCGACCTGCCGCTGACGGAGGCCCGCGACCACTTCGAGGCGCAGGGTGCGCGGGACGGCCTGGTCGAGCTGAGCGGCCAGCTGCGCACCGTCGCGGTCGGCTTCACCAAGATCGCCAACGATCTGCGCTGGATGGGCTCGGGCCCGCGAACCGGTCTCGGGGAGATCAACCTGCCCGACCTCCAGCCGGGTTCTTCGATCATGCCCGGCAAGGTGAACCCGGTGCTGCCCGAGGTGGTGCTGATGGTCTCGGCGCAGGTGATCGGCAACGACGCGACCGTCACGGTGGCGGGCGCGAGCGGCAACTTCGAGCTGAACGTGATGCTCCCGGTGATCGCCCGCAATGTGCTGGAGTCGGTCCGGCTGCTCGCCAACAGCGCCCGGCTGCTGGCCGACCGGACGGTGGACGGCATCACCGCCAACGCCGAACGGGCCCGCGAGTACGCGGAGTCCTCGCCGTCGGTGGTCACCCCGCTCAACCGGTACATCGGCTACGAGGAGGCCGCCAAGGTCGCCAAGCAGGCGCTGGCCGAGCGGAAGACGATCCGTCAGGTGGTTCTGGAGCGGGGCTACCTGGAGCAGGGGCTGCTCACCCGGGAGCAGCTGGACGAGGCGCTGGACGTGCTGCGGATGACCCGGCCGTAGCCCGGAGACGGCGGGGCGGCCGCAGTGCCGTCCCGCAGGGGGCGGACGTGCCGGGGCGCGGACGGCGGCCTCGCCGTTCCGCGCCCCGGTCCGGGCTGCCCGTCCGGGCTTCCCGTGAGGTCAGCTCCTGGCCCGGCCGGCCCGGCCGCGCCTCATCGACGCTCCGTTCGATGTCATGGTGGCCATCGAGATCGCGGCGAGCCCCAGCAGGAACATCACGCCGCCCGCGATCAGGCAGGTGACGATGTTCTTGCCACGGTCCACCTCACCGGACACCACCCAGGGAGAGATGATCGTCCACGCGCCGAGCAGGGTCGCGGCCCAGGCCCGTGCGTGGGTGCGCTCGTACGCCGAGCCGTATCCGGCCATCAGCAGGCAGTACGCCAGGCCGACGATCAGGCAGGTGACGGTCAGCGTGCTGAAGGCGGTGAAGCCGACGATCCATGGCGAGGCCGCCAGGAAGAGACCGGCGAGAACGGCCAGGGCCTCGATGCCCTGGGCCTGCGGGGTCAGCGTGACCCGCTCGTAGTGCTCCCGTAGTTCGACGATGTCCGGATGGTGCTCCATGCCCATCGGAATCTGGGTAGACACCGATACCACCTCCTACGTCCGGAACATGGAAGGCGCTAGCGCGCCCGTACCCATTCTGGCGCTGATCTACCGTTTTGCACCTTTTTGCCTCGGAAGCTACCCTGCCGGGTTTCGCGCCGCGACGACGAAGCGGTGAGCTGCGTCTCACCGGGGCGGGGCGCCCTTGTGTATGCAACTCGTTGCATAGCAGGATGCCGGTCATGGCACTGGAGCACGCGATCCTCGTCTCGCTGCTGGAGCAGCCCGGCTCGGGCTACGAGCTGGCCCGGCGGTTCGACCGCTCGATCGGCCGCTTCTGGACCGCCACCCACCAGCAGATCTACCGGGTGCTGCGGCGCATGGAGGCCGACGGCTGGATCTCGGCCGAGGAGGTCGCCCAGGACGGCCGGCCGGACAAGAAGGTGTACTCGGCCGCCGAGCCGGGCCGCACCGCCCTGGCCGGCTGGCTGCGCGAGCCGGTCGAACCGGAGACCGTCCGGCACGAGCTGGCGGTCAAGATCCGCGCTGCGGCCTTCGACGACCCGGCCGCGCTGATCGCCGAGGTCGAACGCCACCGGGAGGGCCACGCCGCCCTGCTCGCCCGCTACCTGCACGGCGAGCAGCGCGACTTCCCCTCCCCCGCCGCGCTCGACCCCCGGCAGCAGCTCCAGCACGTGGTGCTGCGCGGCGGCATCGAGTACGAGCGGATGACCCTCGCCTGGCTGGACGACGTGCTCGCCACCCTGCACCGCCTCGCCGCCGGCCAAGCCGACCAAGCAGGCTCCGGCGGCCCCGGCGACCACCGGCCGTAGGCCCAAGCCGCCCAGGCCCCGGGGCACCCCGTACCCCACACCGTCCTCACACCCCTCGAATCCCTCGACCCCCGGGAGCCCGTGATGCTCTTCAACCCGCGTACGTACGACCCCGCGCAGTTCGACGAGCCGACCCGCCGACTGCTGCGCGCGACCGTGGACTGGTTCGAGTCCCGCGGCAAGAAGGCGCTGATCGACACCTACATCGACCGCACCTGGTACGCCGACTTCCTCGAATTCGCCGCGAAGGAAGGCCTGTTCGCGGAGTTCCTGACCCCGTCCTCGGCCGACCCGGCCAAGCGCTGGGACACCGCCCGGATCGCCGAGCTGAACGAGATCCTCGGCTTCTACGGCCTCGGCTACTGGTACACCTGGCAGGTCACCATCCTCGGCCTCGGCCCGGTCTGGCAGAGCGAGAACGAGGCCGTCCGGGCCCGTGCCGCCCAGCTGCTGGCGGAGGGTCACGTGATGGCGTTCGGGCTCTCCGAGCGCAGCCACGGCGCCGACATCTACTCGACGGACATGATCCTCACCCCCGACGGCGAAGGCGGCTTCACCGCCACCGGCCCCAAGTACTACATCGGCAACGGCAACGTCGCCGGCCTGGTCTCGGTGTTCGGCCGCCGCTCGGACGTCGAGGGCCCGGAGGGCTACGTCTTCTTCGCCGCCGACAGCCGCCACGAGGCGTACCAGCTGGTCAAGAACGTCGTGAACGCCCAGATGTACGTCAGCGAGTTCCGGCTGGAGGACTACCCGGTGCGCGCCGAGGACGTGCTGCACACCGGCAAGGCCGCCTTCGACGCCGCGCTGAACACCGTCAACGTCGGCAAGTTCAACCTCTGCACCGCCTCCGTCGGCATCTGCGAGCACGCGATGTACGAGGCCGTCACGCACGCCCACAACCGGGTGCTCTACGGCAAGAAGGTCACCGACTTCCCGCACGTGCGGCGTGAGCTGACCGACGCGTACGCCCGCCTGGTGGCGATGAAGCTGTTCTCCGACCGCGCGGTGGACTACTTCCGCACCGCCTCGCCCGAGGACCGTCGCTACCTGCTCTTCAACCCGATGACCAAGATGAAGGTCACCACGGAGGGCGAGAAGGTCATCGACCTGATGTGGGACGTCATCGCGGCCAAGGGCTTCGAGGCGGACACCTACTTCGACAAGGCGGCGAAGGACATCCGCGGCCTTCCGAAGCTGGAGGGCACCGTCCACGTCAACCTGGCGCTGATCCTCAAGTTCATGGCCAACTACCTGTTCAGCCCGGCCGAGTACGCGCCGGTGCCGAGCCGGCTGGACGCGGCCGACGACGAGTTCCTGTTCCGGCAGGGCCCGGCCCGCGGTCTGGGCGCGATCCGCTTCCACGACTGGCGCACCGCGTACGACGCGCACGCGCACGTCCCGAACGTCGCCCGGTTCCGCGAACAAGCCGACGGCTTCTGCGAGTTCCTGGTCCAGCACGCGCCGAGCGCGGAGCAGCAGGCGGACCTGGACTTCCTGCTCGAGATCGGTCAGCTGTTCGCGCTGATCGTCTACGGCCAGCTGGTGCTGGAGCAGGCCGAGTTGACCGGGCTGGAGGCGGACGTCCTGGACCAGATCTTCGACGCGCTGGTGCGGGACTTCTCCGCGCACGCCACCGAGCTGCACGGCAAGGCGTCCGCGACCGAGGCGCAGGCCGCCTGGGCGCTGGCGCACGTCCGCCGCCCGGTCGCGGACGGCGAGCGGGCGGCGAAGGTGTGGGCCCGGGTCGAGGCGCTCTCCGGCGCCTACGAGATGCAGCCGTAGCAGTCACAGGGCTGTCGTGGCCGTAGCGGCCGTCCTGGCCGCTACGGCCGCCGTGGCCGCGACGGCCTCGGCGGCTCGAGCGGCTCCGCGAGCGGGGGTGCCGGCGGCGGCCGGCACCCCTTCACCTCGTGCGGTTTGCTTCGCCCTCCTGCCGCGAGGGCGTCAGAAGGTGAGCTTCCAGCTGTCGATGTAGCCGGTGTCCTGCCGGGCCACGTCCTGGACCTTCAGCTTCCACGTGCCGTTGGCGGGCACCGCGGAGGCGTTGACCGTGTAGGTGGTCTGGACGTTGGGCGCGGAGTCGTTGCCGCTGGAGTTCTTCAGCCGGAACGTGGTGCCGTTCGGCGCGACCAGGTCGACGACGAGGTCACCGCGCCAGGTGTGCTTGATGTCGACGCCGACCTTGAGGGCGGCGGGCGCGTTGCCGGTCTGCCCGGTCACCGCGAGGTCGGAGGTCACCGCGGAACCGTAGTCGGGAATCTGGACGTCGGCGGTGTTCTCGAAGACGGTGCCGGTGGGCGGCGTGGTGTCGCCGGCCGAGAGCGTCCAGACCGCGTAGGCGATGGCGTCGCTCATCCGGTCCAGCGCCGTGTCGTCGATGTTGGCGCTGGTGTCACAGGAGGAGTGGTAGCAGCGGTCGAACGGCTGGCCCGCCGTCCCGCCCCACTTGGCCGCCTGGGCACTGGTCTTGGTGTAGTCGGCGCCGCTGAAGAGGCCTCCGACCCGGATGCCGGCGTCCTGGAACGGGGCGTGGTCGGAGCGGCCGTCGCCCTCGAAGTCCTGCTCGGTGGCGATGCCGAGGCCCGCGAAGTAGTCGCGGAACAGCGCGTCCAGCGCGGTGTCGTACCGGTAGGTGAAGTAGCCCGGGTTGGGCGAGCCGATCATGTCGAAGTTGAGGTAGGTGTCGATCTTCGAACGCTCGGCGGAGGGAAGGCTGTTGACGTAGTTCTTGGAGCCGACCATGCCGTACTCCTCGGCGCCCCACCAGCCGAAGCGCAGGTGCTTGGCGGGCTTGAGCCCGGCCCGGGAGACGGCCAGCGCGGTCTCCAGGATGCCGGCCGAGCCGGAGCCGTTGTCGTTGATGCCCGGGCCTCCGGTGACGGAGTCCAGGTGGGCTCCGGCCATCACGACGTGCGAGGTGTCCCCGCCCGGCCAGTCGGCGACCAGGTTGTAGCCGGTCGAGCCGTTGTAACTGAAGCTCTGCAGCGTGGTGGTGAAGCCCGCCGCGTCCAACTTGCCCTTCACGTAGTCGATCGAGGCCTTGTAGCCGGCCCGCCCGTGGGCGCGGTTGCCGCCGTTGGCGGTGGCTATCGACTGCAGTTGGGCCAGGTGCGCCTTCACGTTGGCGACCGGGATGTCGGGGGCGGCGGCAGCCGCCGTGCTGGCGGCCGGTGCGGCGGGGGCCGCCGTGGGGGCCGCGACTGCGGCGGGGGCGAACAGGGCGGCGGCGAGAGTGACGACCGCCCCGGTCGACAGGGCGGATCGGCGCAGGCGGGATCGCCGCGAGGCGCGCTCGGTCAAGGGAGGCTCCGGTTTCTGGTGGGGCAGAACGGAAAGTGCGGAACCTCGCGGGCGACGGGTGGAGTCAGGGGCCGGCCGGAGTAGGGGTCCGGTCGATGTGCAGAGCAAGAACAGGGGCGCGCCCGCGAAGTTGACGCGACCATGATGATTAAGGCAACCCTCGGTTCCGTCAAGAGGGCCGGGCGTGGCGGCGGCACGGTTGACGGCAGACGCATGACGGACAACAGCTGACG
This sequence comes from Kitasatospora sp. NPDC022785, assembly GCF_055561295.1. Taxonomy (NCBI): domain Bacteria; kingdom Bacillati; phylum Actinomycetota; class Actinomycetes; order Kitasatosporales; family Streptomycetaceae; genus Kitasatospora; species Kitasatospora sp. NPDC022785. Next base: position 120,736 of record NZ_JBVHHB010000003.1, on the reverse strand, counting down.
GATCGTGACATCCGGCAGCCGTCGTCCGTCAGCCGGACTCCGACGCGCTGCGTGCGCCCACGCTCGGAGCACCCACCTCGGAGGCGGCCGGCGTCCGCGGCAGTACCGCCCGGACGATGGCGCCGCCGTCGTGGTTGACGGCGGTGAAACCGCCACCCAATTCCTCGGCCCGCTCGGCCATCGAGCGCAGACCGAGACCGGAACCCGCCCGGTGGTCGGTCGTCGCCCCGGACGCTTCGCCGGGCCCGTCGCCGGGCCGGTGACCGGGCGCTGCATCGGCCACCGGGAGGGGCGGCGGCTCGGCCCGGCCGTCGGTGGCGCCGGCACGGCCCGGGCCCGGGAAACCGCGGCCGTCGTCGCGGGCCTCGACCACCACCTCGTCCGGGCGGACCCGCAGCGTCAACCGGGCCTCCGTGGCACCCGAGTGACGCAGCACGTTGTTCAGCGCCTCGCCGCTGATCCGCAGCACCGCCACCTCGACGGCGGCCGGCAGTGCGGGCGGCGGGTCCGGGTCGAGCACCAGGGCGAGCCGGACGTGGTCCCCGTCCAGCCCGGCGACCAGCCGGCGCAACGCGCCCGCCAGCCCGTCGCTCGCCAGCGCCGCCGGCGCCAGACCCTCCGTGATCCGGCGCAGCTCGACGATCGCCTGCCCGATCCCTGCCGAGACCGCGCGCAGCGACCGGGCGGCCGGGGAGTCCTCGGGAACGGCCGCGCGCGCGGTGTCGACGCCGAGCCGCAGCCCGGAGAGGGTGGGGCCGAGCCCGTCGTGGAGGTCGTGCCGCAGCCGACGGCGTTCCTCCTCCCGGGCCAGCACGATCTGCCGTCGCCCGGCCTGGAGTTCCTCGTACATGCGCAGCGAGGCGATGGCCGGCGCGGCCTGGTCGGCGAGGAAACGCAGCACCTCGTGATCCTGGGCGTCCAGTACGGGCTGGCCGGCGCGCGGCGGCGCGTAGAGGTCGGCGATCACGGCGCCCTCGTAACTGAGGGGGAAAACCTGGCTGTTGGGAGCGACGGTGCCGACCGAGGCGACTTCGTGCGGGCCGTTGCGGGTGTGCAGGACGACCCGGGCGCCGGGCAGGCCGAGGGCGTTGACCACCGTGTCGCAGAGCAGCGGTGGCGCGTCGGCCGGGCTGACGGCGCGGCTGAGCCGTTCGGCGAGCTCGCGCACCACCTGGTAGGGGCGGGCCCGGTCGCCGTAGTAGAAGCGGTCGACGGCGCGGAGCACCCAGCGGGTGGTCGGGCCGAGCAGTCCGCCGATGGCGAGCGCGCCGGCCGCGAGGAGCTGGGCACCGGCGGTGCTGGCCTGGGGCAGCGCGCGGCGCAGCAGCAGCCCGATGCCGAGGTAGCCCGAGATCAGCATCGCGGTGAGGGCGAGCACGCTGAGCATCCGGCGGGTGGCACGGTCGAGGTAGCGGGAGCGGTCGCGGGTGAAGGCATAGCCGACGGCGCCGAGCATCCAGAGTGCGGAGCCGGTGAAGTAGGCGAACGCACCGAAACTCTCCGAACTTCCCATCCGGAGGGCGAGGTTGGTGGTGATCAGCCAGATCAGGTACGGGACGAGCACCGGGGCGACCGTCCGGTGCGGGCGGGCCGAGCGCCGCCACCGCACCGCGGCCACCGTCAGGCTGCCCGTGACGACGGCCCAGGAGACGAGGGTGACGTGCCACTCGTCCAGCGGCAGCCCCTCCCCCTGGGGCACCAGGACGTCCCCGAAGTAGGGCAGGGGCACGCCGAGCCGCACCACGCAGGCGTGGCAGGCGCTCCACACCGCGATCGCGGCGACGAAGAGGCGCCCCCAACCGCCGGGAAGCCGGCCCTCGGGCAGCCAGAGGGGGAGCGCGAGGGACAGGAAGATGAACAGGGTGACCGAGGCGAGCAGCATCCCCGCGCCGACGGCCTCCGGCACGGGGCCGGCGCCGGCCGACGCGGCGGCGAGCAGGAAGAAGCGGGAGAGGCAGCCGCCGAGGCCGGCGGCGAGCATGGTCACGCCGAGGCTGCGGCCGACGGGGCGGGGCTCCCCGGGGGCGGGGCGGGCGGCTTCGGGGGTTGGTGTGGCGGCGGCGCGCGGGGGTGCGGCGGTGGTGGCGCGCGGGGGTGCGGCGGTGGTGGCGCGCGGGGGTGCGGCGGCGAGTGCCGGGTCGTCCGGCCCGGCGCGGTGGGCGAGGATCAGCAGGCCGGAGAGCCCGAAGGCGAACCCCAGCAGCACCGTCTCGCCGTCGTGGAGGAAGAACGGCTCGGCCCAGGCGGCGTCCTGGCGGGTCAGGGCCAGCACCACCCAGCCGAGGCCGCTGGCCAGCGTCAGCCCGCAGGCCCAGTAGGCCCAGGTCAGGCTGGCCTGCCTCGGCCGGTCGGCGGTGGCTCGGCTCATGGTGGCCGTGGCCGGTTCGCTCATGTGGGCCTCCGTGTGAGCCTCCGTACGGGCGCCTGCGGGGGTACCCGAACGGGTCCCCTTCCCCGCATCCTCGGCGGCCCGCCGTCCCGGACGCGCGGGACGGCAGGCCGGTCCCGGCCCCGGATCCGGCCTGCGGTGCAGTCGTGGCCCCGGCCGCTGCTCCGGGCCGCGCTTCGACCAGGTCGCCGTCCGGGGCGCCGGCCGAGCGGGGCTTCCGGGCCTGGTCAGCTGTCGCCGAGGCCCATGTCGCGCGCCCGGGCCACCGCCTCCGCGCGGGTCGCCACGTGCAGCTTCTCGAAGATGTGGGTGACGTGGTTGCGGACCGTCTTCTCCGCCACCACCAGCTCGCGGGCGATCCGCCGGTTGTCCAGCCCCCGCGCCACCAGGTCCAGCACCTCCGCCTCGCGGGCGGTCAGCGCGGGGAACAGCTGGCCCGCCTCGCGCAGCCGGGCCCCCGCCAGCAGCGCGGTGATCCGGCCCGCCACGTCCGCGCCGAACACCGCACCACCCGCCGCGACCGTCCGCACCGCGTGCAGCACCTCCTCCCGGCCCGCGCCCTTCACCAGGTAGCCGCGCGCTCCCGCCTGGAGCGCGGCCAGCAGGCTGCCGTCGTCGTCGGCCATGGTGAGCATCAGCACCGGCGGGGCGGGCGGCTGGGCGGCGAGCAGGCGGGCGGCCTCCAGCCCGGAGCCGTCCGGCAGCGAGAGGTCCATGACCACCACGTCCGGGCGGTGCCGGGCGACCGCGTCCGGCACTGCGCCGACCCGCTCGGCCTCGGCCACCACGGCGATGCCCTCGGCGCTCTGCAGTGCGGCCTTGAGGCCCTCGCGGAACAGCGGGTGGTCGTCGACGATCAGCACCCGGACGGGTGAGCCGTCCGGTTCCCCGGGCGGGTCCCCTGACGGCTCCCCGGAGAGGTCCCCCGCGTGATCGCGGGCCTGTGCACCCGTCGGCCCGGAGCCCGGCCAGCCGTCGTACCCGTCCGGCCCTTCGCCGCCGGGCTGCCGGACGGCCGCGTGGGCGGGCTGCTCCGCGGGTTCGTCCCGTGGCGCGTCCTGCGGCTCGTCCCGGGGGCCGGGGGCCGGCTGCGGAGCGGGCTGGGCGGCGGGGTGCTGTTGGTCCACCTGGCCGACACTACCAGCGATGGTCGAGTGACTTTCCGTGACATGCTCGGAGTGTCGCCCGTCCGTCCGGACCTCCGGCACGCAGGACGAGACCGCTGCCCCATGCGCCCGGGACGGCGGGCCGACGAGACTGCCACCAGTGCCCGGCGAACGGCCGTCGGCGGACCACACCCCAGCCCGTTTCGAGGCGGTGCCATGATCACGGTGATCTCTCCCCGGCCCCGGCCGCCCGCCCGCACCCGCCGGCCCGCCGCCCGCCGCACCGGTGCCCAGCGGCAGCTCGCGGCGGCCGCCGCCGTCACGTGCCTGTGCCTGGCCCTCGCCACCCTGTGGACCTGTTACGTTCTCGCCCATCTGGGCAGTCCGGCCGTGGTGGTGCCCCGGAACCAGCTGCTCGTACTGGCCTATGCGCTGCCCACCGCCGGGGCCGGCATGCTGCTGCACGCGCACCGGCCCGGCAGCCCGCTCGGCTGGGTGATGCTGATCTACGCGCTCGCCTCGATCGCCCCCGACGCGGCGGCCGCGGCCGTCTGGGTCGAGGTCGGCGACCCCGGGATCGTGGGCGCGGTGACCGTGCTCGACGCCGTCTGCGACACGGTCCGCGAGACGCTGTTCTTCGTCCTGCCGCTCTGGCTCCCCTCCGGGCGGCTGACGGACCGCCGGTGGTACTGGTACATCGGTGCGGTCGCACTCTGGCAGATCACGATCTACCTGTCGGAGATCGGCGAGGACCGGATGTTCGACCGCGCCAACCCGGTGGCGGGCGCCCCGCCGGCCCGGGCGCTGGCGTGGCTCTACGACCGTGTGGGCGCGTACGACCAGCAGGTCTTCTACGCCCTGGTCGCCTTCGCGGGGGCCGTGCTGCTGGCCCGGCTGCTCAGATCGGCCCCGAGGAACCGCCTGCACCTCGGCCTGATGCTCGCCGCCTATCTGTGGTGGGCCGCCATGCAGGACTTCTACACCCGGACGGCCGCGGAGGACTACTGGCGCGCCTATGTGCTCTGGGCCGCGGCCAGCGCGTTCTGGGTTGTCGCCGTCGCCGTTCTGGTCATCAAGGACGGCGGCTGGAAGCTCGACCGGGCCGCCCGCCGGATCCTCAGCGGGCTCCTGCTCGCCACCGGGCTGACCACGCTGTTCGTGGTGTTCGCCGGTCTGCTGTCGAGCTGGCTGGTGCCCGGGCGCGGCGCCGCGGCCCTGCTGCTGATCGTTCTCGTCTTCGCGCTGGGCTCCGGTCTGCCACGGGCGGCCCGGTGGGCGTCCGGGCTGGTCGACCGGCTGTACTACGGCGAGCGTGCCCAGCCCTACCAGGTGCTGCGGACGCTCGCAGAACGCGTCCGGCAGGTGGTCGACCCCGAGCGGCTACCCGTCGCGCTCTGTTCGACCGTCGCCGAGGAGCTGAGACTGCCCGGAGTCGCCCTGACGGTCAGCACACGGGCAGGCTCGCGCCGGCTGGCCGCGGTCGGGCGGCTGGACGGGACCAGGCAGGGCTTCGAGCTCGTCCACAACGGCACCGTCATCGGTGAGCTGACCGTCGGGCTCCGGGCCGGCGAGGAGCAGCTGGACCGCAGCGACGTGGACATCCTGCGCTCGCTCGCCGACCAGGCCTCGCCTGCGGTTGCCTCCCTCCGGCTGCTGGAGGACCTCCAGGCCAGCCGGGAGCAGATCGTCGCCGCACGCGAGGAGGAGCGGCGCTGGCTGCGCCGGGACATCCATGACGGCCTCGGGCCCGCCCTGGCCGGGCTGCGGCTGCGGGTCGACAGCGCCGGCATCGGGCTCGACGAGGACGACCGGCTCGCGGGCAGCCTGCGCGGCATCTCGTCCGACCTGGCGATGACCATCAAGGAGGTCCGGCGGATCACCGACCGGTTGGGGCCCGCGCAGCTCGGCGAGTTCGGGCTGACCCGGGCGGTCCGGCAGCTGGGCACCACGTTCAGCGGCGCGGGCCTGTCCATCGACGTCACGGTGCGGCCGGACCCCCTGCCGGAGCTGCCCGCCGCGGTCGAGGTGGCCGTGTACCGCATCGCGGCGGAGGCGCTCAACAACGTGCTGCGGCACGCCCGCGCCCGGTCCGCCGAGGTCTGCGTCTCGGTGGACCGCGAGAAGCTGACCCTCACCGTCCAGGACGACGGCATCGGCATCGCGGGCGGGGAGCCGCCGGCGGGCGGCGCGGATTCCGGCGGCCCGGGTGGCACCGACGACGCCACGATCGAAGCCACGACGGACGGGGCTGCGGCCGCTGGTGCTACGCAGGCCGTGGCTGCGGCGGGTGGGGCTGTTGCGGGTGGGACGGAGGTGGGTGGCGGTGTCGGGCTGCGGTCCATGGCCGACCGCGCCGCCGAGATCGGTGGCTGCTGCACCGTCGCGCCGCTGAACCACGGCACCCGGGTGCTCGCGGTACTGCCCCGCTACCCCACCACGCCCTGACCGCCCGGCCGGGCGGCGGGCGGCGGGCGGCGGGCGGCGGGCGGCGGGCGGCGGGCGGCTGTACGAAACCGCTCGGCCGGGCGCGGGCACGCGGACCGTGGGCCCGGTCCACCACGACACCCACGGCCCGGCCCGCTTCACAGGGGCTGCCCCCGGTACCAGGTCCGGTACCGGGGGCAGCCCCCGTGAGGGAATGTTCGGTCGGTCAGCAGGGCGGCTTGTCGCCGGTCCCGCACTGTCGGGCCGCGCGCAGGGCCGTGGCATCCGGCGGCTTGGCCGGCTGGCTGCCGATGGCTGTCGCGTCGGACGTACTCGACGAAGCGGTCACAGCACACCTGATCGCCGCGCCCGCCGCGGTGACACCCACCAGCAGGGACGCCACGCGCAGTGCCTTCGTTGCGGTGTTTGCAGTCATGGGAATAGCTCCAGATCTTCCGAGTGGTCGAGCCGATCGGCCGCTCTTCCACCACTGTGCGCGGGGGCCCGGCCCGGGCACATGAGCCCGCCGTCCCGTTCCGGTCCCAGGGCGGGAGCGGCGGTCGGGACGGCGGGCGTTCGGGCGGGTGAGGCCGGAGTTCAGGCCCGGGCGTTCACGGGCGGGTCCGTCGTTCGGCGCGGCGGCGGGCCAGGGCGTCCCTGGCAGCCGCGGCGCGGCGGGGTGCGGCGAGGGTGAGGGCCAGAAGTTCGGCGCCGAGCGGTCCCGCGTCGAGGTGCAGCGGCGTTGCCCGGCGGGCCAGCAGCAGATCACCGTCGACCGCCAAGTGGTCCGGCTCGTCGGTCGCCTGGCCGACGAGGAGGGAGCCACGCAGCACGTAGAGGACGGTCTCGGCCTGCCCGGGTATCACGTGGTGGGCGCCGGGGCTCAGCCGCAGGTGGTCGAAGGACTCGCAGGCGCTACTGAGCATCGAACGGCGCGCCAGGCAGCGCAGCCGGATCCGTTCGCCGTGCGGGCCGAGGATGACGGCGGCGGCGGCCGAGGCGGTGGTGACGATCACCTGGGCTCGCCTCCTTTCGGACGCTCGGGGTGGTCGGGGTGGTCCGGGTAGTCGGGGTGGTCCGGGTGGTCGGGGGCTTCGGAGTGCCCGGGGGCCTCGGCGCCGGCCGGGGGCCCGGTGACGGCGAGGACGGCATGGAAGTACTCCAGGCCCGCCGTACCGGCGGTGAGGGCCGTCCGGGCGCCGAGCGGGAGGGTCAGCGCGGTGCCCTCGAGCAGCGGGATTCCGGCATCGGGGCCCGCCTGCGCACCGGCGTCCGGGGCGGTGGCCGTGCCCGAACCCGCGGTGATGTAGAGGGCGTGCTCGACGCCTTCGGCGGCGACCTCGGTGCTGCGGCCCGGGTCGAGCCACTGCAGGCCGATCGCGCGCAGCGGGCCGGTCAGGACCCGGCTCGGGTCGACGGCGCCGCGGCGGCGGAGGTCGGTGATGACCGTTCCCGTCATGACGGGACTCCTTCTGGTCTCCGGCGGTCCGTGCTGGTCCGCCTCTGGTTTCCACGGTGTCGCGCCCGCCGTCCCGGCCACACGGGGAGCCGGTCCCGTCCTGCTCCCCGTGTGCCGCCCGTTCCCCGCCCGCCGGTCATCCGGTGGCGGCGGCCAGCGGCTCCGGGGCGGGGACGCGGCTGTGTGGAACGGCGGTCCGGCCCAGGCCCTCGACGGCTGCCCGGAGCTCGGTGGCGTCGACCGGGGTGAGCAGGCGGCCGCACGCGCAGTACGGGTGCCCCAGGCCGGCGAGCAGCAGCAGACCGGGCCCGGCGGTGGCGGCGAGTACGGCGGCGGCCGGGGTGCGGGCGCCGGTCCCGGCGGACCGGACGGGGAGCGCGGGCAGGGCCGTCGCCGAACCGTTGCGGGCGAGCAGTGCGTGGTGGGCCCATGCCCCGGCACCGTCCAGCAGGCCGCGGTGGACGGCGATGCGGGCGGCGAGGAGCAGCCCCAGGGCCTCGGCGTCGCCGGGCGCGAGCGCGGCAACGCCGGCACCGGGGGCACTGGCGTCGGCGGCGGCGGCGATGACGTGCACCGCAGCGCCGAGACTCCGCCCGTAGTCGAGCGCGAGGGCCGGGCCGGTCTCGAACGGATCGAAGCAGACCAGCGCGGCACGGGCGTCGGCGCAGAGGGCGAGGCAGGCGGCAATGGCCTGCGGCGAGTAACGGCCGTCCGGGCGCAGCACCTTGGCGAGCACCTCGTACTGCGCCGGGCAGACGGCGAGGACGTGGCGGATCACCTCGACCAGGCCGGCCCGGGTCTCCGGAGCGGGACGGCCGGCCAGCACATCGCTGCGGACCCAGACCAGCGCGGGCGCGGTGCGGGGAGCCCGGTGCCCGCCGGCGGGCGGGCGCAGCAGCGCGAGCGCGGGGCCGCACGCTGCCGCGAGCGTGGTCGGCAGGCGCACGTCGGCCGGGACGCCGCAGGCCCGTTCGCCACCGATCGCGATCACCACGGTCCGGCCGTCGGACGCCGGTCGCGCCGCCGGCCGATCGGACGGTGCGAGGACGGTGCACGGGGCCTGCGCCTCGGCGATGGTCCGGACCCGGGCGAGATGGTCGGCGGGAGCAGCGCCGTCGGTCACCAGGATGAATCGATCGGCTTCGAACTCGGCCAGGAGGTAGGCGAGTTCCGTCCAGGACGCTTCGCCGCCGCGCACCAGGAGGGCGAAGTTCGCGGGTCCGGCCTGGATGCGGCGGTCGAGTTCGGCGGTGCGGCCCATCATGGTCCTCCTCCCACTGGGTCTGTGACCTCGACCATGGGCCGCCCGGCGCCCCGGGCACCTGAGCCGCCGTTCCCGTCCCGGCCGGGCCCGGGCCCGGCCGGGAGCGACCGGGACTGGGCAGATCCAGCCGGGACGGGCCGGAGGCGGCCGGGAGCGACCGGACGGGAAGCACCGGGGGCGGGCACCCGCAGAAACGGCAGATGACCGGCGGCGGGAGTTGCGATCCGTCGTCCGGCATCGGCCGGTTGACATCCGTCAGCCGTCTGCGGCCGCCGCCCCTTCCACCACGAGCTCCGCGTGGACGTACTCCAGCCCGTCCGGGCCGGCCGCCAGGTTCGCCGCACTGCCGAGCGGCAGGGTGAGCGCCGTCCCCGGCCGCAGCGGCACCCGCACGTCCCCGGCGGCGGCCCGGCCGCTCCCCGCCGTGACGAAGAGCGTGTGCTCGACCCCGTCGGCGGTGTGGCCGGCCCGCTCCCGGGGAGCCAGGCGGGCGGACTGCAGCAGGCGCAGCGGACCACCGAGGACTGCGGACGGGTCCGCCGGGCCGGTGCGCCGCAGGTCCCGGATCACCGTGCTGCCCACGAGAGCGTCGCCGTCCCACTGCGCCGGGAGTTCGATCACCAGCCGCTCCAGTGCCCCCGCTCCGAGGTTGCGCAGGCAGTGCCGGGTGCCGACCGCCGTCAGCACCGCGTCTCCGGCGCCGACGGCGTACGGGCGGCCGTCGAGCGTGACCAGGCCGTTCCCCGCGAGCACGACGGAGATCTCCCGGGTGCGGGTGTGCAGGTGTTCCCCGCTCACCCCGCCGGGCGGGATGCGCACCCATTCGACGGCCTCCCAGGCCCCGGCGAGCCCGGCGCGGCGGGCCAGGCAGGCCGACCGCGTGGCCCCGGCCGCGCCGGGCACACCGTGGACGTCCGCCGGTGCGCCGGTGTCAGCGACCACGACCGCGCTACGCACGGACCTCACACCCCTCCGGCTCCGCGCGCTCCTCACCGACCGGGGTTGCGGTCGATCGGTCCCTCAACCACCATGCAGCGCAAGCACGTTCACGATCAGTCAGATCGTCCACGAACCCGCCCGACCCGATCCCCGCCGGCAGTGGCAACCGCTGCCGGCCGTCACGACGGCGGACGGTGTCGGCGAGCGCCTCGGCGAGCGTGACCGGTTCGATCAGCGGGTGCCAGACCCGCAGTCCGAGCCGGCGCGTCAGCCTCAGGATCCGCTCGGCCTGCTCCGTGCCGAGCAGCCCACGCCGCTGGGCGACCACCGTGGTGAGCGCCATGTCGACGCAGACCGCCTCGCCGTGCAGCAGTTCGGGCAGCGCGCGCAGCTCGACCGTCGGGCTGAACGAGTGGCCGTAGTCCGTCAGCCGTTCCGGCCGGTGGTCCCGGGCGTTGGGCTGCAGCTCACGGAGCATGCCGCGCACGGCCCGGGTGAGCACCCGGGCGCCGGCGCGCGGGCTGCCCTGGAACCGTTCGTCCAGGAGGTCGCGGCCGTGCCGTTCGAGCAGCTCGAAGAGATGCCGGTCCTTGATCAGCGCCACCTTGAGGATCTCGGCGAGCCCGTTCCCGAGGTGCCGGCGGTCGAGGGTGATGAGGAAGGCCGGGTCGGGCAGGGTGTCGACGGCGGGGCGGTAGGTGCCGAAGGAGTCCATCCGGTCGGCGACCCGGAACACGGAGTCCATGGTCTTCACCTGCTCGTGCGCGAGCAGGACTAGCGTCTCGTACTCGACGCCCCGGGCGGCCAGGTAACGGTGGAGGTGGTGGCCGTAGAGCTCGTGCACCCGGGCCTCCACGACGACCAGCCGCCGACCGGGCGGTCCGCCGACCCGGGCCAGGGCGGGGTTGCCCGGATCCAGCACACCGGGCACGAAGCGGACCTGGTGGCGGACGGGCAGCGCGGTGCCCACCGTCCGGCCGGTGACCGGCTCGCCGGTGGCGTGCGGTCCGTACGGCAGGACCGGGCCGTGGGCGTGGACCGGGCCCTCGGCGGGGTCGTGCACGGCGGCGGGGTCGCCGGGCGGTCGGTGCGGACGGTGGAGGGTCACGGCGTGACTCCTTCTGCTCGGGCTGCTGCTTCGGGCGCGTCCCGTCCGGGGTGCACACGTCCGCCCGGGCCTCGCATCGGTCCGTTCGGGCCTCGCGTCCGTGCGGGCGGGCGCAGCCGGTTCGGACGCGGCCGCCCGGCCGGGCCAGACGCCCACCGGACGGCCGGTCCGACCCCACATTCCGGCGCCCGGTGTCCCGGGCGCACGGGCGACCGGGCCCATCCGCGTCCCGGGCGGAGCACGGGACATGCCCGCGCCGAAGGCCATTCGCGCCCCACCCCGGCCCCGCCCACCCCGGCCCCCGCCCGGCCCGGCCCCCGACCAACCGCAGCCGGCCCCACCTGCACCCCCGCCCCACCTCCGCCCCGCCGACGTACGGTGGAACTCGGAGGCCGCGCCATGCACGTCACCGGTACCCACTTCACCGACCGCACCGACGCGGGCCGCAAGCTTGCCGCCCGCCTGGGCCACCTGCGCGGCCCCGGCACCGTCGTCGTCGCCCTCCCGCGCGGCGGTGTGCCGGTGGCCGCCGAGGTGGCGGCGGCGCTCGGCGCCCCGCTCGACATCTGCGTGATCCGCAAGCTGGGCGTGCCCTACCAGCCGGAGCTGGGCATGGGCGCGATCGGCGAGGACGGCGTCCGGGTGCTGAACGACCAGGTGATGCGCATCGCCGGGGTCAGTGCCGAGCAGCTCGCCCGGGTGGAGCAGGCGGAGCGCGCCGAGTTGGAGCGCCGTGCCCGCCGCTACCGGGGCGACCGCCCGCCCGCCGACCTGCGCGGTCGCACCGTGGTCGTGGTCGACGACGGTGTCGCGACCGGCTCCACCGCCCGGGCGGCCTGCCGGATCGTCCGGGCCAGGGGCGCGGACCGGGTGGTCCTGGCCGTGCCGGTGGCACCCGGGGACTGGACCGACCGGCTCTCGGACGTGGCCGACGAGCTGGTCTGTGTCGGAACGCCGTCGCCGTTCTTCGCGATCGGCGAGTTCTACGCCGACTTCTCGCAGACCGGGGACGACGAGGTGCTGCGCCTGCTCGCCGAGGCGCGTGGCGGCCACCCGCCGGCGCCCGTCGAGGTGGACCGTGAGCTGACCGTGCCGGCCGCCGGCGTCCTGCTGGCGGGGCGGCTGACCGTCCCGGCGCGGGCGGCGGGCGTGGTGGTGTTCGCGCACGGCAGCGGCAGCAGCCGGCACAGCCCGCGCAACCGTTACGTCGCCGCGTACCTCAACCGGGCGGGCCTGGCGACGCTGCTGTTCGACCTGCTCACCGAGGCCGAGGAGCCGGACCGGCGGAAGGTCTTCGACGTCGACCTGCTCGGCGCCCGGCTGACCGCCGTCGCCGGACGCCTCGCGGACCAGGAGGAGACGCAGGAGCTCCCGCTCGGCCTCTTCGGCGCCAGCACCGGCGCCGCCGCCGCGCTCTGGACGGCGGCCCGGCTGGGCGACGACGTGCGCGCCGTGGTCTCCCGGGGCGGGCGGCCTGACCTCGCCGGTCCCGGGCGGCTGGCCGCGGTCACCGCGCCGACGCTGCTGGTGGTGGGCGCCCGGGACGGCACGGTGATCGATCTGAACCGGCAGGCGCGGTCCCGGCTTCGCTGCGAGAGTGAACTGGCGGTGGTGCCGCACGCGGGTCATCTGTTCGAGGAACCGGGCACGCTGGACCGGGTCGCCGAGCTGGCCCGCGACTGGTTCCTGCGCCACCTGCCACCCGGCTCACCGGCCTGACCAGGCAGACCTTGCACGCCGGGTCGGCACCGCCGGCCGGCCGACCCGGTCGGCCGGCCGGTGTCGGCAGATTACGCCGTCACCCCGATCAGCAGCACATTTTGCCCAGCCGAACCCAGGATTTCCTGATCAGCTTGTACACATTGAACAGTGAAATCCCGACCTGTTGCCCAACCACCCCGCAAGGAGCAAGCTCTCCGCTCAGCCGCACCGCCCACCCTATGCGGCGCGGGCGCCTCAAGCGGATGCCTCAATGCCGAGGCCTCAATGTGGAGGAACGACCGATGACCCCGCAGTCCCACGCCCTTGAGCTCACCCCCGAGGAACGCGAGGCCGGTCTCGACGCCGAGCAGCTGCGCCGCCTCGTCGGACTCGTCGAGCACGACCCCGCCACGGACCCGTTCCCTGTCATCGCGCAGGACGCCATCGTGTTCGTGGTGGGCAACGCCACCCAGACGGCGCAGTTCTACCAGGCCGTGTTCGGCATGGAGCTGGTCGCCTACTCCGGTCCGGAGACCGGCCGGCGCGACCGCAAGGCCTTCGTCCTCCGCTCGGGCTCCTGCCGCTTCGTCATCAAGGGCGGTGTCGCCCCGGACAGCCCGCTGCTGGACCACCACCGCCGGCACGGCGACGGCGTCGTCGACCTGGCGCTGGAGGTGCCGGACGTCGACAAGTGCATCGCGCACGCCCGCGCCCAGGGCGCCAGGGTGCTGGAGGAGCCGAACGACGTCTCCGACGAGCACGGCACCGTGCGCCGCGCCGCGATCGCCACCTACGGCGAGACCCGGCACACCCTGATCGACCGCTCCCGCTACCACGGCCCCTACCTGCCGGGCTTCGTGGCCGCCCAGACCAGGGTGACCCGCCCGGCCGGGCACCCGAAGCGGCTGTTCCAGGCGCTGGACCACGCGGTCGGCAACGTCGAGCTCGGCAAGATGGACGAGTGGGTCTCGTTCTACAACCGGGTGATGGGCTTCGTGAACATGGCGGAGTTCGTCGGCGACGACATCGCCACCGAGTACTCGGCCCTGATGTCCAAGGTGGTGGCCAGCGGCAACCACCGGGTGAAGTTCCCGCTCAACGAGCCGGCCATCGCCAAGAAGAAGTCGCAGATCGACGAGTACCTGGAGTTCTACGGCGGCCCGGGCTGCCAGCACCTGGCGCTCGCCACCAACGACATCCTCTCCACCGTCGACCAGCTGCGTGCCAACGGCGTGGAGTTCCTCTCCACCCCCGACTCGTACTACGACGACCCGGAGCTGCGCGCCCGGATCGGCAAGGTGCGCGTCGAGGTCGAGGAGCTGAAGAAGCGCGGCATCCTGGTCGACCGCGACGAGGACGGCTACCTGCTGCAGATCTTCACCAAGCCGCAGGGCGACCGGCCGACCGTGTTCTTCGAGTTCATCGAGCGGCATGGCTCGCTCGGCTTCGGGAAGGGCAACTTCAAGGCGCTCTTCGAATCCCTGGAGCGCGAGCAGGACCGTCGCGGCAACCTCTGATCACCACCCCTGATCAGAGCCGGTCACGCGGTGACCGGCAAGGAACCGACGGACGGGCCAGGAGGAGCAGGACGATGGCGTACTACCGGCAGCTGGGCAGCATCCCGCCCAAGCGGCACACCCAGCACCGCACACCCGAGGGCGGGCTGTACTACGAGGAGTTGATGGGCGAGGAGGGGTTCTCCTCGGACTCCTCGCTGCTCTATCACCGGGGCATCCCCTCGGCCGTCGTGGACGCGGTGCCGTGGGAGCTGCCGGACCAGTCCACGGTGGCCAACCATCCCCTGCTCCCCCGCCACCTCAAGCTGCACGAGCTGTTCGCGGGCCAGGAGTGGAAGTCCGCGGACGTCGTCGGCAGCCGCCGCCTCGTTCTCGGCAACGCCGACGTGCGGATCTCGTACGTCGCCGCCGGGGCCCCGAGCGAGCTGTACCGCAACGGGCTCGGCGACGAGTGCGTGTACGTGGAGTCCGGCACGGGCACGGTCGAGACGGTGTTCGGCACGCTGGAGGTCGGCCAGGGCGACTACGTGGTCATCCCGCGGGCGACCACCCACCGCTGGGTGCCGTCCGGCGACGAGCCGCTGCGCGCGTACTGCATCGAGGCGAACAGCCACATCACCCCGGTGAAGCGCTTCCTCTCCAAGTACGGCCAGCTGCTGGAGCACGCCCCGTACTGCGAGCGGGACCTCCGCGGCCCGTCCGGCCCGCTGCTGGTCGAGGGCACGGACGTGGACGTGCTGGTCAAGCACCGGGGGGCGAACGGCGTTTCGGGCACCCGGTACACCGTGCCGCACCACCCGTTCGACGTGGTCGGCTGGGACGGCTGCCTCTACCCGTACGTGCTCAACATCCGGGACTACGAGCCGATCACCGGCCGGATCCACCAACCGCCGCCCGCGCACCAGGTGTTCGAGGGCAACGGCTTCGTGATCTGCAACTTCGTGCCCCGCAAGGTGGACTACCACCCGCTGTCGATCCCCGTCCCGTACTACCACTCCAACGTGGACAGCGACGAGGTCATGTTCTACTGCGGCGGCGACTACGCGGCCCGCAAGGGCTCGGGGATCGGCCAGGGTTCGATCTCGCTGCACCCCGGCGGCCACACCCACGGCCCGCAGCCGGGTGCGTACGAGCGCAGCATCGGAGTGGAGTTCTTCGACGAGCTCGCCGTCATGGTGGACACCTTCCGCCCGCTGGAGCTCGGCGAGGGCGGCCGGGCGAGCGAGGACTCCAACTACGCCTGGACGTGGTCGGGCCGGGGGCCGCAGCGATGAGCGGCGCCCCCACCGGCTCCGACGGCGCCGTCCCCCCGCTCTTCCAGGGCCTCTTCGACGACGCGGCGGTGTTCCCGCCGGGGAACCTGCCGCTCGCCGAGGCGCTGCCCGCGCACCGCGCGCACCGCTCCGCGTGGTACGCCGAGGCGGTCGGCCCGCTGCTCTGCGGCGCGGGCCGGCTGGGCGAGCTGGCCGCGGCGGCCCCGGCCGGCGCGGGAGACGCTCTCCGGGTCGGGCTCGTACTGCCGGGGGGCAGTGCCGAGCTCGGCCCGGCGCTCGCCGCCGCCGCGCCGTTCGAACTCGCCGGCGTCGAGTTGGCCACCCGGGACGCCCACGAGGCGGTGACCGCCCTCGACCTGCTGCTGCCACCGGACGTGCCGGCCGCCGTCGAGCTGCCGCGCGAACTGCTGCGCGGTGATGCCCTGGGCGAGGTGCTGGACGTGCTGGTCGACAGCCCGTACCGGGCGAAGTTCCGCACCGGCGGGGTCGTGGCCGGCGCCTTCCCGGACGAGGACGAGCTGGCCGGCTTCCTCACCGGCTGCGCGCAGCGCGGCCTGCCGTACAAGTGCACGGCCGGGCTGCACAACGCCGTCCGGCACACCGACCCGGTCACCGGCTTCGAGCACCACGGTTTCCTGAACGTCCTGCTGGCCGCGCTGGAGACCGACCGGCGGGCCGCGGCCGAGGTACTGGCGGAGCGCTCGGGCGAGGTGCTGGCCAAGGCGGTCCGCGCACTGACCGACCGTCAGGTTACGGTGATCCGGAACTCGTTCACCGCGTTCGGCACCTGCAGCATCGCCGAGCCCCTGGACGACCTGGCCGCCCTCGGCCTGCTGTCGCCCGGTGCCGGCCCCAGCCCCACGCCCCAGGAGGACCGTTGACCACGCCCCGCAGCTGGCTCGCCAGCGCCCAGGACTCGCCGTTCGGCGTGCACAACCTGCCGTACGGCGTCTTCACGGCGGCCGACCGGCCCGGCCGCCGGCGGATCGGCGTGCGCATCGGGGAGTTCGTCCTCGACGCCGGCGCCGCCGCCCGCGCCGCCGGGGCGCCGTCCGCCCTGCTGGACGCCGACACCCTCAACCCGCTGCTGGGTGCGGGCCGTTCGGTCTGGTCGGAGGTCCGCGCGTCGCTGACGCACTGGCTCACCGACGAGTCGTTCCGGGAGGCTCTCTCGCCGCTGCTGGTCCCGGTGGCCGAGGTCGAGCTGCACCTGCCGTTCGAGGTCGCCGACTACGTCGACTTCTACGCCTCCGAGCACCACGCCACCAACCTGGGCCGGATCTTCCGCCCTGGCTCGGACCCGCTCACCCCCAACTGGAAGCACCTGCCGATCGGTTACCACGGCCGGGCCGGCACGGTCGTGGTCTCCGGCACCCCGGTGGTCCGCCCGCACGGGCAGCGCAAGGCGCCCGCCGACGCGGTGCCGTCCTTCGGCCCGACCCGCCGGCTGGACATCGAGGCCGAGGTCGGCTTCGTGGTCGGCGCCCCGTCCACGCTCGGCACGCCCGTAACCCTGGACGACTTCCGCGAGCACGTGTTCGGCGTCTGCCTGGTCAACGACTGGTCGGCGCGGGACATCCAGGCCTGGGAGTACGTGCCCCTCGGCCCGTTCCTCGGCAAGTCCTTCGCCACCTCGGTCTCGCCGTGGATCGTGCCGCTGGACGCCCTGGAGCATGCGCGGGTCACCCCGCCGGCCCGGGACGTCGAGCCGCTCCCCTACCTGGACGACCGCGGCGGCGAACCCTGGGGCCTGGACCTCGGGCTGGAGATCCGCCTGAACGGGCACCCGGTCTCGCGCCCGCCGTTCGCCTCGATGTACTGGACGGCGGCGCAGCAGCTCACCCACATGACGGCGAACGGCGCCTCGCTGCGCACCGGCGACCTCTTCGCCTCGGGCACCGTCAGCGGCCCCGGGCCCGAGACCCGGGGTGCGCTGATCGAGCTCACCTGGAACGGCGAGGAGCCGCTCAAGCTCCCCGACGGCACCACGCGCACCTTCCTGGAGAACGGCGACGAGGTCACCATCACCGCCACCGCCCCCGGCCGCGACGGCACGGTGGTCGGCTTCGGCGAGGTGACCGGCCGGGTCGTGCCGTAACGGCCGGTGGGTGAAGGGCGGCGCCGGGCTCCCGGTGCCGCCCTTCGCACGCCCGCCACCCCGGCCCCTGTCCGGACAGGACCTTGTACCGTGGGCGGCGAGGATCTTCGAACACGCGGCGACGAGGAACGGGAGCGGGCCCGATGAGTGCAGAGGTGCAGGTCCACCGGGACGGCGGCGTGGGGCGGATCGTGCTCGACCGGCCGCGGGCGCTCAACTCGCTGACGCACGGCATGATCACGGCCGTCCACGCGGCGCTGGAGGGCTGGGCGGCGGACGACGCCGTGCGCGTCGTGGTGCTGACCGGGGCCGGCGGGCGCGGGCTCTGCGCGGGGGCGGACATCCGGGCGATCCACGAGGACGCCAAGGCGGGCGGGGCCGGGTCGCGGGCGTTCTTCCGGGACGAGTACCGGCTGAACGCCCTGATCGCCCGGTACCCGAAGCCGTACGTGGCCGTGATGGACGGCATCACGATGGGCGGCGGCGTCGGTCTCTCCGCCCACGGCGCGGTGCGGATCGTCACGGAGCGCTCCACCGTGGCGATGCCGGAGACCCGGATCGGCCTGGTGCCGGATGTCGGCGGCAGCCTGCTCCTGGCCCGCGCCCCCGGCGAGTTGGGCACGCACCTCGGGCTCACCTCCGCCTCGATGGGGCCCGGGGACGCGCTGCTCTGCGGCTTCGCGGACCACTTCGTGCCGTCGGCGGCCGTCCCCGCGCTGCTCGCGGAGCTGACCGCCGCAGCGGACCCGGCCGCGTCCGTCGCCACCGCCGTCGCCGCCGTCACTGCTCATGCCGAGGCGGCGCCGACCGCCGCGCTCGCGGCGCAGCGGGAGTGGATCGATGCCTGCTACGCCGCCGACACCGTCGAGGAGATCGTCGCGCGGCTGCTGGACACGGGGCTCCCGGAGGCCAAGGAGGCGGCCGAGCAGGTGCTCGGGAACTCGCCGACGGCCGTCAAGGTCACCCTGGCCGCGCTGCGGCGGGCCCGCACGCTGCCCACGCTGGAGGCGGTGCTGGACCAGGAGTACCGGATCTCCTGTGCGGCCCTGGCCGGGCACGACCTGGTCGAGGGCATCCGCGCGCAGGTGGTGGACAAGGACCGCAACCCGCGCTGGTCGCCCGCCGACCTCGCCGGGGTGTCGGAGGCGGACGTCGCCCGCCACTTCGCGCCGCGTGAGGGCGACGAGCTGGACCTGGCCTGATCGGGCGGGGCCGGGCCCCCGGGGGCGGTCGGTCACCGTCGCCGCCCGCGCCGCTGCGACCCACCGCGCTCGCCCACCGCGGCGTCGTCGGGGGCGGTCACCGCCCGGCGGGCCGCCGAGCGCTACGGCGTGCGGGCCACCGAGCCGTACGGCGCGTGCGGGTCCGCCCGTCGCCGACGGTGGCGGGCGGCGCGATCCGTGACGACCGTCTCGCATGGCAAGACTGGCGCGAGCAGGGGTGCTTCGGAGATCGTTGGGCGGTCAGGGCGCCCCCTGAGCGGTGCCGAGCAGCGGACATGGGAGTCAACGGCGATGACCGAGACCACCGAGACCTACGAGACGATCCTGGTCGAGCGCAAGGGCCGGGTCGGGCTGATCACGCTCAACCGGCCGGAGGCGCTGAACGCGCTGAACACCCGGCTGATGAACGAGGTCGTCGCGGCCGCCACCGCCTTCGACCGGGACCCGGAGATCGGCGCCCTGGTGATCACCGGCTCGGAGAAGGCCTTCGCGGCCGGCGCCGACATCAAGGAGATGCAGGGCAACCGGTTCCCCGACGTCTACCTGGACGACTGGCTGGGCCCGTGGGACCGCCTCGGCGAGCTGCGCAAGCCGGTGGTGGCGGCGGTGGCGGGCTTCGCGCTGGGCGGCGGCTGCGAGCTGGCGATGCTCTGCGACATCCTGCTCGCCGCGGACACCGCGAAGTTCGGGCAGCCGGAGATCAAGCTCGGTGTCATCCCGGGCATCGGCGGCTCGCAGCGGCTGACCCGTGCGGTCGGCAAGGCGAAGGCGATGGAGCTCTGTCTGACCGGCCGGATGATGGGGGCCGAGGAGGCCGAGCGGGCCGGCCTGGTCTCCCGGATCGTCCCGGCCGACCAGCTCCTGGCCGAGGCGCTGGCCGTCGCCGAGAAGGTCGCGGAGATGTCGGCCCCGGCCGCCATGATGCTGAAGGAGAGCGTCAACCGCGCCTTCGAGACCACCCTCGCCGAGGGCGTCCGCTTCGAGCGGCGCCTGTTCCACGCCGCGTTCGCCACGGCCGACCAGAAGGAGGGCATGGCCGCCTTCGCCGAGAAGCGGCCCGCCTCCTTCACCCACCGCTGACCGGAACGGCGGCGACCGGCAGCGGTTCGGCGACGGCGGCCGGCCGTCGGCGGCCGGCGACCGGCGGGTGACGCGTCACGGATATGGCGGCTGACGGATGCTGAAGTCCGTCAGCCGCCGTCCGTCCACCGGGACTTGCCGGCCGTGACCCGTCGACGTCGGGCCCGTCACTCCTCTCTCACCAACGCCGTGTTGAGCCGGGCCAGGCCGCTGCGGGTCGCGGCCACCACGATCCGGTCGCCGGGGACGAGGGCGCGGGTGCGGTCGGGGTAGTTCCACTGGTAGGTGTGCGGGCTGCGGGCCAGGCGGACGGCGACCACACGGACGCCGCCCGGGTCCTCCAGGTCGTGCCGGTTCATGCCGATCAGGCCGCTGCCTTCCTCGACCCGCAGTTCGGCGATGAGCAGCACGTGCCGGAACACCGACAGGGTGCCCAGCACCTCCCGCCCCATCAGGGCGGCGGCGAAGGCGGGCGCGGCCAGGTAGGAGGTCGAGCGGGAGGCCGCGTTGTCCAGCGTGGCGTAGACGTGACTCGCGAAGTTGTCGTCGAACAGCCGGACGACCACCCTGACGTCCGGCCGCCCCGCACGCGCCTCCAGTGCCGCCTCCAGGTTGGTGGCGTCGTCCCCGCTCACCGCGACGACCGCCCGGCTGTGCTTGAGCCGGGCCCGGCGCAGCTGTTCCGCCAGCGGGCCGTCGTCGACGACCACCGGCACGCCGAGCGCGCGGACCGCCGAGATGCCGCGCGCCTGCGGATCGCGTTCCAGCCCCACCACCGGCACGCCCAGTCCGTGCAGTTGGGCGACGACGCGGGTGCCGACGTTGCCCAGGCCGGCCACGATGACGTGGTCCCGGGTGCCGGCGCCGGGGTTGCGGTGCTGGCCGCGCCGGCCGGAACCGAGCACCTCGACCATGATGGCGGTGGCGACCGGCGCGAAGGTGATGCCGCAGAAGGTGATCACCACCTGGGCGACCCGCTGCCAGAGGCCGCCGGTGCCGGCGCCCGAGGCCGCGTCGGCGGGCTGGTCGGGCTGGGCCGCGCCGGCCAGGTCGAGCAGCGAGACGTAGAGCGACCAGCCGAAGTCCCGGTTGAGGTACCAGAGCAGGCCGAAGGCCATCAGCACCGCGGCGAGCGCGGTGATCAGCACCAGCCGGAGCCGGGCGCTGGTGAAGTAGCGCAGGGTGTCGAGCAGCCGCCAGCGCAGCCGGCGCGCCCAGGCGATCCGGACCGGCGGTTCGCTGGGCAGGGCCTGCAGCGCGGCCACGCCGCCGGTCTCCTCGGGCTCGGGCTCCCGTTGCGCGGGGACTCCCCCGCCCTCTCCTCCGCCCTCTCCTCTGCCTTCTCCCCTGTCCTCTCCCCCGCCGCCGGCTCCGCCGAGGCCGCCCCCGGCTCCACCCCGCCGGACCGGTCCGTCGTCGCCGAACTCGGAGGCCAGCCGGACGAAGGGGGCCGAGTCGCCCTCCTGCTCGGGCAGCAGCCGGATCCGGGTGAGGTCCTGCCGGTCGATCTGGTCGGCGACGATGCAGATCCGGCCGGAGTCGATGTCGTCGTCGTAGGCGATGTGCAGGAAGCGGTCGCCGACCTGGACGGAGTTGGGGCGGGAGAGGGCGGCCGCCGCGAACGCGGGCGCGGCGGTGGCGGAGCCGGAGAGCGCGGCGCCGTTCTTCAGCAGCCGTTCGATGTTCTCGCCGAGCCGCTGGTTGAACATCCGCAGCACGATGCGGATGTCGGGGTTGTGCTCCTGGGCGCTCAACGCGGTGTGGATGTTCTCCTGGTCGCTGCCGTCGACCAGGGCGATCCCGCGGGCGGTCTCGACCCGGACGGCGCGCAGCGCCTCCTCGGTGAGGCTGCTGTACTCGACCACGGCGGCGACACCGGGCAGCTGTTCGATCTGCGGCGCGTGCTCGCGCGTGCGGTCCGGGACCAGCACCACCACCGGGACCTCGTAGTGTTCGACGAGTTCGACGATCAGGCGGTGGGCGAGCGCGTTGCCGCCACAGACGATGTAGTGCTGGCTGACCGGCTCGACCGGAAGGGTCCCCCACCCTGCAGAAGTCATATCGCCGGATGATATCTACCGCGTGTGAGCGGAAGGTGTCCCCCGGGTGGCTGAGGGGAGATCAGTTCGCGCCCCGGGCCGCCGGATCCGCGGCCCCACGCCCGGGTCCCGCCCCGCCCCCGCCCCCGCCCGCCCCGTGCCGTCCCCCGAACGGGCGTACCCGACGGGCGGCCGGCCCCTCCCGTGACGATCATGAGGAGCGCCCGCCCGTCACGGGCCCGCACCGGCCCGCAGATGCCCTTGCGGGCCCGTGGGGCCCCCGCCCGTCACCCGCCGTCAGGAGTACGCCACCGTGGTCTCCCCGATCATCACCCCCAACGGTTCCCCGGTCCAGGGCCCGCTCGCGCTGCTCGCCAAGGCCGCCTGGCAGGTGCTGCTGATCGCCGGGCTCGCCTCGCTCGCGCTCGGGATCGTCGTCTTCGTCTGGCCCAAGCAGACCCTCCTGGTGGTGGGCGTGCTGTTCGGCCTCTACCTGCTGATCATCGGGATCGTGCAGCTGGTCGCCGCCTTCGGCACGCACGCCAGTACCGCCATGCGGGTGCTGGCGTTCATCAGCGGCGCCATCTGCGTGCTGCTCGGCCTGCTCTGCTTCCGCAGCGCGGCGCAGTCGTTGCTGCTGCTGGCGATCTGGATCGGCATCGGCTGGCTGTTCCGGGGCATCACCCAGCTCGCCGCCGCGATCTCGGACGACGCCATGCCCGCCCGCGGCTGGCAGGCCTTCGCCGGCGTGGCCAACACGCTGGCGGGCGTGCTGCTGATGGTCTGGCCGGTCGGGTCGATCACCGCCCTGACCGTCCTGGCCGGGTGCTGGCTGGTGATCCTGGGCCTGATCGAGGTCGTGACGGCCTTCCAGGTCCGTTCCCGGGCCAGGCAGATTCCCGCCGGCGTCTGACCCCGGAGCCGGGGACCCCGGCCACCCACGTCTGCGTGCGCCCGCAAACGGCCGCCACGGCCGCGACGGCCGCTTACGGCTGCGGGGCGTAGCCGAGCAGGAAGCCCGCCGTGTCCAGGCGCTCCGGAGTGAGACGGACGTCCGTCAGCCGCTCGGCGAGCGCGAACGCCGCCTCGGTGTGCAGCCTGGGCCCGGCGTGGTCGGCGTCGGTGAGGTCGAAGCCGCAGTGCGCGAGCAGCTCCGCCACCCCCGGGGCCTCGGCGTCCTCGCCGTCGCGCTGGGTGGGGAAGAGCGGCTCGAAATGCAGCCGGTTCAGCGCCCCCTCCTGCCAGTGGAAGCTGTCCACCGCGTTGCAGTTGCGGAAGTGCGAGACCAGGCGGGTGCCCTCGGCGAGCCTGGGCAGCACGTCCCACAGGGACCCCAGGTAGCCGTTGACCTCGACCGCGACGGCCCAGCCGTCGATTTCGGTGACGGCGACGAGCATCAGCTCCTCGTCGCCGTCCGGGGCGTGCTCGTCCTCGCCGTCGTCGAACTCCTCCCAGGCCTCCACGACCGCCGCCAGGCCGGTGACCCGACGGCCCGGGGCGGCGTCGAACCGCCGCAGCAGATCGTCGGCGGAGATCCCCTGGACGTGCGTCAGGCAGTAGGCCTCGGCAAGGTCGGGGTAGCGGTCCTCGAACCAGGTGAAGTCGGCAGCGTGTGCAGGCATGTGGGGGATGCTGCCAGATGCCTCCGACACCCGGACACCTGGGACGGCATCAGCACCGCCGCCGCCTCGGCCGCGCCGGGCCCGCCCGTCGGCGCCGCACCGGATTCGTCAGCGCCAGGCCGGCGCGTCCGTCCCCCAGCGCCCGGGCGGGCGGGTCCAGTCGGTGGGTGCGCCGGTGTAGGAGACCGGGGGGAGGGCGTGGCGCAGCCGGCCGTACGGCGAGTCGGTCTCCGCGAGCCAGCGCTCGGGCTCGTAGGGCAGGTCGTTCAGCGGCGGAGCCAGCGTGATGCCGTGCTGGAGCCAGGAGGCGGTGCCGGCCAGGGAGTAGCGCAGGTGGCGGCCGCCGGGCCGGCCGGTGCGCTGGTCGGTGAGGGCACGCAGGACGCCGGCCGCGATCAGGTAGCCGGTGCCGTGGTCGAGGGCCTGCGCGGGCAGGACGCCGGGGCGCCCGGCGGGACCGATCGCCCCGGCACCGTCCCCGGCACCGTCACCCGCCTCCACGGCCGCGATGCCGACGCCGGCCTGGACCAGGCTGTCGAAGCCCCGGCGCCCGGCCCAGGGGCCGGTCCAGCCCCAGGCGTTGAGCTGGGCCACGATCAGGCCGGGCCGGCGTTCGAGCAGGGCGTCGGGGGCGAGGCCGTAGGCGTCCAGGGCGCCGGGGCGGTAGCCGGTGACGACGGCGTCGGCGGTGGCCAGCAGCTCTTCGAACGCGGCGCGGTCGGCCGGGTCGGCGAGGTCGAGGCGGGTGGAGCGCTTGCCGAAGCCGGTGTCGGCGTGGGCGTCCTCGGCCTCGGGCAGCCGGGGCGAGTCGACGCGCAGGACGTCGGCACCGAGCAGGGCGAGGGTGCGGGTGGCGACGGGGCCGGCGATGACCCGGGTGAGGTCGAGGACGCGGACGCCGGCGGCGGGCAGCGGCGCGGCGGCCAGCGGGCGGGCGGCGGCGTCGTCGGCCACCCGGATCTCGACCAGGGGGTGCGTGGTGTCACCAGGCGGCGCGATGGCGACGGCGAGCGCCCCCGCCGCGTAGGCACGGTCCTGGATCCAGACGGCCGGGTGCTCCCGCAGCGTCCCGGCGAGCTGCTCGGGCCCGGTGTCGGCGGGCAGTCCGAGGACTCCGAGCAGCCGGTCGCGGTGGTGCGGGTAGTTGGCGTGGGTGCGGACCCAGCCGTCGGCGGCCTGCCAGAAGCCGGAGAGCGGCGCGAAGCTGACCGGGGTGCGGCCGTCGATCTGGAGATGGCGCTCGCTGACGAAGGCGGTGGCGACGGCTCCCTGGTCGACCCTCACCTCCGGGACGGCTCCGCCGGCCCGCAGGGCGGACAGCTCGGCGGCGGCCAGCGAACAGGCGGCGACGGTGGCCCGGGCCAGCCGGCGGACGGGGAGCCGGGCGGGCAGGACGCGGTCGGGGCCGTGGAAGGAGACCCGCTCCAGCAGCCCGGCCGACCCGCCGAGGGCGTCCCACGCGTGCGCGGTCGGCGCGTCGTGGGGGGCGGGCTGGTCGACCGGGGGCATCGGACGCTCTGTCATGCCCGCATTCTGCTCCCGTTCTCAGGCGCTCGCAGTGACGCCCGCCACCAGCATCAGCAGCACCGCGGAGACGACGGTCATCCGGCGGGCGGCCTGCGGGGTGGAGCCGAACCGGCCGCCGAGACGTCCGCTGGCATGGGCGACCAGGCCGTACACGACGGCGCAGGCCAGCACGTTGAGCGAGCCGAGGGCGAGCACCTGGCCGCCGACCGGCAGGGCGGCGGCGGGGTCGACGAACTGCGGCACCAGGGAGAGGTAGAGCAGCAGCCCCTTGGGGTTGAGCAGGGCGGTGAGCATGCTCTGGCGCAGCACGGTGGCGGTGGGCTGCGGGCGGGACTCGGCGAGGACGGCCGAGCCGCCCCGGCGCAGCGCGAGCAGCATGGTGGCGGCGAGGAGGACCAGGTACGCGGCCCCGGTGAGGCGCAGGACGGGCAGGACGGCGGGGACGGCGCGCAGGGCGGCGGCGAGGCCGGCGCTGGAGAGCAGGGTGTGCACGGCGTAACCGGCGCAGACGCCGGTGACGGCGGTGAACGCGGCGCGGCGGCCCTGGCCGAGGCCGCGGGCGGCGATGTAGAGCCAGTCGGGGCCGGGGGTGCAGACCAGCAGCAGGTCGACCCCCAGGAAGAGGAGGAGGGCGTGGGTGTCCATGGTGCTGACCTGTCGTGTTCGTCGCGGGCGTTCCGGTTACCGAAGGTAGCCGGAATGGGGCGGCACGCGATGGCCACTTCGCGCTGGTCAGGGCCACTCTTTGGCAGAATATTGCGCCATGGACCGCATCGACCGCAGAATCCTCCACGAGCTCCAGCAGGACGGCCGGCTCACCAACGCCGAGCTGGCCGCGCGGGTGGACCTCACCCCCTCCCCGTGCCTGCGCCGGGTGCGGCAGCTGGAGCAGGACGGCGTGATCCGCGGCTACCGGGCGCTGCTGGACGGCGCGGCGGTGGGACGTGGTTTCCAGCCCTTCGTGACGATCACCATGCGGCACGAGGACCGGGCCACGGTGGCGGAGTTCGAGCGCCGGGTGGCGGAGCTGCCGGAGGTGGTGGAGGCGCACCGGCTGTTCGGCGAGCCGGACTACCTGCTGCGGATCGCGGTGGCGGACATCACGGCGTACGAGCGGTTCATCACCGACGTGCTCTCGGGGCTGCCCGGGATCGCCCAGGTGAACTCGCATCTGACGATGAAGCAGGTGAAGGCCGACCGGGGCATCCCGACCGGCGGGTAGGGTGCGAACGGCGGGGGGCCGACCGCAGCTCCCGGACCGTTTCCAGGGGGCCACGCCATGCAGAGCACGATCCGCCGTCTCGACCTCGGCTACTTCGTCCGTCCCGCGTCCGAGACGGGCGGCCCGAACGCGGGCGGGCCCACCGCGGGCGGCCCCGAGCCGCGCGTCGAGCCGGTGTTCGCCTACCTGGTGCGGCGGCCGGAGGGGCTGCTGCTCTTCGACACCGGGGTGGGCGGCGGCGATCCGCAGACCGCCGACCCGGAGACCGAGGCCCACTACCGGCCGGTCCGGCGGCCGCTGCCTGCGGCGCTCGCGGCGGCCGGGGTCGCGCCCGCCGACATCGACCTCGTCGTCAACTGCCACCTCCACTTCGACCACTGCGGCGGCAACCCGCTGCTGGCCGGTACGCCGGTGCTGGTGCAGGCGGTGGAGCTGGCGACGGCCCGGCGCGGCGACTACACCTTCGACGCGCTGGTGGACTTCCCGGGCGTGGCCTACCGCGAGCTGGACGGCGAGGCGGAGGTCTGGCCGGGCGTACGGGTGGTGCCGACCCCCGGGCACACCGCCGGTCACCAGTCGCTGGTGGTGGAGCGGCCGGACGGCGGCCCGGTGGTGCTGGCCGGCCAGGCGTACGACTTCGCCTCCGAGTACGGCTCGGCGGTGCTGGCCCGGCAGGCGGCCGCCGAGGGCGTCGCGCCGCCGCTGCCCGGCTACCGGGCCTGGGTCGACCGGCTCGCGCGGTTCGCGCCGAGCCGGGTGCTGTTCGCGCACGACAACGCGGTCTGGGAGCCGGCCGGATAGCGGTGGGGCGCGCCCCTAGAACGCGAACCGCAGTGCGCGCACCCGGTTGTCGAAGTTGGACGGGATCAGCTCCGGCTCGCCGACCGAACGGGCCTCGGGCAGGCGGGTGAACAGTTCACGGAAGAGCACCTTCATCTCCTGCCGGGCCAGGTACGCGCCCAGGCAGTAGTGCGGGCCGCCGCCACCGAAGCCGAGGTGGGGGTTGGGGGAGCGGGTGATGTCGAAGGCGTCCGGGTCGGTGAACACGGCCTCGTCGCGGTTGGCGGAGCCGAAGAAGAGCACCGCCTTCTCCCCCGCGCGCAGCAGGGTCCCGTCGGGGCCGCCGAGGCGGTGGTCGACGGCCAGGGTGCGGCGGAACTGGATGATCGGGGTGGCGTGGCGGACGATCTCGTCCACCGCGCCGCCGAGGTGGCGGTCGGGGTCGCCGAGCAGCAGGGCGCGCTGCCGGGGGTGGGCGGTGAGCAGGTGCAGGCCGTGGGCGAGCGCGTTGCGGGTGGTCTCGACGCCGGCCACCAGCAGCAGGGAGAAGAAGGCGCCGAGCTCGCGCCCGGTCAGCCGGCGGCCGTCGACATCGGCGGTGACCAGGGCGGAGATGAGGTCGTCCGTGGGGCGGCGGCGGCGTTCGCGGCCGAGGTCGGCGACCATGCCCTGCATCCGGGCGAGCGCGCGCAGCCCGCGCCCGGGCATCCGGATCCGGCTGCGCAGCGGGCGGGCCACGCCGGTGTGCTCGGAGGCGTGGTTGACCTGGTCGAGGATGGCGCGGCGGGGCTCCTCGGGGATGCCCATCATGTTGCAGATCACCCGGAAGGGGAGTTCGGCGGCGACCGCGGCGACGAAGTCCTCGGGCCGGTCGCGCTCCACCCGGTCGACCAGGCGGGCGGCCACCTCGCGGATGTCGTCCTCGACCTTGGCGATCAGGCGCGGGGTGAAGGCTCGGGAGACGATCCGGCGCAGCTGGGCGTGGCGGGGGTCGTCCAGGTTGACCATCGAGTCGCCGAAGAGCAGCCGGACCCAGCGGGCGGGTTCGGGGGTGGTGACGCCGGGACCGCTGAGGAAGACGGCGGGGGTGCGGCTGGCCTCGACGACGTCGGCGTGCCGGACGAGCGCGTGGAAGCCCCGGCCGCCGGACCGGCCGGCCGCCCGCTCGCCGAAGTAGACCGGGCCGGGGAGGCGGCGCAGTTCGGCGAAGGCGGCGGCACGGTCGGGGGCGGAGAGCCGCCAGAAACGGGGGTCGGCGAGGTCGGCCGCGGGGGTTTCGGGTGCGGTCGCTGTGCCCATGCCGGGCCTCCTGTCCTGTCGGTGCCCACCGGGAAGGCTCCGGAAGTCCGTGTGCTGGTGAGGCCCACATTTAGTCAGCACCGACAGGGACGGTGTCAAACCGCAATTACCGTATGATTACCGGCTTTTCGGGGGTCGGGTCGCCACGCTTGAGAGGTGGCCGGGCCCGGGAGCGGCCCGGGTCCGTAAGCCGCCGGGGTCCGGGGCTGGCCCGCGGGTCCGCCGGCGTGCGGAACGGCCGGGGTCCGCGGACCGTCGGCTTTCGGGAGCGGCCTGGTTCCGGGAACGGCCGTCACACCCGGGCGTGGGAGGTGATGTCCGCGCCGAACTCCTCGGTCATCGGCGGGGTGACGGTCGGCCGGGCCTGGGCGATCGCCGCCAGGTAGTCGGCGGTGCCCGCTCCCTCGATGCCGTCGGCAACGCCGTCCGGCGTGATGAGGTCCCGCTCGAAGGCGGCCTGGGCGGCCACCCGCGCGGCGTGCTCGATGTCGGCCGGGGTGAACAGCTCGCTCGCGCCGACCAGCGCGTCGAGGTCCACGTCCGCCCGGCCCGCCGCGTACCGGGACCAGATCGCTGCGCGGGCGGCCGCGTCGGGGGTGCCGATCGGGATCAGGTAGTCGAAGCGGCCGGGGCGGAGGAAGGCCGGGTCCAGCGAGCGGATCGAGTTGGTGGCACAGACCAGCAGCCGCTCCTCACCCTCGCGGAAGCCGGGGATGAGCTTGAGCAGCTCGTTGGTGACGCCGTGCATGCCGCCCTGCGCGCCCTCGGTGCGGACCGGGGCGATCTCCTCCACCTCGTCGATGAAGACCAGCGCCCGCTCCAGCCGGCCGATCCGGGCGAAGGCGTCGCGCAGCGCGGCCGCCAGGTTGCCCTCGTCGGCCAGCCGGGACGGCAGCAGCTCGACGAACGGCCAGCCGAGCCGCGAGGCGATCGCCCGGGCGAAGGTGGTCTTGCCGGTCCCGGGCGGCCCGAACAGGGCGATCGCCCGCGGCGGCCGCACACCGTGCCGGGCCGCCCGCTCCGGTTCGGCGAGCGGCAGCACCACCCGGCGCTCGATCAGGTTCTTCTCCGTCTCCATGCCGGCCACCCTGGCCCAGAGGTCGCCGGGCAGCAGCCGGCCGCCCAGCTCGTCCAGCAGCCCGCTGGCCGCGCCGGCCGGCGGCTCGTCCTTCTCGAAGTAGGCGGCCGCGGGGCGCCGGGTGTAGCCGGCGTTGTGCAGGCCCTCGCCGAGCAGCTCCTCCTCCGGCAGGACGTACGCGATGCGGCGCACCCGGCAGGCCACCAGCCGGCGCTCCAGCTCGCGCAGCAGCGCGCTGGCCAGGCCGCGGCCGCGCCAGGCGGGGGCGATCGCGATCCGCATCACCCAGGCGCGCTCGCCCGCCACGGTGGCGAGCGCGGCACCGATCGGCTCGCCCTGGTGGACGGCGACCACGGCGGGCTGGCGGGAGGTCAGCGCGCCGATGCACTCCGCGAGGGAGAACACCGACTCCTGGCCGAGCCCGGCCGTGGTGTCGATCAAGTGGACCACCGCCGCGAGGTCGTCCTCGCGATAGTCGTGAATCAGCCAGTGCACCGGCCGGCCCGCCTCTCCGTCCTCACCGGCCCCGGGCCGGTCGTCCGACCGCCGGCGCTGCGCCGCGCGGTGCCCGAACGGTACGGGCGGGCGCGGACGGCGGTCCCGCGCCGGAACGGACAAGCCGCACCCCGGCAACCGTACGAACCGCCTCTACCGCACGGGGCGGCGAGCGGCACCGGGCCGGGGCGGGCGCGGCACCGGGCCGGGGCGGGCAGGGCGGCTGACGGGCCGGCACCGCGGCGGCGGCCGGCGCGGTCCGGCGGGAGGGCGGCCCGGCCGGGCATGCTCTCACGGGGCGGAACCGGCCAATACCCGAGGGGGCGGTACGGGCCGGGCGAGGCGGGTGCGACGATGAGTGTCATCGTGATGACCGACCGGATCCGCTCGCTGCGCGCCGTGGTCTTCGCTGCGCTCTGCGTGGCGCTGGCCGCCACGGCGCACGTCGCCATGGCCGGCTCCGGGGTCTCCGCGCCGGTGCTCGCGGGCGCGTTCGCGGTCACCCTCGGGTTCACCTGGCTGCTCGCCGGCGGCCGCCGCGGGCTGGGGCCGATCAGCGTCTGGATGGTGGCGGCGCAGACCGCGCTGCACCTGACCTTCGAACAGGCCGGGGCCCTCGCGTCCGGCAGCGGGCTGGCGCGGCTCGGCTCGACGGACTGGGCGGGCCTGCTGCTCTGCAACCCGGAACGGGCGCCGGCCGGGATCTCGCCGGCCGACCTGGCCCGGATGGCCGGGATCGACCCCGACGTCCCGCCCCCCGGGGACCTCCGGCCGCCGGCCGGGGCGCACCACCTGGGCGCACACGGCGGGGCGGCGTCCGCCGGGACGGCCGACCAGAGCATGGCGGGGATGGCCGGCATGCCCGGGATGCCGGGCGGCTCGGACATGCCGGGGATGCCCGGGGTGTCCGGCGGCTCGGGGATGTCCGGCCACGACATGGCGGCGCACGGCATGTCCGTCGGGATGATCGCCGCCCATGTGCTCGCCGCGCTCGCCTGCGCGCTGCTGCTCTGGCGCGGAGAGACGGCGCTGGCCCGGCTGTTCGAGCTGCTCGGCGCGCTGGGCGCCGTCCTGGCGGGTGCGCTGCTCGCGCCGCTGCTCGCCCTGTGGTGCCGGCCGACCGGCTTCCGGCCGCCGGCCCCGCCCGGACCCGCCGCCCACCGGGTCCGCCCGCCGCGGCTGGTGCTGCTCTCGCACGCCCTGGTCCGGCGCGGCCCGCCGTGCGCCGCCCCCGCCTGCTGACGCGCCCACCGTCCGACACCCGACGCCGCTCCCGGCGTCCGCTGCGCGGTGGGCAGGTCGCCCTGCGCCGTGCCGTGGCCGACCGGCCACGCCGCCAGGGCCCGGGCCCGCGCCTGCCGCCGCCGCCCCACCGGGGCGCCGCGGCGTACCCGGCCGGGCCCCACCGACGCCGAGCGTGCCGCCCGCGGCGGCCGCTCCCCAGCCCTCCCCTCAGGACCTTCCATGCCTGACTACGACGGCGCACCGGCCTCGTCCGGCGCCACCGTCCTCGTCGATCCGCCCGTCGTCTCCCTACCGGGGACGGTCACCCGCACCGGGCCCGTCCGCACCGATGCCGTTCCCGCCGAGGCCGCCCGCCTGGCCGAGCCTCGCGAGGAGCTTCGCCGACCAGTCCGCCGACGGGCCCCCGGTACCGGCCCCCGGCACCGCGCCGCGCAGCCGTTCCGCCCGCTCCAGCCACTCCCGGCAGGCCTCGCACCGGGCGACGTGCTTGTCCACCCGCCGGTCCGGCACACCGGCCGCCTCACCGTCGAGGCGGGCGGAAAGAGCGGTACGGAACTGGGCGCATCTCATCCGACCATCGTCCCGCATCACCCGGCACATCGGACCGGCCGGGTGGGTGGCACCGCAGGAACCACAGGCACACCACCCGCCCCGGACGCCTGCACGGGACTCCCTACGGGAGGCCGCACGGGAGGCCGCCGTGGATGACGACCAGCTGACCGCGCTGGCCCTGTCGGCGCGGGAGGGCCGGGCGGCCGACGTCGAGGCCTTCGTCCGGGCCACCCAGCGGGACGTGTGGCGGTTCGTCGCCCACCTCACCGACGTGCAGTCGGCCGACGACCTCGCCCAGGAGACCTTCCTGCGCGCCCTGCGCAGCCTGCCCGGGTTCGCCGGCCGCTCCTCGGCCCGGACGTGGCTGCTGTCCATCGCCCGGCGGACCGTCATCGACCGCTACCGCACGGCCGCCGCCCGGCCGAGGTGCGCCGCCCTGCCGGACTGGCAGGAGGCCGCCGAGCGACAGGGCACGCCGCCCGCGGCAGGGTTCGAGGACGGGGTCGCGCTCGGGGACCTGCTCGACCGGGTGCCGGCGCAGCGCCGGGAGGCGTTCGTGCTCACCCAGGTGGTCGGGCTGAGCTACGCCGAGGCCGCCGAGGTGGCCGGCTGCCCGGTCGGCACCGTCCGCTCCCGGGTGGCCCGGGCCCGCGAGGAGCTGATAGCCCGGCTCCGCGCCGCCGAGCGCGGCGAGGCTCCCCCGCCGGGGCAGGCCGCCGAGCTGGCGGCGGCCTGCTGACGGCGTCACGCACGCCCGCGCCCGGGTGGCGGTGCCGACGCACCGCCGCCCAGGCCGCCGGCACCCCGGCCGGCGCGACAGGCGGGCCAGGCGGGCCCGCGTACGGCTACGCCCGGAACGACTCCGGCCGCTCCGGCGAGGCGGCCGCCAGGGCCTTGGCCACCGCCTCCGCCCCGGCCCGGAGGCCGTAGACGGGGGTCTCGGGCTGCTGGCGCCAGGACTCGTCGATACCGCCGGTGTCGACGGTGTCGAAGCCCAGCTCGTCGATCAGGGCGCGGACGATCCGCTTGGCCGCCTCGTCGTCCCCGGCGACCGGCAGGGCCATCCGCTCCGGGTCCCCCGCGGGACGGGGCCGGTCCAGGAGGTCCTGGGCGTAGGTGCCGTTGAAGGCCTTCACGACCGGGTGGCCGAGGTGCTGCTCCGTCCAGCGGCTCTCGGTCAGGCCGTCGTCCTCGATGCCCCCGATCCGGCCGTCGCGCTTGGGGTAGTAGTTGCCGGTGTCGATCACGGCGAAGCCCTCGGCGGCCCCGTCGAACAGCCCGGACGGGAGGTCGGGCACGTTCTTCAGCGGCACGGTGACCACCACGACCTGCGCGCCGCGGGCCGCCTCGGCGACGGTGACCGGGGTGGCGCCGGTCTCCTCGGCGAGTGCGCCGAGGGTCTGCGGGCCGCGTGAGTTGGCCACCGAGACCTCGTGGCCGAGTGCGGTGAGGCGCCGGGTGAGGTTGCCGCCGATGTTGCCCGCGCCGATGATGCCGATCTTCATGGTTGTCCTTTCGGACCCCTGCCGGGGGTCGGGTCGGGCCGGCGTCACGCCGTGTGGTGCCTGGCTGCAACCCCGGGCCGGACGCGGCTATTTCCGGACCGCGGCGATGTCCGGGACGGAGCGCCGTCGTTCCCGGCGACCGGGCCGGCCGCGCGGTCCGGATCGGCCACGACCGCAGTATTCCGGCCAACCGGGAAAATTCCTTCAAGTGTTCGGAACTGGACCCCTCCTGCCTCCGACTGCTGTACCGGACGCCGCCGCCGAGGTGGTGTCCGGAACGGCACGGGGAATCGGAGGAGCGCCATGTCCGCGCAACAGCCACTGGCCACCGGTGGGCTGACCAAGGACCAGGCCCAGCCGGAGGACCGGTGGATCCTGGTCGTGGCCGCGGGACTGCTCTCGTTCGTGGCGATGCTCGACATGAACGTGGTCAACCTGGCCCTCACCGACATCGCGGACGGCCTGCACGTCTCCCCGACCACCGCGCAGTGGGCCGTCCTCGGCTACCAGCTCCCACTGGTGGCCCTGCTGCTGCCCGCCGGGCGCTGGCTCGACCAGGTCGGCACCCGCTCCGCCCTGCTGCTGGCGGTCAGCTGCTTCGCGCTCTGCAGCGTGCTCGCCGCCGTGGCACCGTGGGCGAGTTGGCTGGTCGCCGCACGACTGGCGCAGGGCGCGTTCGGCGCGGTGCTGTTCGTGCTGATGCCGGTGCTGGCCGCCACGGCCGTCCGGCCCGAGCTGCGCGGGCGGGCGATGAGCGTGCCCGCCACGCTCGGCCCGCTCGGCGCCGTCACCGGGCCGGTGGTCGGCGGCCTGCTGCTCGACCACGTCGGCTGGCGGGCCATCTTCCTGGTCAAGCTGCCGATCTGCCTGGCCGCCCTGGTGATCGCCCACCGCAACGCGCCGCACGGCGGCAGGCTGCGGCTGCCCGACCGGGGTTCCCTCGGCGACGCCGCGCTGATCGGCTCCGCGGTGGCCGCCGTGCTGCTCGGCCTCACCCTCGCGCCCGACGCGCCGGTCTGGCTGCTGCTCGCGCTGCCCGCCGCACCGCTGGTCGTCCTCTGGCTGCGCCGCCCCGGCGGACGGCCGGTCGCCGCCGTGCTGCGGGAGTCCGGCACCGCCGCCGTCAACGGCTCGGTGCTCTCACTGGCCGCCGGGTTCGCCGCCACCCACTACCTGCTCGCCCAGCACCTGCGCCGGGACGACGGGATCAGCGCCACCACCACCGCCCTGACCATGCTGGCCTTCCCGCTCGGCATGGTGCTGGCCGGCCGGTTCGGCGGACGACTCGCCGACCGCTGGGGCGCCCGGCCGACCGCCCTGACGGGTGCGACCGTCACCGCCCTCGGCATGCTGCTGCTCGTCCCGCTGGACACCGACTGGTCGCCGCTCGACATCGCGTGGCGGCTCGCGCTCGCCGGGACCGGCATGGGCCTCAACGGCGGCCCGGTCCAGGCCCTGGTGATGACCGCCGCCAAACCGCAGCAACTGGCCACCGCCGGCTCCGCCGTCCAACTGGCCCGCAGCCTCGGCTTCGCCCTCGGACCCGCCCTCGCCACCGCCGCCACGCTGTTCGGCGACTCCGCCACCGCGGGCGTCCGGGCCGGGCTCGTCCTCGCCACGCTGGCCGCCGTCCAGGCCGTGGCCCTCCTCTCCCTGCGCCACCGCACCAACCGCGCGGGCACCTGACGACCCGCCCGCGCGCACCACACCTCGACCGGAGGAACAGACGCAATGACCGACACCGTCCACGATCCGACCGCGGGAAGGCCGGCCGACGACACGCCGCGCTGCCCGTTCGGATACGACGAACTCCCCGACCCGATACCGCTGTACGGGCCGGAGTACAAGAGCGACCCCTATCCGCTCTACCGGCGGATGCGCGAGGCCGGCCCGGTCCACCGGGTGAAGTTCCCGAGCGGGATCACCGCCTGGCTGGTGACCGGCTACAAGGCCGCGCACGAGACCCTCAACGACCCCCGGCTCGGCAAGAACCACGAGCTGGGCAACGAGGGTTGGCGCAGGCTCGCGTCGATCATGCCGGAGCCGCAGCACTCACAGCTCCAGGTCCACCTGCTGCACCAGGATCCGCCGAAGCACACCCGGATGCGCCGGCTGGTCCTGGACGCCTTCACCCCGCGCCGGGCGGAGGCTCTTCGCCCGCGCCTGGAGGAGCTGGCCGGCTCCCTGGTCGACGAGCTCCCGGAGACCGGCGGCGCCGACCTGGTGGCCGGCTTCGCGGCGCACTTCCCGTTCCGGGTACTCGCCGAAGCGATCGGCCTGCCACAGGAGTTGGCCGTCCGCTTCGACCGGGACTGGGGCAAGGTCGTCCAGCCGGTCGGGCCGCTGGACCCGGGCCGCCCGGCCTACGAGGGCCGGCTGCGCGGCCTGCAGACCTACATCGCCGACGTCGTGGCGCACAAGCGCGCCCACTACGACCCGGCCGGGCCCGACGCCGACCTGCTCGGCCGGCTCGTCGCCGCTTGCGATGCGGGCGAGTTGAGCCGCGAGGAGCTCGACTCGATGGTGTTCCAGCTGCTGGTGGCCGGCCAGGAGCCGGTGACCAACCAGATCACCACCATGCTGATCACCCTGCTGCGCCGCCCCGACCAGCTGGCCCGGCTGCGCGACGGCCTCGCCGCCGACCCGGGCCTGCTCACCCGCGCGGTGGAGGAACTGCTGCGCCACGACGCCGCGTTCGAGCTCACCACCTGGCGCTTCTTCGCCGAGGACAGCGATCTGCACGGGACGTCCGTTCCGGCCGGCGACTCCGTGATCGTCTCGCTCTGCGCGGCCAACCGCGACGACGAGCAGTTCCCGGACGCCGACGTCCTCGACTTCGACCGCACCCCCAACGCCCACCTGGCGTTCGGCCACGGCATCCACTACTGCCCCGGCGCGGCCCTGGCCCGGGTCGAACTCCAGGTCGCCCTCGCCACTCTGCTCACCCGGCTGCCCGGGCTGCGGCCCGCCACCGGGCCCGGCGAGGAGATCGACTCGCTCGCCTGGGTGCCCGCCGTCCTCGCCCGGGGGGTGAACAGGCTGCCGGTCGCCTACGACAAGCGGGTCTGACCGGCCCCACCACTCCCCGGCACCCCCCTCAGCGTCCCGGCGACCGATGCCGGGGCGTGGCTACGCCTGCCCTGAAGCCCGTACACCGTTCCGTGGAGGACCACCATGCCGCCCGCCGGCACCGTTTCCACCGATTCCCAGACCGCGGCCGACCAGAGCGCGGCCGACCGGAGCACCACCGGCCGGACCGCTTCCGGCCCGACCACCACCGCCCGGACCACGTCCCCGTCCCCGTCCGCGTCCGCCACCGTCACGCCGGCCGGCGCCACACCGCCCGGCGCCGTCACGGACCCGCAGGAGATCGCCCGGATATCCGCCGGGATCCTCGATCTGCTGCTGCCGCACCGCCGGGCCTCCGACCCCGGCGTCCACGCCACGCCCGCCGACTTCCCGATCCAGCTGGAGCAGCTGGCGGACTTCCTCTCCAGCGGCGACCCGATCCTGTTCACCCTGCCCGGCTTCCCGTGCAAGTCGCCCAACCTCGCCAAGGTGCTCGGCCACCTGCCCGACGAGGGCGAGCGCCTCTCGCTCACCTTCCTCAACGGTCTCTGCGAGGAGATCGGCAAGCTCTACCAGCCCGGCGCGCAGATCCTGATCTGCTCCGACGGCCACATCTTCGGCGACCTGATCCACGTCCCCGACGACCACATCGACCAGTACTCCGACGAGCTGACCGCCATGATCGAACGCGAGGGCCTGAGCCACCTCGCCACCTTCGACCTGCGCGCCGTCCTCGGCGACCTGCCCTTCGACGAGAAGCGCGCCCGGGTGCACGCCCGGTACGCACCCACCAAGGAGGAGCTGCGCGAGCAGGTGATGACCGACGAGGAGACGCTGAAGCTCTACCGCGGCATCACCCGCTTCCTCACCGAGGACACGTTCGGCTTCGAGGGCAGCAAGTCCGCCCTCCAGCGCGAATGCCGCCGGCGCGCCTACGGCGTCATCCAGCGCAGCCGGGCCTGGGGCGACCTCATCGCCGAGCAGCACCCGCGCTCCTTCCGGCTCTCCATCCACCCGCAGAAGGCGGGCGTGCTGAAGTTCGGCATCCGGCTGCTGGAGGCCGCCGACGCGTGGATGACGCCGTGGCACTCCTCGGTGCTCCACCGGGCCGACGGCGGCTGGGAGCTGCTGCGCAGCGAGGACGCCGCGAAGGTCGGCCGCCTGGTCGAGCGCAACGGCCGCCCCAGCCACTACGAAACCTCCTGACGCTGCATCACCTCGGCCGAGGACGCGGGCGTGCGGTGGTCGAACGCGATCAACGGGTCACCGGTGAGCGGATGTTCGACCACCGCCGCCCGCACGCCGAACACCTCGGCGAGCAGTTCGGCGGTCAGGACGTCCCGCGGCGCCCCGGACGCCACCAGGGTGCCGCGGTGCAGCACGTGCAGCCGGTCGCAGACCGAGGCCGCCGCGTTGAGGTCGTGCAACGCCACCAACGTGGTGCGGCGCTGCTCCCGTAGCAACGCGAGGAGTTCGACCTGGTGCCGGACGTCCAGGTGGTTGGTCGGTTCGTCCAACACCAGGACGTCCGGTTGCTGGGCCAACGCCCTGGCCAGCAGGACGCGTTGGCGCTCGCCGCCGGAGAGCTCGGCGAACCGCCGCCCGCCCGCGTCCGTCATGCCCACCCGCTCCAGCGCGCCGGCGACGATCCGGTGGTCCTCGGCGTCGTCCGCCGCGAACGCCCGCTTGTACGGGGTGCGGCCCATCGCCACCACTTCACGGACGGTCAGCTCGAAGTCCCCGCCCCGCTCCTGGGGCAGTGCGGCGATGTGCCGGGCGGACTGCGCCGGGCTCAGCCCGGCCAGCTCCCGGCCGGCCAGCAGGACCCGGCCGGCGCTCGGCTTCAGGTGCCGGTAGACGGTGCGCAGCAGGCTGGACTTGCCGCTGCCGTTCGGCCCGACCAGCCCGGCGATCTCCCCCTCCTTGGCGACCAGGTGGACGCCGGCCACCACCGTCCGCCCGGACAGGGTGACGCTCAGATCCTCGACCGCGATCCTCAATTCCGCTCCAGTCGTCGGTCCAGCAGGTAGAGCAGGGTGGGCGCGCCGAGCAGGGCGGTGACCACGCCGATCGGCAGTTCCTGGGTGTCCAGCGCGGTGCGGGCGATGGTGTCGACCACCACCAGCAGCACCGCCCCGGTCAGGGCGGAGAGCGGCAGCAGCCGGCGGTGGTCGCCGCCGGCCAGCAGCCGGCAGACGTGGGGCACCATGAGGCCGACGAAGCCGATCGCGCCGGAGACGGCGACCAGGACGCCGGTCAGCACGCTGGTGACGACGAAGATCTCGCGGCGCAGCCGGGTGACGTCGACGCCGAGCCCGGCCGCCGTCTCGTCGCCCATCAGGAGCGCGTTGAGCCCCCGGGCGCGGGCCTGGAGCAGGCCCAGCCCGAGGGCCACGGCAAGGGCGGGGACGGCGAGTTGGCTCCAGACGGCGCCTCCGAGGCTGCCCATCAGCCAGAACAGCACGCCCCTGGTCTGCTGTTCGTCGCCGGTCTGCAGGACGAGGTAGCTGGTGAAGCCGGTGAGGAACTGGCCGATGCCGATGCCGGCGAGCACCAGGCGCAGCGGGGAGAAGCCGCCACCGCGCCGGGCCAGCAGCCAGACCAGGGAGAAGGCGGCGAGCGCGCCGAGGAAGGCGGCCAGCGAGATGGTCAGGCCGACGGCGCTGCCGAAGGCCATTTCGAGGCCGAGCCCGCTGCCGAGGACGATCACGGCGACGGCGCCGAGCGAGGCGCCGGAGGAGATCCCGAGCAGATAGGGGTCGGCGAGCGGGTTGCGGACGAGTGCCTGGACGGCGGTGCCGACGAGGCCGAGCCCGGCCCCGACCATCGCCGCAAGCAGGGCGCGCGGGACGCGCAGTTGCCAGACGATGAGGTCCCGGGTGCCGGGCTCGGGTGCGCTGCCGGTCAGGCGGTGGGCGACCACCGACCAGACTTCGCCGGGCGGGATGTCCACCGATCCGAGCGAGACGGCGGCGGTGAGCGCGGCGACCAGGGCGAGGGTGAGCACGGCCGCGAGCGGCCCGGCACGCAGGGTGCGCGTGCGGGTCCGCCCGGCGGCGGTGGTGGTGGCCGATGCCACGGTCTACTGGCCGTTCTTGACGAGGTCCGGGTGGACGGTGGCGGCGATCTGCCGGACGGTGTCGGCGTTGCGGACCCCGGCGATGGTGGTGACCTCGGAGCCGATCCGCAGGAACTTCCCGCCCTTGACGGCCTTCAGGCCCTGGGTGGCGGGGAAGCTCT
Source organism: Kitasatospora sp. NPDC022785 (assembly GCF_055561295.1). Lineage (NCBI taxonomy): Bacteria > Bacillati > Actinomycetota > Actinomycetes > Kitasatosporales > Streptomycetaceae > Kitasatospora > Kitasatospora sp. NPDC022785. Next base: position 81,481 of record NZ_JBVHHB010000003.1, on the reverse strand, counting down.
TCAGGAACGCCTCGGCGTCGTCGAAGGCCTTGCGGTTCTCCTCCTCGGTGCCGCGGGTGCGGACGGCGAGCTGGATCCAGTCCGGGTCCTTGGCCACGACGTCCTCCCAGGAGACGGGCTTGAAGTCGGCGTCGCAGTCGGCGAACACGTTGCGCGCGCCGGCCAGGGTGATCACCGCGTTGGCGACCTGGCGGCCGCAGACGGCGACCGGCTGCTTGGTACCGGCGTCGAAGTCGAAGAAGAAGTAGCCCGGCCGCTGGTCGGCGGGGACGCCGGCGGTGGCGGTGCGCACCTCGCCGACCTTCTTCTCCATCCCGGCGACGAGCTCCTCGGCGCGGGCGCCCGTGCCGGTGACCGCGCCGAGCCGGCGGATGTCGTTCTCCACCTCGCCGAGGTCGGTACGCGGCCCCTTGGCGGCCTTGGGGGTGCCGGAACAGGCGGTGGAGAGGAGGAAGACGTGCTGGATGCCCGCGGCGGTGAACTCCTCCTCGCTCGGGCCCGCGCCCGCGCCGCCCATCATCGGCATCGCCCCGAAGGCGTCGACGTAGAGGTCGGCGCCGGAGCCGAGCAGCTTCTCCTTGGCAATCCCCATCTCGCCCAGCACCGGTACCCTGGCGCCCTGTTCGGCGATCGGCCCCGGCAGGCTGCCCTTGCCGGGCGGGAATCCGGTGCCGATCACCCGGTCCCCGGCGCCGAGCTGGAGCATCATCTCCAGGCCGGCGGCGTTGCTGGTGACGATCTTCTTCGGTGCCTGCTTGACGGTGGTCTCCTTGCCGGCGCAGTCGGCGACCTTCACCGGGAACGCACCGGCGGCGGTGGCCTGCCCGCCACCGCCGCCACCGCTGCTGCTGTCCGTGCTCCCTCCACCGCCGCTCCCACAGGCCGTGGCGAACAGGGCAACAGCGGCCGCGATACCGCAGAACACGCGAGGGCGCATGACAACTCTCCTGGTCAATGGTCGTGCTCGGGCCCGTCCTACGAACCCGGACCAGGTAGTCGGCCACCAACCCCGCCCGGTTCCCGGGACTTTCCGGCGCCGTACGGCCGGCGTCCGGCCGAGGTCCGGTCCGGTGGATCGCGCGCCCGGCGAGACCGGCCGGAGAGGGCCTAGGGTGGCCGTATGGCCTCCCTCTCCGGTTTCCCTGCAGAGCCGTCGGACGACCTCGGGCTGCCGGTGGCGCTCGGGGCCGGACCGGTGCGGCGGGTGGTGTCGCTGGTCCCCTCGCTGACCGAGGCCGTCGCCGTCTCCGCGCCCGGACTGCTGGTCGGTGCCACCGACTGGTGCAGCCACCCCGCCGGCCTGGCGGTGGAGCGCGTCGGCGGCACCAAGAACCCCGACGTCGGCCGGGTCGTCGCGCTCGCCCCGGACCTGGTCCTCGCCAATGACGAGGAGAACCGCCAGCCGGACCTCGATGCGCTGCGGGCCGCCGGGCTGGCCGTCTGGGTCACCGACATCCGCACGCTGGAGCAGGCGTTCGCCTCGCTGGACCGTCTCCTGACGGTCGGCTGCGGCCTGCCGCGGCCCGCGTGGCTCGACGCCGCCGAGGCCGCGTGGTCCCCGCAGGCCGCCCGGACCTCGTGGGCCGGTGTCCATCCGCTGTCGAGCCCCCTCCGCGCCGTCGTGCCGATCTGGCGCCGCCCCTGGATGGTGCTCGGGCGCGACACCTTCGCCGGCGACCTGCTCGGCCGCCTCGGCGTCCACCTGCTCCACGCCGGCCACCCGGAACGGTACCCCGCGGTTCCGCTGCCCGAACTCCTCGCCGCTGAACCCGACTTGGTGGTCCTCCCGGACGAGCCGTACCGCTTCACGGCGGACGACGGCCCGGAGGCGTTCCCCGGCGTCCCGGCGGCGCTGGTCAGCGGGCGCCATCTGACCTGGTACGGACCCTCCTTGGCGGAGGCGCCGGAGGTGCTGGCGGCCCAGCTGGCGCGGGCTCTGCGACCCTGCTGAGGCCGCGGCACCGCCCCGGAGCGAGCAGTGGGGCGGCGCCGGGCAGCGGCCGGCTCGTGGGGGAACGGCTCACATGAGCGGGACGCACCGGATGACCCAGTTGGACGCCATCAGCCCTTCGAGGACGCGGACGAGTTCGGTGTCCTCGCACGGCCCCTCTCCGTCGAGCAGGTTCGCATCCACCAGAACGGCGTTCACCGTGTGCCCCTCCGCCTCCAACAGCTTCCGCACGTAGTCGCCGGGGGCGGAACGCAGTGCCTGCCGCTCGCCGCCCTCCAGGTGGAGCCGGTAGGTCTCGACCGTGAACGTCTCGGTTCGTTCCCGGGTGATGCGTGCCATGGGACGCCGTCCTTCCTGGGGCTGTTGCGTCGGGGCCCCCTGGGCACACCACGCTCGGCACGGACGTCGCCGGACGCACGACACCCCGGCCGAACAGCCCAACGCCGCGACTCCGTCACGGTGCAGCCGGCCGAACCGGCGGACGGGCCGGCCATGTCTGGGCGCCGGTGCCCCCAGCGCGTGAGATTCGTACCGGACCGGTGCCCGGGCCCCGGCGGGCGGCGCACCGATCCGATCATCGTAGGATGTCGCCTCTCGCCGGGTCGGCCGGCGACACAGGGGGGCGGAACGACATGAAGGTGCGTGCTTCACGGCAGGCGCTGGTACTGGTGTCGGCGGCGGCCGTGTCGACGGCGCTGCTGACCGGCTGCGGCACCAAGAAGGCGGACGACACGGCCGGCGGGACGCCGGCCCCGGCGGCGGCCACCGCCACGGACGCCACGCCGTCCACGACGCCGACGGCCGCGCCGTCGCCCAGCGCGACGGCGAGCGCCACCCCGAGCGCCAGTGCCTCACCGACCGCCTCTCCGAGCACGACGGCGGGCAAGACGGCCAAGCCGAGCCCGAGCGCTGCGGCGAGCACCGCCAAGCCCACCGCCGAGAAGCCCGCCGACCCCGCCCCGAGGGCCGCACCGGCCCCGGCTCCCGCCCCGGTCGCGGCGGCGCCCGCGCCCGCGCCGGTCGCCAAGCCCGGGCCGGTCGCACCCCCGCCGCCGCCCGCGCCCGCCACCCCGCACGTCCCGCCGCTGCAGAGCGGCTGCACGCCGAGCAAGCCGCAGCCCGACGAGCCCAAGGAGGCCGTCGCCGCGGCGCTCACCTCGGCCGCCGGCCAGCCCCGCACACTGACCCTCGGCAACGGCGGCACCGACAAGCTCCCGGCCCTTCCGGTCGGTCTGGTCAAGGCGATCGCCTGGCAGGAGAGCGGCTGGCAGTCCGGCATCCTCGCCTGCGACGGCGGCATCGGCACCATGCAGGTCATGCCCGCCACCGTGAGCTGGATGAACAGCAAGTTCGGGACCACCTCCGACCCGAAGACGCTGGCCGGCAACGTCCAGCTCGGCACCCAGCTGCTCGACTGGCTGGTCGCCTACTACGGCGACTCCTCGTTCGGCGGGAAGTACGACCTCTCCCCCGACCCGGCCACCGGCAAGACGCCGCTGCTCGACCTGGTCATCTCCGCGTACAACGCGGGCGCGGGCAACGTGCACTACAACACCGTCACCGACCCGGCCACCGGCGCGACCACCGGCAGCCTGGCCATCCCCAACCCGAGCTACGTGGCCAACGTCAAGGCACTCATGTCCAGCGCGCCCTGGAACAAGGCGGGCTGAGCGAGCACGGGCACGGCCATGACGAAGGGCCCGGTGGAGGCGGTGCGACACCACCCCACCGGGCCCTTCGTCGTCGCCGAACCGGTCGGCGCCGCTCCGCGTCAGGCGCGCGCGGCAGTGACGGCGGCGCCCAGCGCCTCCTTGATCCGCGGGCCGAGGCGGGCGAAGCCCAGCTCCTTCATGGCCGCCCGCAGCAACTCCTCCTCGCTGCGCTCCACACCGTCGGCGTCCACCCACCGCACCACGGCGAGCAGTTCGTCGGCGGAGTAGGCGGTGACGGGACGGCCCGGCGTGAAGTCGGGCTTCTCGGGCTGTCCGGCAGTGGCGGGCTCAGCCTCGGCGACGGGCTCGGGAACGGCGACCGGCTCGGGCTCAGCCTCGGCGACGGGCTCCGGCACGACGACCAACTCGGGCTCAACCTCGGCGACGGGCTCCGGCACGACGACCAGCTCGGGCTCAACCTCGGCGACGGGCTCCGGCACGACCTCATCGGTCGTCTCCTCGGCCACGACGGCCTCCGGCTCGGCCTCGGCCACGACCTCTACGGCCTCTACGACCTCGGGCTCTTCGGCCACCGCGTCGGCCTCGACCTCGGCGGCAACGGGCTCGGCCTCGGTCGGCTCCGCCTCGACGGCCTCGGCGGGGGCGTCGACCTCGAGGGCCTCCACCTCGGCGACCGGCGCCACGACCACGGGCGCGGTCTGCTCGACCACGGGCTCGACCTCGGCGGCAACGGGCTCGGCCTCGACCGGCTCCGCCTCGACGGCCTCGGCCGGGGCGTCGACCTCGGCCACCTCAACCTCGGGCTCGATCGCAGCCACGATCTCGGTCTCGGCAACCGGCGCCACAATCTCGGGCTCGACGACCAAGGGCGCGGGCTCCTCGGCCACGGCCGGCTCGGTGTCGGCCACGGTCTCGGGCTCGACCTCGGCCGGCTCGACCTCAGCCGGCTCGATGTCGGCCATCGCCGTGACCGAGGTGACGTCGACCAGGTCGTCGGCTGCGGGGGACGGCGCCGGGAGGGTGACCACGACGGGCCGGACCTCGTCGGGCTCCTCGGCCGTAGGCTGCTCAGCCTCGACCTCGACCTCGACCTCGACCTCAGCCGCGGCCTCGACCACAGCGTCGGCGTCGGTCTCGTCCTCGGCGTCCACCTCGGTCGCGTCCTCGGTCACGTCCTCGGCGACAACCTCCGGCCCAGCAGCCTCGACCTCGGTCGCAACGTCAGCCTCGGCCTCGGCCTCGGCAGCCGGCTCCGACACCGCCTCGGCGGTCTCCTCGCGCCCCGTCAGCCCGTCCCGCTGCCCGCCGGCCAGAGCCTGGCGGGCGCTGAAGGCGGCCTCGGCGGCGCGGCGGTCGGCGCGGGCGGCGGTGAGCTCGGCGAGCAGCTCGCCGAGGCCGGCCTCCTCCAGGGAGGTGCGCAGGGAGCGGATGGTGGGGAGGCGGTACAGGGTGCCCTCGTCGGCGGCGAGGCGCTCGACCAGGTCGATCAGCTCGCCGACCGGCAGCGCGTCGAGGTCGTGCTCGGGCAGCAGGCGGCCGAGGTCGCGCAGGCCGGCGCCGATCGCGTCGAAGGCGGCGGCGGTGCCCTCGGCCAGGGCGCCGTCGGCGGGCGGGACGGGCAGCGCGCCGGTCGGGGCGAGGACGGCCCAGGCGCGGCGCTCGATCTCGGCGGAGGCGAGCGCCTCGTGCAGCTCCTCGGGGCGGACCTTGCGGCCGCCGGCGGCGAGCGCGGCGGCCTGCTTGCGCAGTGCCCGCACCTTGAGGAAGGAGAGCTTCACACCGCGCTCGCGGCGCCAGGCGCGGTCCGCGGTGGCGGCGACGAGCGCGTCGAGGTCGGCGTCGTACGCGGCGCCGGTCAGGGTGGCGGAGGTCTGGTGGACGCGCTGGAGCGTCTCGGCGAACAGGGCGGCGACCGCGATGGTGCCGGGCTCGTCGAGCTTGGCGTCGGCGGCGAGGGTGGTGACGGCCTCCCAGGTCTGCTGGAGGTCGCGGCCGCGCAGTTCGGCGAGGACGGTGGAGGCGGCGCGGGCGTCCTCGGGGGTGGCGACGGTGTCGACGGCCGCGTACCAGGCGTGGGTCTCGGCGGTGAGGGTGAAGGCACCGAGTTCGGCGTAGCGGCCGAGTTCGTCGCGGAGGTCGGTGTCCGCCGCCTGGCTGCGGGTCGGCTCCAGGTCCTTGGCGTCCTTGGCGTCGTTGGCGTCGGCGTCGGCCGTGGCGGCGTCGGCGGCCTTGGCATCGGCGGCGTCGGCCGCGTCGGCGTTGCGCGAGTGAAGCACTGTCATGTGAGGTCCGGTTCTGGGCGACTGCGGCGGGGCGGGCGGCGAGGGGGACGGCGGACCTGGTGCGCACGGTTGCCCCGGCGGGTGGGGCTGGGGCGCGCGGTCGGCCTGCCGGTTGTGGAGGCCAAGAATACGGGTGCCCGTTCGAGCCTTGCACGCACCCACCGCCCTCCGGGCCGGTGTGGCGTGCCACACCGCTCGCCTGGCCGCTACTCGGGAGGGCCGGGCGGGTGGTGCGGCGCGGGGCCGGGCGGGTGACCGGGCGGGTGGTGCGGCGCGGGGCCGGGCGGGTGACCGGGCCGTCGGCGCAGCCCGTTCATCGGCACGGTGCGGGTGCGCCGGCCGAGCGGTGGCCGGTAGCCGGATCGGGTGAGGGTGTCGAGGCTGACCGGCGCGAGGTACTCGTGGAGCGCGGTCCGGTGCCACCAGGCTCCGGTTTCGCGCAGTTCGCGCCAATCGGTGAACCGGTAGAGGTGGAGGGTCGCCCGGACGTGGGTCGGCGGGGCGTCGGGAAAGGGGTTGTGGCGCAGCAGCCGCAGGGTGTCCGGGTCGTTGGCGAGCAGCCGGGCGACGAAGGGCAGGAACCAGGGCCGGGCGTAGGCGGGTGAGATGCCGGCGAACCACATCAGCCAGTCCAGGCGCAGGTGGTAGGGGGCGTACTGGCGCGGGAGGCGGCGCACGTCGCCGGGTTTTCCCTTGAAGGCGTACTCGCGCCAGACGGTGTACGGGGTGACGGCCGGCTCGTCGGTGCCTTCGACGACGACCTCCTGACGGATGCGGTTGACGCTGCCGAAGGCGCCGTAGGTGTTGACGAGGTGGAGGCGGTTGAAGGAGCGGTTCATGACCTGCCGGCGCGAGACCAGGTTCCGTACCGGCCAGTAGCTGAGGACGGCGACGGCGAGGGTCAGCGCGATCACGACGCCCTCGAACCAGCCGGGCGTGCCGCCGTACGCGTGGGGGTGGACGGGCAGGCCGAGCCGGGCGGGGTCGACGGCGGCGAGGGCGAGCGTGATGGTGAGCCAGTTGAGCCAGGCGAAGTTGCCGGAGGCGACCAGCCAGAGCTGGGTGGCCACGATCACGCAGGCCGCGTAGGTGGCGGCCGGCTGGGGGAGGAGGAGACCGACCGGGACGAGGAGTTGGGTGACGTGGTTGGCTGCCGCCTCGACCCGGTGCAGCGGGGCGGGCAGGTGGTGGAAGAACCAGCTGAGCGGGCCGGGCATGGGCTGGGTCTCGTGGTGGTAGCGCAGGCAGGTCAGGTCGCGCCAGCAGCTGTCCCCGCGCAGTTTGATCAGTCCGGCGCCGAACTCGACCCGGAAGACCAGCCAGCGCATCAGCCAGAGCACCAGGACGGGCGGCGCGGTGTCCTCGTTGCCGAGGAAGGCGGCCAGGAAGCCGGCCTCCAGCAGCAGGGACTCCCAGCCGAAGGAGTACCAGGTCTGCCCCACGTTGACGATCGAGAGGTAGAGCACCCAGAGGAGCGCCCAGAGGAGCACCGACGCCCAGAGCGGGACGGCGTCGCCGAGCCCGGCGACCAGGGCGCCGGAGGTCGCGGCGCCGGTCCACGCGACGGCGGCGAAGTAGCGGTCGCTGTAGTGGAGGTGGAAGAGGCCGGGCGCCTGGCGGAACGACACCCGGGCGGTGAAGCGGGGGACGGGGAGCATGCCGTCGGTGCCGATCAGGGCCCGGAACTGGGCGGCGGCGGCGAGGAAGCCGGTGAGGTAGACGGCGGCCAGCAGCCGTTGCACGAGCAGCCTGCTCAGCCAGTACTCGGGGGCGGCGAACCAGTCCATGCGGCCCATGCCTACCACCGGCCCGGGCCGCCGGGCACCGGCGCGGGTGTGCGACGGTGCCGGTTCACCCGCCCGGCACTGGGCGGCGCCGGTCGACACGGGCCGCGGGGTGCACGTGCCGCGGGCCGCGGGGTGCGGGGTGCGGGGTGCGGGGTGCCGGGTGTACGTACTGCGGGGTGCACGTGCCGCGGGCCGCGGGGTGCCGGGTGTACGTACTGCGGGGTGCGGGGTGCACGTACTGCGGACAGCACCGTGGCGGGGAGCCTCTCCTCGGGGGTGAGAGGCGCCCCGCCACGGTGGCGGTGGGCCGGACGGTGGCCGGGTGCCGGCTCAGCCCGGGAGGACGAGGCCGGTGTTCCCGGCGCCGAGGCCCGGGCGGCCGGTGGTGGCGCCGTTCTGCTGCAGCCGGTCGACCAGGAGTGCGGCCAGCGTGCCCAGCTCCTCCTCGGTGCGGGACTGCGCGGTGACGTCCATGCCGACGGTGAGGACGCCGTTGACCTGGCCGGTGCGCGCGGCCCGCAGGGGGGTGCAGGTGAAGCTGAAGATCTGCTGGATCCGCTGGGCGTCCGGCCGGGTGGAGTTGATGCGGACGTCGTTGAGGACGGTGGCCCGCCCGGTGTGGTACGCCTCGGCGACCGCCTGCTGGAGGCCGGCCGCGCCGAGCTGCGGGTAGGCGTGGCCGATCGCTCCGTACGCCGCCGGGGCGCCGAAGATGTCGGCGTGCTGGGCGTTGGCGTAGCGGATCTCCTGGCCGGGGCCGTCGGTGAGCATGATCGGGAAGGGCGAGCCGTCGAACGCCGCGAACATCTCCTGCTGCTGGGCGAGCAGGTTGTCGCGCAGCCGGATCTCGGAGAGCAGCGCCTCGGCGAGGTGCTGGATGTCGCGCAGCCGCTCGCGGCCCCACTGGCGGGGTTCGCGGTCGAGGACGCAGACGGTGCCGATGACGGTGTTGCTGTCGTCGACCAGCGGGGCACCGAGGTAGGCGCGCACGCCGAGTTCGTCGACGACCGGGTTCCCGGCGAACCGGGGGTAGGCGAGGATGTCGTCGAGGGCGAGCGGCGAGCGCTGGGCGACGACGTGCGGGCAGAAACCGTGGCTCAGCGGCATCTGACGGGTCGGAAGGTCGAACGCGATGCCGCGATCGGCCCAGGAGGCGCCCCCTTCGGCCGCGTTCTCGGCCGAGCTTGGCGGAATATAGAGCCCCCGGAACATCTGCCGCTCGTCGTTGATGAAGTTGACCATCGCGATGGGGGCGCGGGTGATGCTGGCGGCCAGGTGAGCGAAGCGGTCGAAGGCCTCGTCCGCGGTCGGTTCGTTGAGACCCAGGCTGCGCAGCCTGCGGGTCCGCTCGGACTCACCGCCGGCACCCGGGAACTGGCCTGGAGTGCTCATCACATCAGTCATGGCGCACATGTAATCAGACATCCGGCACGATCCGCGCTCCCGGCCCACCCGGATCAAGTTTGCTGATGGACAGTCAAAGGTGCATGTGGGCGACGTCCGGACTGGTCGTCAAAAGTGGGGGAAGATCACTTCCCCGCTTCGCGACCTTTCAATCCTCGGCCGCCCCGGGGCGATCCGATCGCGCCAATCAAAGATCAACTCTGGAGACACCCGGATCCCCATACAACAATGAGCCCTGCCGAAAATACGGACGGTGTCCCCCGTGACACGGTCCGCACTTCCGCACGCACCGGCTGCACTGGGGCAGCCGACCGCCACCCCAACTCCCCACCCTCGGGCGGCCGGCGCGGATCGGCTGTATGGACGGAGGCACGACCACCCCCCCGAACCCGAGAGGACCCAGCATGGCGATGGACTACTTCACCGACGAGCGACACGAGAGCCTTCGCGCGGAGGTGCGTGAGTTCGCGGAGAAGGAGGTGCGCCCGCAGGTCGCCCGGATGGAGGCCGACCGCCAGGTCGAGTTCGAACTCTCCCGGGAGATCGCCCGCCGCGGCTGGATCGGTGTCACCATCCCGCAGGAGTTCGGCGGCCTCGGGCTCGGCCACCTCGCCAAGACCGTCATCGTCGAGGAACTGGCCCGGGTCAGCGGCGCGATGGGCGCCATGGCGCAGGCCTCGCAGCTCGGCGTCGCCAAGGTCATCCACTTCGGATCCGACGCCCAGCGCCGGAAGTGGCTGCCGCTGTTCGCCTCCGGCGCGTCCCTGCCGACCATCGGCGTCACCGAGCCCGAGTCCGGCGGCCACGTGCTCGGCATGAGCGGCACCGCACACCGCGAGGGCGACGAGTACGTACTCAACGGCCGCAAGTGGTTCGTCGGGAACTCGCACATCGGCGACGTGCACGGCGTGGTGTTCCGCACCGGCAAGGGCAGCAAGGGCCTCTCCGCGTTCCTGGTCGAGAGCGACCGTCCCGGCTTCCGCACCGGGGACCCCGGCTCGCAGAGCGGCCTGCACGGGTTCAGCTTCGGCGAGATCGTCTTCGAGGAGTGCCGGATCCCGGTCGCCAACCGGCTGGGCCGGGAGGGCCAGGGCCTGGACGTCGCCTACTCCTCCTCCACCCTGTACGGCCGGCTGAACCTCGCCGCCGTCGCCCTCGGCATCCACGTGGCGATCGTCGAGGACACCGTGCGGTTCACCGAGGGGCGGATGCTGTACGGCAAGCCGCTCTCCCAACTGCCCAACATCGCGCTCAAGCTGGGCGAGATGCAGTCCCGGCTGATGACCGCCAAGCTCGCCGCGTACCACGCCTCCCACCTGCTCGACCACGGCAAGCCCTGCGACGCCGAGCTGATGAACGCCAAGCTCATCAACACCGAGTACGCGCTGGACTCCGCGCGCAACGCGATGGAGATCCACGCCGCCCGGGGCCTGCAGGCCGAGTTCCGCATCGAGCGCTACCTGCGTGACGCCACCCACGTCTACCCGCCGGCCGGCACCTCGGACGTCCAGCGGCTGCGGCTCGGCCAGGTCGCCGCCGGAACGTACGGCAAGCAGTGGTCGGCGGAGCTGTCCCATCTGGCCGGCTGGGCCTGGTCCGAGCTGGGCGAGCGCGAGTCCGCCGCGGAGGCCGAGGCCGAGGCCGGGCAGTCGCTGGAGGCGGCGCTGCTGCACCTGCCGATGGCGGTCTGAGGCGGTCCGAGACGGACGGGGGCGGATCCGGGTCAGCCCGGGCCCCCCGCCCGGGCCCTCGGGCCCGCCGGGCCCCCGGCATCCCCCCGCATCCCTCAGGTCTCCCCGAGCCCCTCGGGCCCCTCGAGTCGCTCGGGCCCCGGGGTGACCCGAGGGGCCGGCGCGGCCGGATTCGCCGTCTGGGCGGACGCCACCTCGACCCGCTAGACTTGACCTGTTCCTGACGACTTTCCGGAGGCCGGTCCTCGGCCTCCGGAAAGCCGCCGGCACGTCCGGAGCGGCGCCACGACCAGCGGCGATCCGCATCCCGGAACCGTTCCGGATGGCGGACGAACGGGTCATCGGCCATTCACATACCGTCAGTTGATGTTGCCGCGGGGGCACCTGGGGCTGGTAGCGTGCCATGCAGTCGGCGGCCGTGCTGCACCCCGTCCGGACGGTGACACAGCGTCATATCGTCCGGCACCCCTCCGGGCACCGCCGGCCGTGGCACCCCCGCTGCCCGGTCGGAGCACACGGGCGATACCGCCGTTCGGCCCAGCAACAAGGAATCAGATGCCAGGCATATCGGCCCCCCGCACGGGCCACCGCGCCGGCCGGTCCGGCTCTCTCCGCGGCTCGCTACTCGCCCTCGCGCTGGTCCCCTGCCTCGGCCTCGCCGCCGCCTGGGGATACGCCGCCTACCTACTGCGCAACACCGGCCACCACACAGCCCTGTTGGCCGTCAGCGCCGTCGTCGCCGTCGTCCTGCTCTGGAGCCTGATCAGCGGCGTGCGGCTCGCCGGGACCCTCTCCGCCCGGCTCTCCGGGCTGCGCACCGACACCCTCTCGCTCGCCCAGCGCGAGATCCCCGAAGTCGTCGGCCGCCTCCAGGCCGGCGAGTCCGTGCCCGCGCCGCCCGCCTGGGCACCCTCCCGGCGCGCCGGCGACGAGGTCCAGCAGACCGCCGACGGCCTCGCCGCCGTCCGGCAGGCCGCCATCGCCGCCATCGTCCACCAGGCCCAGGGCCGCGAGGGGACGAAGAAGGTCTTCCTCAACATCGCCCGCCGCACCCAGATCCTGATCCACCGACAGATCAGCATGCTGGACGCGCTCGAGCGCGAGCACGAGGACCCCGAACTGCTGCGTGAGCTGTTCGCCGTCGACCACCTGGCCACCCGGATGCGGCGCAACGCCGAGAACCTGGTCATCCTCGGCGGCGCCCTGCCCGCCCGGCGCTGGCGCAACGCCGTGCCCGTGGTCAACGTGCTGCGCAGCGCCGTCTCCGAGACCGAGAACTACGCCCGGGTGGTCGTCCAGGGCGTGCCGCGCACCTCGCTCAGCGGGCAGGCCGTCGCCGACGTCATCCACCTGGTCGCCGAACTGATCGAGAACGGCACCACCTTCTCCCCGCCCTACACCCAGGTGCAGGTCTCCGCGCAGGAGGTCCCCAAGGGTCTCGTCGTCGAGGTCGAGGACCGCGGCCTCGGCATGAGCGGGGACGAGTACGAGCGGCTCAACGACTACCTCGCCAACCCGCCCGAGCTGGACGTCTCCGCGCTCGGCGACGACCTGCGGCTCGGCCTCTTCGTGGTGGCCCGGCTGGCCGCCCGGCACGACATCCAGGTGACCCTGCGCCCCTCCCCGTACGGCGGGACGCGGGCCGTGGTGCTGGTGCCGGCGCCGTTGCTGGAGCAGGCGGAGCAGGCCGCCGACGTGCCCGGCCTGCCGGCCGGCGCCCGGGTGACCCGGACGCCGGTGCCGGAGCAGACCGTCGACGGCGGGCTGGGCGAGACCGACGAGGAGCTGTCGGGGGCGCTCTCCGGGGTGCTGAGCGGGCTGCTGAGCGGTGGTTCCCCGGCTACCGGGCCGGCCGCGGGAGCCGGAGCGGGCGCGGAGAGCAGGGACGCCGTGCTCCCGGGGAGCCCCATGGACCCCGTCGGCCCGGTGGACCCCGTCGGCTTCGGCGCCCCCGGGAGCCCCGGGGGCCGGCACGACAGCGGTGTGATCATCGGCGAACTGCTCGCCGAGTACGGCGACGGCGCCGCGCGGGGCGAGGGCGAACCCGCGGGCGGCGGCCTTCCGGTGGGAGCTCAGATCCCCGGACTGCCCGGCGCCGTGGTCGTGCCCCGGCCCGCGCCGCCAAGGCCGTACGACGAGCAGGCGGGCGAACCGCCGGCCGCGGGCGCCGCGGCGGGTGCTCCCGCCGGCGGCGGCCACGCCGACGGGCTGTGGGCCGGCCCGGCGGGAAACCCCCCGGCCGACCCCGCCGCGCCCATCCACGAACGCGCTCAGGAGGCCCCTTTGGAGCACAACCCGGACGGCGAGCTGCGCACCCCGCGCGTCCTGCCGCAGCGGGTTCGCAACGCCAGCCTCGCCGAGCAGCTGCGCGAGGCCCACGCCCCCGGCGCCGCGCTCCGGCCGCCGGCCGCCTTCCCGGGCGCGCCGATGGGTGGGCCGATGGGTGGGCCGCTGGGTGCGCCGATGGGTGGGCCGGCCCGGATGCCGGCGGGTGGTCCTGGAGGTGCGCCGGGCCTCCCGGCGGCCGGTCCGGCGGGCTCCCCCGCCCCGGGCACCGCCGACGACACCGCGCCCCAGCGCTCCCGCACCACCATGGCCGCCATCCAGCGCGGCACCCGGACCGCCCGCGCGGCCGCCCCCGACTCGGACGCACCGGCCGCGCCCCCCGCACCGGCCGCACCTTCCGCAGCTAAGGAACAGCAGTGATGACGCAGCACACCGACACCCAGCGCGACCTCAACTGGCTGCTGGACCAGCTGGTGGCGCGGGTCCCGGAGACCCGGCACGCCATCGTCCTCTCCGAGGACGGCCTGCTGGTCGGTCTCTCCCGAGGCCTGGACCGCGCCGACGCCGAGCACCTCTCGGCCGTCGCCTCCGGCTTGCAGAGCCTCGCCCGCGGCGCCGGCCACCGCTTCAACGGCGGCCGGGTCCGGCAGACGGTGATCGAGATGGACCAGCTGTTCCTGTTCGTCACCACCGCCGGCCAGGGTGCCCGGCTCGCCGTGCTGACCAGCGAGATGGTCGACGCCGGCCTGATGGCGTACGAGATCAACATGCTGGTCAAGCAGGTCGGCCAGTACCTCACCGCGGCGCCGCGCGGCGACGCCGGCCAGGCCGGCGTGGGCGGCGGTGCGTGACCGCCGACGCCGAGGAGGCCTGGTTCTTCGACAAGGACGCCGGGCATCTCGTCCGCCCCTACGCCATCACCAACGGGCGCACCGGCCCGGCCCGTGACAACTTCGCGCTGATCACCCTGGTGGTCACCGCCGACCCGCGAACCGACACCACCCGGCTCGCCCCCGAACCGGCCGCGATCATCGACCTGTGCCGCGAACGCCCGCTGGCCGTGGCCGAGATCGCGGCCGGCCTCGACCTGCCGGTGAGCGTGGTGAAGGTGCTGCTGGACGACCTCGCCGAGGCCCGGCTGATCCTCACCCGCGCGCCCGTCCAACTCGCCGAGGCGCCGGACATCTCGCTGATCCAGGCCGTGATCGAGGGCGTCCGCCGGCTCTGACCGGCGGGGGCCTCCGCTTGCGTCCACGCTTCCAGTTCCCCTCCAGGAGACCCGAATTGACGACCCAGAGCCTGGTGCCGGGCGCGGTCAAGATCCTCGTCGCCGGCGGCTTCGGCGTCGGCAAGACCACCATGGTCGGCTCGGTCAGCGAGATCGAGCCGCTGCAGACCGAGGAGCGGATGACCCGCGCCAGCATCGGGGTCGACAGCCTCGACGGCGTCCAGGACAAGTCCACCACCACCGTCGCGATGGACTTCGGCCGGATCACCGTCCACGACGAGTTGGTGCTCTACCTCTTCGGCACGCCCGGCCAGTTCCGCTTCTGGTTCATGTGGGACGACCTGGCGCTGGGTGCGCTCGGCGCGATCGTGCTGGCCGACACCCGGCGGCTGGAGTCCAGCTTCGCCGCGGTGGACTTCTTCGAGCAGCGCGGCATCCCGTTCGCGATCGGTGTCAACTGCTTCCACGGCCGCCGCGACAGCAGCCCCGAGGACGTCCGGCGCGCCCTCGACCTGGATCCCGGCGTCCCGGTCGTGCTCTGCGACGTCCGCGAGCGCGCCTCCAGCAAGGAGCTGCTGCTCGCCCTGCTGGACCGCGTCCACCGGGACGCCCTCGCCTCGCGGCGTTGAGGGCGGTCGGGGCGGTCCGGGCCGCCGGTATGCGGTCCGGGCCGCCGGTGTGGGGTCCATCGAGGTCGCCTGACCCCGGCGCCTCGGGTGCCGGGGCCGAGCGCCGGGTGCCAGGCGGCGTGTTCCAGATGCCGGGTGCCTGCGTCAGGCGGTGGCCGGGGCGCCCGGGGTGAGCTCCAGCTCGTCCAGCGCGTGCACCAGCGGGGCCAGCTCCGGAATCTCGGTGGCCTTCGCCAGCGTCGCCTCCAGGGTGGCGTCGTGCACCGGGCGCGCGGCCTGGAGCAGTCGGCGGCCCTGCGGGGTCAGCTCGGTGTAGATGCCGCGCCGGTCGTCCGCGCACAGGTAGCGGCTGAGCAGGCCGCGGTCCTCCAGCCTGGTCACCAGGCGGGTGGTCGCGCTGCTGCTCAGCGCCGCCGCGCGAGCCAGCTGCTGCATCCGCATGTGCCAGCCGTCCTGCCGGGAGAGCGCGTCCAGCACGGTGAACTCGACCACCGAGAGCTGGTGCTCGGCCTGCAGCGCCTTCTCCAGCGCCGCGTCGATGAGCCCGTGCAGCGCGGCGAGCGTGCGCCACCCGCAGGCGCGGATCTCGGCGGCATCGTCGTGGATACCCATGGCTCGCCCTTCTCTTCCCGGTCCCGTCACTGGTGCCGGCCCCGGTACCGTGTCCGGCCCGGGTCGATGGTGTGACGAGGTCGAACGTCTCCCGTCCACCCAGTATGCCATTCGGCGCGGTTTACCTGCCTGTGCAAGTACTTCCCCGGGCCGCCGACGTGACCGCCTCCCCCTGCGGAGCCCAGCCGACCGCGCAGAGCGCCGAGGCGAGCTCCTCGCCGTAACAGGCCGCCGCCAGCCACGCGGCGGTGAACGCCGCGTGGTCGTCCGCCACCACCCGGCCGAACACGTCCCGCCGGTGGTCCCCCGCCGCGGCCCGGAGCCCACCCAGCAGCGCCGCCCCCGTGGCCAGGCCCGCCGACACCAGCTGCGCGGCCTCGGCGGCCGGCGTCGTCGAACCGAGCGCGAGCGCCTGTCGGCCGCCGGTCACGGCCTGCTCGACCCTGCGGGTGAGCAGGTGCACGGGGGCGTCGGGGGCGTCGGCGGCCTCCGGGACCGCCGCCGGCGCGGGGATTGCCGGGTCGCGGAGGGGCGCGGGGAGGGTGAGATCGGCGGTCTGCAACCGCTCCAGGCCCAGGTTGACCCGTCCCGCCCGGTCGGCGGGCAGGGACAGCGACGGGACGCCCGCCAGGTCGTGCGACTCCGGCTCCCGTCCTGGCCGCGGCCCCGGCTCTGATCCCGGCCCCGCCTCCGGCCCCGGCCCCGGCTCGCTCGGGGCCGGACCGGCGGCGAGCAGGCGCAGCTCCGGGCGGGCGGCCCGTTCCAGCCGGCCGATCACCCGCAGTCTCAGCCCCGGGGCGGTGGCGAGCAGCGCCAGGTTGCCCCGGTACGCCAGGCCCGGGTGCTCGTGGGGCGCGCGCAGCGCGACGACCAGGCCGCCGCAGTCGGCGAGCAGCTGCGGTACCCCGGTCGGCCCGTACGGGGCGGCACCGAGCAGCGTGACGTCCAGGAACAGCAGGTCGCTCCCGGCCGGCCGGCTCTCGTACGGCAACGCCGCCGCCGAAAGGGCGCGCTCCACCTGCGCGGCCGGCGGCTCGGCCCAGAGTGCGGCGACCGGCTCCGCCGTCCACGCCGCGCCCGCCGCGCGGACCGCCTTCACCGAGGCCCCCGCGCCGAGCCGCCCGGTGGCGGACCTCGTCGCCCCCTGGACGGCCAGCCCGGCACGGCTGAACTCGCGGTGGCTGAGCAGCGCGTCGCCCAGCCGGACCGCGCGGTTCCCGGTGCCGACGGCCTGCGGGGCCGCGGCCGTCGCATCGGCGTGCGGCATGACCTCCGCGACGGTGCTCAGCCGCCCGGTGGCGTCCACCGCCCAGGTGAGCACGCCCGCGTGGGTGGCCGTCAGCACCGGCTCGGCGAACAGCCCGTACAGCCGCAGCCCGCCCGCCTCCCCGTAGGCCTGCCGGGCGGTGCCGCGCAGCTCGGCGGTGCCGACACCGCCACCGGGGTGGCCGCTCGCCAGGGCCGCGGTCGGTTCGAGCAGCTCGCGCACGGCTGTGACGAGGTCGGCGAGCCGGTGGTCCGGCTCGCCCGAGCGTGCCGCGCGGACCCGCGTCACCACGGCGACCGCCGCCGCGGCCGGCCGGTGGAGCCCCGCCAGCCGGGCCCGGTGCCCCGCCCGGAGCAGCTCCGCCTGCAGGACGGCCCCCGCCCCGCCCACCCCGGCCGCGAGGACGGCGGAGGCGGCCCGGTGCAGGTGACGGGCGGCCGCCTGCTCCGCCGGGGTCAGCGGCGTCTCCGACCCGGCTCCGGGGGCCGCGGCCCCCGTGCCCTCCGCCGCCGGAGTGTCGGCTGCCGGGGTACCGGCGGCCCGGGTGTCCGCGGCCCGGGCGTGGGCAGCCCCGGGGTCCGCTGCGGCGTCGGGCCCCTGATCGTCGTCCGCGAGACGGCAGAGCGAGACCGCGGCCGCCCGGTGCACACAGGCGGGCGCCAGCAGGCAGCCGCAACGCACGCCGGACCGGTCGGCGACCACCCCGCCGGGCGCGTGCAGGACCAGCTCCGTCTCCTCGTCCACCGCGACCCGCCAGTCGTCGCCGGACCGCTGCACCGGGCACGCCGCCAGCTTGGCGGCCGCGCCGTCCAACCTCTTCTGCAGCCGCGCCGACAGCCCGGCCACCACCTCGGCGACCACCTCCGGCCGGACCGCCGGCCAGTGCGCGCCGGCTTCCATCGGTACCGTCATCGGACCTTCTCCCCCACCCAACGGGCCAGTTCGAGCGGGCTGAGCGCCGCCACCGGCATCCCGGCCGCGACCAACCGGCTCGCGACCGCCTTCGAGTACCGCGCCTTCCCGGTGTCGTCCAGCGCGGCGCAGCCGAGCAGCTGGCAGCCGGAGTCGACCAGCGCCCGGGTCTGCGCCAGCAACCCGCCGATCGGACCGCCCTCCTCGAAGTCGCTGACCACCGCGACCAGTGTGCGGGAGGGCACCGTCACCAGCTCACGCGCGTACTTCAACCCGGCCGCGATGTGCGTGCCGCCGCCGATCCGGACCTCCAGGAGCAGACCGAGCGGATCCTCCACGCGCTCGGTCAGGTCGACGACCTCGGTGGAGAACGCGACGAAGTGGGTGCTGAGCGCCGGTACCCCGGCCAGGATCGAGGCGGTCAGCGCCGCCCACACCGTGGACGACTCCATCGACCCGGAGACGTCCACGACCAGGATCAGCCGCCAGTCCGCCGCCTTGCGGGCCCTGGTCCGGAAGACGGGCCGCTCGGGGACGATCACCGTGCCGGCGTCCGCCTCCCCCGGCCGCGCCGGGCGGGCGGTGGCGAGGTTGGCCCGGATCGTGCGGTCCAGGTCCAGGCCGCCACCCGGCCGGCGGCTGGGCCTCGGCACGCTGATCCCGGTCAGCGCCGGGCGCAGCCTCGTCGCCAGCTCCCGCGTCAGCTCGTCGACCAGCCGCCGCACCAGCGGCCGCAGGCCGGCGATCCGCGCCTCGGGGAGCCCGCCGGCGTGCTCCAGCACGGTGCGGAGCAGCTCGACGGAGGGACGGACGGCGCCCGGATCGAGCGCCTCCAGGGCATCCGTGCGGCCCTGCGCCGCGGCCGCGGCCAGCACCTCCTCCCGAATGCCCGGACCGAACAGCGCGGCCAACTCCTCGCCCCACTCCCGCACACCCGGATACGGCGCCTCCCGGCCGCCCCGGTTGCCGCCGGCACCGCCCCGCCCGTCCAGGCCGGGCCCGGATCCCTCGCCGCGCCCGGTGCCGTAGAGCTCGTCGAGGGCGGTGGCCAGCCGGGCGGACCGTCCGCCGAAGCCACCGCTGCCCGGCCGCCCGAGCAGCAGCCGCCACCGCTCGGCGGAGGCGAGGGCGTGGGTGGCGGGGGCGGTCGGGGCGGGGGCGGTGGGTGCAGGGGCCGTGGGTGCAGGGGCCGTGGGTGCAGTGGCGGTGGTGGGTGCGGCCGGCGCCGGGTGGCCCGGCGGCCCGGCGAACGCCTCCGGGAGCAGGCCGCGCCGGCCCAGGGCGGCGCGGGCCGCCAGGTCGGCGCGGGCCCAGCCGGCGAGCAGGGCGGGCGTGACGGTGTCGGGCAGGGCGCGCAGGCGGGTGCCGAGCCGCTCCTCGACCAACGTCAGCAGCCGGTCGCGGGCGGCCGGGCTGAGGGTGTCGAAGCCACCGCGCAACGCGGGCAGCCGGTCCAGGAACCCGGTGTCGGACAACGTGGTGACCCGCTCCAGCACCGGCTCCAGCACCTCGGGCGCCGTGTCGAAGAGCCCCTCGGCCGCCGTCAGCAGCCCGACCAGCGAGCGCCCGAGAGTGTGCCGGCTGTCGGGCCCGGTGGCACCGTCGACCCACGAGGCCGCCCGCCCGCCGAACGCCGCCGGGCCGTCCTGCCCGAGCAGCACCCGCACCGCACCCGCCGCGCCACGGACCAACGGGCTGCCCTCGTCGGCGAGTTCGGCCAGCGCACGGCCGAGCCGCAGCCCGCCCGACCGGTCGGCCCGACGCGCCAGCTCCACCAGCGCGCGGGCATCGGCCGGGTCGTCGGAGCCGGCCAGCCCCTCCAGCTGCCGCACCGCCGCGATGGTCAGCACCTCCCCTGCGGAGGCCAGAACTTCGGCGCCCTCGCCATGCCGGAAGGCGGCCGGGACCGCGGAAGCCGCCGGGGCCGCCGGAGCGGCGGTAGCCGCGAACGCGCCGGTCTGCGCGGCCTCTTCGCCGTCCGACGGATCAGCGGCGAGGCCGGGGATGTGGCCGGCGGCAAGGCGGTCCAGGAGGGCGAGGCCGTCGAGGAGTTCGGGGAGGGTCGCGGTCCCGGGCAGGACGCTGGTGAGCTGGGTGAGGCGGGTGCCGGCCAGCGCGGGGAGGCCGCAGGCGGCGGCCTCGGCCAGGCCGGTCAGGACTTCGCGGGCGGTCGGGCCGTCGGCCTCCTCTTCGCGGCGCAGCCGGTCCCGCAGGGTGCCTTCGGCGGCCTGGGCCGGGGTGACGCCGCGGGTGCCGGCGACGGTGAGCATCGCCGCGGTGGCCGGGGTCCACCGGACGCGCCAGCGGGTGCCCAGGGTCTCGGTGCCGCCGGCGCCGGTGGTGGTGACCGGGTCGGCGTACGGGACGGCGCAGGCGGCGAGGCGGTGGAGGAGCAGTTCGCGGCGGCGGTCAAGGGGTGAGCGCAGCGGGTCGAGGCGGAGTTCGCGCGGGCCCGCCTCGGCGGTGTCGCCGGGACCGGGGAGACCGAGTCCGGCGAGGAGTGACTCCACGGCGGGGGCGAGGCCGCTGCGGGGGGCGTCGGGGGCTGCGCGGCCGGTGCGGGTGCCCACCAGGACGCGCTCCAGGGCGCGGGCGACCGCGCGGCCCCGCCCGAGCGGCTCGCCCTGGGCGAGGACGGTCTGCACGGCTTCGACGAGTTCGCCGCGGCCGGGGGCGGCGAGGCCGCGCAGCCGGGCGAGGTCGCCGGCGAGGCGGACGATCTCGCGGGCGTCGGCGGGGCCGGAGGGGTGGTCCTGGGTGCGCAGGGCCTCGCAGATCCGGACGGCGGTGTGGGTGAGCGCGTCGGCGAGGCGGGCTGGGTCCCCGCCGGCGTCGAGGACGGTGTGCTGCCACTCGGGGTCGCGGATGCCGGCCGGGTAGCCGGAGCGGGCGTCGAGCAGGGGGTAGGTGTAGGGGATCAGCGAGACGACGTGGCCGCCGTCCGGCACGGGTGGCGCGCCGGCCTCCGTGCCGTCCGGCGGGTCGAGCAGCGCGGGCGCGTGGAACGCTCCGACCACGGCGGCGACGCGGCGCCCGCCGGCTGTGGCGTCCTGGATGCGCGCCCGCATCCAGGCCTCGCGCCTCAGGTCGTACGGGTCCACGCCGGTGCTGTCGGCGGCGTCGCGGCGCAGGGCCCAGCCGACCAGCAGGGCGGCGCGACGGACGGCCTCCGGGGTGGAGCCGGGGGCGGCGGTCTCGACCAGGCGGTCCCAGAGGTCCTCGTCGTCGTCGCGCCCGGTGAGCCGTTGGCGCAGCGCGTCGGCGACCCCGGGGCGGGCGCCCGCACCCGGCCCGGCCGCCGAGCGGTCGGCCGGGCCGGAGCCGCCCTCGCCGCGGTGGGCGAGCGGCAGGTCGCAGGCGACCACCGCCACGCCGTTGCGCCTGGCCCACCGCAGCGCGGCCAGCTCCGGGGAGAAGTCGGCGAACGGGTAGAAGGCGAGCCCGGACGCACCGTCACCCGCTCCCTCACCGGCGCCGCTCCCGGCCGCCGCCGGGGCGGCGGCGAGGGCGACCGGCGCCCGGGTGGACTCGTCGGCCAGCCACCCCAGCCAGGGCTGGAACTCGGCGGGCAGCTCGACCAGCACCACCTCGGGCCGGGCGGCGTCGAGCAGCGCGGGTACGACCGCGCTGAGCGAGGGCGCGTGGTGCCGGACCCCGATCAGGTACGGCCCGGGTGTGCCGGCGCCCGAGGCGGCCAGCCGTGCCGCCTCCGCCTCCACCACCGCGCGCGGGTCCGCCGGTGCCCGGCGGGGGTCGTCGAGGTCCGCCCCGAGGGCCCGGACCGCGCTGCTCGTCGTCATCGCCTCACGCCTCCAGTGCCGAGCGAAGGTCCCAGAGGGTGCGCCAGGTGCCGGCGCCCTGTTCGGCGCGGCGGCGGACCGGGCCGTCCCAGTAGCCGAGCAGGCGGGCGGCGTCCGCCGGGTCGTCCTTGCGGACGACGCCGATCAGCTGGCCGGGCAGCCGTCCGAGCAGGTCGCCGCCGTCGGGCAGGTAGGCGGCGGAGACGCCGAGGGCGGTGGCCACCGAGACGGCCTCGGCGGTGCTCATCACGGTGGACGGGCGTTCGACGTCCCAGCCCTCGGTGGAGCGGCCGGTGCGCAGGTCCCGGAAGGCGGTGACGAGCGCCTCCAGCACGGCGTCGTCCACCGCGTACGGGGCACCGGCGCGGGCGACGGCTGCGGTGGACTGGCGGCGGACCAGCTCCACCTCGGCGGCGAGGCTGCCGATGGGGCCGACCGTCTCGAAGTTGAACCGCCGCTTGAGGGCGGCGGACATCTCGCTGACGCCCTTGTCCCGCAGGTTGGCGGTGGCGATCAGGGTGAAGCCGGCCGCGGCGTGCAGCTGGCCGTCCGGGCTGCCGGCCAGCTCGGGGACGGCGATGCGCCGTTCGGAGAGCAGCGAGACCAGGGCGTCCTGGACCTCGGGCAGGCAGCGGGTGACCTCCTCGACCCGGGCGACCGCGCCGGCGGTCATCGCGGTGAGCACCGGCGAGGGCACCAGGGCCTCCCGGCTGGGGCCCTTGGCGAGCAGCAGGGCGTAGTTCCACCCGTACTTGAGCTGGTCCTCGGTGGTGCCGGCGGTGCCCTGGACGGTGAGCGCGCTGGTGCCGCAGACGGCGGCGGCGAGCAGCTCGGAGAGCATCGACTTGGCGGTGCCGGGCTCGCCGACGAGCAGCAGGCCGCGCTCGCCGGCGAGGGTGACGACGCAGCGCTCGACCAACGCCCGCTCGCCGACGAACTTCTGCTCGATGACGAGGCTCTTCCGCCCGGCCTTGAGCTTCTCGCCGTCGCTGCCCATCACGAAGGTGACGACGGCGCGCGGGGTGAGCCGCCAGCCCGGCGGGCGGGGGCCGGAGTCGTGTGCGGCCAGGAACTCCAGTTCGGCGGCGTACTTCTCCTCCGGCGGGACGATCTGCCGCGTCCCGCCCGCCGTCGCGGCAGCGGGAGCCGTCGCGGCCCCGGAAGCGGTCCCGGGCCCGGTCGCGCTCGGTGTCTCGGTGGTCGTGCTCATCGGCGGGCCTTCCTGCGGTTGCTGGTCCGGAGCTCTTCGTAGCCGGGGGTGTCCCCGTCGCCGATCCGCCGCCAGGCCCGGGCGAACAGCTCCGGGACGGACAGGTGCGGCAGGACGGCGTGATGGGTGGGCAGTTCGTACAGGCCGGCCTTCCAGGTCTCGGCGGGCAGGCCGGGGGCCTTGGCCTCCTGCCAGCCGCCGGGCAGGAAGAGACTGCGGCCGGCCCGGGCCCGTTTGGCCTCCAGCACCAGTCCGGTGGCGGCGAGTTCGGCGCGCGCCCGCTTGAGCCGGGCGGGCTTCCAGCCGGTCCAGCGGGCGACGTTGCGGTCGGTCGGGTCGGGCAGGGCGAGCAGTTGGAGGTAGAGCGCGGCGGCGTCCTCACCCAGGCCGTGCGCCTTGGCCACCTCGGCGACCAGGTCGGGCGCGCCGAGCTGCGGGTCCTGCGCCCAGCCGGTCACCGCCCCGCCCTCGGGCCCGGACTCCGGCGGCGCCACCAGCCGCTCCAGCTCGCCGCTCAGGATCACCTGAAGGGCGCGCCGCTCGACGCCGAACCAGTAGCTGTCGGAGAGCCCGTCGAGCAGCTCCAGCAGCGGGTCTCCGGCACCGGCGAGCCCGGCGGGGCGCAGCCAGATGTGTTCGTCGCCGGCATGGCCGGGGGCCAGGACGAGCGCCTCTCCGCAGCGGACCAGACCGTCGGCGTCGCCGCCCCCCTCGGCCGGCAGGCCGTACCGGGTGCGCAGGATGGCGGCCGGCTTCTGGTCCTTGACGGTGCGCTGGAGGTCGTAGTCCAGCAGCAGGCCGGGGTCGGCGAGCCTGGCACGCACTGCGGCGACGGCCTGCGGCAGCAGCGGGCGCAGCGGGCTGTCGGCGGGCAGGTGGTAGGCCAGCCAGCGGAGCGCGTCGACGGTGCCGCTGAGCGTGTTGCTCCCGGGCAGGGCGGCGGCGTCGTCGGGGCGGAGGCGGACGTCGCCGGCCTCGTCGGCGCGCACCCGGAAGCCGGTGGTGCGGCTGAGCCAGGGCGTCCGGGCGGGGTTGAGCACCGCCTCGATGTGGCCGATGGCGGCGCCGCTGACGGCGGCCTGGGCCTCCTCGGGCAGGGTGACGAGCGTGCCGAACCGCTCCGTCCAGCGGGCTGCGCCGGCGAGGGTGTCGGGGCCCTCGGTCCAGAGGCTCTTCGGGTCGGCGGGCAGCAGGGCGGCCCAGACGTCGGCGAGGCCGGTCCGGTCCCGGTCGCGGAGCCAGTCGCGGGCGGCCCTGGCCTCGGTGGACTTGAGGCCGAACTCCTTGAGCCGGTCGGCCGGGAGCACGTTGCCGTACCACTGGAAGAGACCGCTGGTGGGGCTGAGCAGCAGGGTGGCGCGGGTGGTGCCGATGCCCGTCCGCCCGGCGAAGTCGGCGGCGTGGCCGGCCTGGTGGGCGAAGGCGCCGTGCAGGGCGAGAAGGGCGGTGAACCGGGCCGTCCAGTCGGCGGTGAGGGTCTCCGCGGTGGTGCGCTCCTCGGCGGTGGCGAAGTGGGCGACGGGGCCGAAGGCGCCGCTCGGGTCGTGGTCGACGGCGAGCCAGTGCACCCGGTCGCCGCGGTGGTGGCGGCAGCCCAGGACGATCACGGTGCGGTCGCCGTGCCGCAGCACCTGGCCGGTGCGCTTCTCGTGCTTGTGGTTGTGGCTCGTGCCGTGGAGCGGCTCGGTCAGGGTGATCTCCCGCAGGGTGGCGCCGCGGTCGGCGAGCGGACCCTTCGTCAACTCGTCGAGCAGCAGCGCGAGAGCGGACCGATCGGCGTCTCCGGTGAGCGGGGCGGCCGCGGCGTAGGCGAGGGTGCCGAGCCGGCCGAGCAGGTGGAGCCAGCCGTGGTGGTTGTCGTCGCCGTGCAGTTCCACCCGCAGCGGGGTGGACCAGCCCTCGGTGCCCTCGGGCGCCGCGGGCGGGTCGGCGAGGACGGCGGTGACGGTGCGCAGGTTGTTGATGACCCGCCACTGGCCGTCACTCCCCCAGGACCGGCCGAAGCCGCCGAGGTCGGGGAACACGACGCCGACGGCCTCGCGCAGGTCGTCGTCGCGGCCGTGCTCGGGCCGGTAGGCGGCCGGGCGGGCGGCGGCCGCCTTGGAGCGCGCCTTGGCCTCGGGCTGCGGGACGAACCGGGCGACCCCGTCGAGCAGGTCGGCGGCGGCCCGGGCGAGCCCGGCGACGCCGGCGCGCAGCAGCGGGTGGCCGATACCGGGCAGCGCCTCGCCGACGGCCGCGACGGGCACCCTGGCACGGCACTTCTTGCTGTTGGCGAGCAGGCGCCGCCCGCCCTGGACGGTGAGCCAGCGCTGCTCGTCCGCGGCGACCGGCCGGGTGTCCACCGGCCAGGCGGCGTCGATCAGCCGGGCGGCCTGCTCGTCGGTGACGGCGCGCAGGACGAGCGAGCCCTCCTCGTCGCGCGGCCGCAGGGCGTGCCAGTGGACGAGCGGCGGGACGAGCCCGGTGCCGGCGGCGTCGAGCCCGCCGGCGCGGCAGACGCCCAGGTCGGCGATGGTGCCGGTGGTTGCGTCCACCCGGGCGCCGTCGGCGTGGGTGCCGTCGGTGCCGGGCAGGGCGAGGGCGAGGGAGCCGCCGCGACCCTCGACGACCATCGGGCGGGCGCCGCCGGGCAGGGCGAGCCGGCCGACCGGGAAGCGCTGCGGGTGGCTGCCGGCTCCGGACAGGACGAGGGTGGTGCCGTCGGCGGTACCGGTGGTGACGCGGCCTGCTCCGACGCGGACCCAGCTGCCGAGCGCGGCGCCGTCGGTGCCCAGCGGGGTGGCCTCCAACCCGGGCTGCATCGGCAGCAGCCGGGTGCGGTGCACGTCGAGCCGGCCGGCGGCCGCGGTGGCGGCGATCCGGGGCGGCTCGGCGGCGCGGCCGAGGGTGCCGGTGACCGGGTCCAGCTCGGTGAGGAAGCCGCCGCCCTGGCCGTGGCGGACCGTCCAGTGGCCGGTGCCGTCGCCGATCACCGGGTGCTCGGCGGGCATCCGGGTGTCACCGGCGTGCAACGGGCGCTCGCCGGTGGTGCGCCCGCCGCCGGGCAGCGGGAGGGACGGGGCTTCGGGCTCCTGGTTGCCGCCGTAGTAGCGGACGACGGTCTCGCCGCCGAGGAGGAAGGTCTCGGCGGGGCGGCCGGACCAGTAGGCGTGCTGCTTGCCGTCCCGGTACCAGGCGACCAGCAGTTCGCCGTCGACGTAGCGGAGCCGGGGGCGCTGCCACTGCTCCAGCTTGTCGGGGATGCGCAGGGTGTGCTCCAGCAGGATGCCCTGCGGTCCGGCCACCACGACCTGGTTCTTGCGGGCCAGGACGAGGTGCGGCCAGGCGTCCTCCGCGTACAGGCCCTCGGGGAGGTGGTTGCCGGCCGTACCGCCGGGGGCCTCGCCGCGCTCGACGCCGAGCCTCTCGAGCGCCTCTTCGAGGGCGGGCCAGCCGAGTTCGTCGAAGATGCCGGCCCGCAGGGTGCGGGCGAGCAGGCCGGCGACGTCGAGGCCGGCGATCCGCTCGGCGGCGGCCGGGTTCTCGGCACGGATGGCGCGGCGGCTGCCCCGCAGCTCACGCAGCAGGTCCGCGGCGCTCGCCAGGCCGCGGGCGGCGAGGAGTTCGTCGGCGCGTGCGTCGGACCACTCGACGAACAGCTCGCGCAGCACCGGGAGGGCGGGCACCTGCTTCGCGACCGCGGCGTCCCAGACCCCGGGGACGGCGGCACGCAGCGCGGGCCGGAACCGGGGGTCGGCGGCGAGCGCGGCGAGCGTACGGCTGCCGGGGCCGGACTGGGCGACCCAGGCGCCCAGGTCGAGAGCGAGGCCGTCGGCGGGGTCGGCGACCGGGACGCCCTCGGCGAGCAGCAGGTCGAGGACCTCGATCAGGGTGGTGCTCCGGCGGCCGCCGAGGAGGTCGACCGGCACACCGTCGGCGCGCAGCCGCCCGGCCATCCGCCCGGCGAGGGCGACGGTCTCGGTGCTGAGGCCCCGGCTGCGCCAGCCCCGGCCGATGTGGCCCAGCCAGCGCTGCAGCCAGGCGGCGGCCGGCTCGACGGGCCCGGCGCCCTCCACCGGCCCGGTGCCCTCCACCGGCCTGGTGAGCTGCTGCTCGGCGCCGCTCTCGGCGAGGACGGCGAGCCAGGAGGCGTCCTGGGCGTTCTGGTCGCCGGAGCCCGCCGGGTCGGGCAGCAGCTCCAGCAGGCGGGCGCGGACCGTCCCGTCACTGCGGCCGAGGTCGACGACGGCGCCGTGCCAGGACTTCCAGAAGGCGCCGGGCGCCCGGTTGACGGCGGGTGAGGCGAGCAGCTCCGCGAGGAGGGCCCGCTCGTGCTCGGTGCGGTCCAGCCCGGCGGCCCGGATCAGGGCGCGGGCGTCCTCGGCCACGCCGGCGTACGGGGCCATGCCGGCCGCCGAGCGCTCGGTGCAGAGCTGGCGGAACCGCTGCCAGGCGGTCAGCGGGTCGAGCCGGCCGCTCAGCTCCCTGACGTACTGCCGCAGCGCCTTGACGGTGAGTGCGCCGGCCAGCGCGAACTCCAGGAAGACGGCGCGCAGCCGCTCCTCGTCAACGGTGAGGCTGTGGGTGCGCTCGGCCTCGCGGGCCTTGCCGAAGAAGGTGCCGGCGTAGGTCTGGTTGCCGTGTTCGAGGAAGATCCGGCCGACCTCCTCGCAGTAGGTGGGCAGGAAGTGCGGGACGGCGCGGCCGAGGCGCACGGCGAGCGCCTCGAAGCCGTCCTTGGCGTGCCCGGGCTTGGACCTGGCCTGGCGGGCGAGCCGCTCCATCTCCTTGACCAGGGCGAGCGCGTGGTGCCCGTTGGCCGGGTCGTGGACCAGCGCCCAGGCCGGGAAGCCCAGCGCCTCCTGGCGGATCTGGCCGACCTCGGCCGGCTCCTGCGCGGGCTTGAGGCCGAGGAAGTCGACGGCGAGGTCCTCGGCGGGGCCGAGCGCGCCGGGCACCAGCCGGACGACGCGGCGGCCGTCGAGCGCCGGGTGGGCGTAGCTGCGGGCGGTGAGCACGTCGGCGGGGCTGTCGGGCTGCCCGGCGCCGGGCAGCGCGCCGGCCGGGAGCACCGCGCCGGCGTCCAGCAGGCGCTCGTTCAATGCGGTGGCGTCCGTGCGGTCGGTGTCCGTGCGGTCCCTGTCCGTGCGGTCTGTGTCCGTGCGACCGGTGCCCGTGTGACCGGTGTTCACCTGGCTGGTGCTCATGCGGCTTCCTCCCCTTCGATCGTGCGGCCGGCGTGCAGCGCGGCGGCCATCCGCATGCCCTCGGACCAGGCGACCGGCCCGACCTGCGCGAGCGGCAGGACCTTGCCGTCCGGGCCGGTCCAGCTGAGTGCGCCGGTCTCGCACTCGTCGTAGTCGTAGAAGTCCCCGACCCAGACGCGGGCCTCCAATGCGACGCCGCCCTCGACGACCGGCAGGACGGCGTGGCCGCCGCGCACCCGGTAGCCGAGCCGGGCGCAGCGGCCGAGCAGCTCGCGCAGCTCCTTGTAGCGGCCGCCGGCGTAGGTGGTGACCTCGGTACCGGGTGCGTCGGCACCGGCCGGGCGGTGCCAGACCTCCCGGTACAGCTGCTGGACCTGCTGGGCGACGCCGAGTTCGACGGCGAACTCGCGCAGGTCGTCCAAGTCGTCCAGGAGGACGGGGTGGGGTATCCGGATCTCGCCGTCGGTGAGACGCACCGTGTCCCCGTCGAGGTCGACCAGGCCGAGCCCCCGCTCGGCGTCGGCGCCGCGCAGGAACCCGGCGACCGAACCGTCAGCCCCGGTGACCACCAGGTCACGCAGGACCTCCCGCCAGGCCTCGTCGGCCCAGACGGCGGTGACCACGGCGGCGGGCACCGGCAGCGAGCGCACCATCCACCGCTCGACGTCGTCCAGGCAGCGGCGCCGGTGCGCGGCCAGCCACTCGGTGAGCTGCCTGAGCCCGGTGACCACGGGATCGTCGTTCAGCTTCGGCGGGACGGCCTTCAGCCGGCGGCCCGCCGCGTTGCGGCAGATCACCTTGCCCTCCTCGTCGAGCGCGACTTCGTAGCCGCCCGCTCCCGCTTCCACCCACGCCACGGCCGCTCTCCTCCCAGCTGGTCAGTGATGGGAGGAACGTAGCGGGACGCACTGACAACGCGTCCGCCGCCGCTTCGCCGAGGTCATCGGCGGTACGGCGACGGCGGTGTGACGGGGGTGCCGCGGCGCGGTGGCGGCGCGGTGCCGCTCAGACCTGCGGCAGACCGACCGGGACCGGAACCGGGTCGCCACCCACCGTCAGGGGCCCGCCGGCGGCGGCCGGCGTCCGGAAGCCCCGGAAGATCAGCCGGAAGGCCAGCGCCAGTTCCCAGGCGAACACCGGGACGGCGGCCAGCTGTCCCCATGCCGAGAGCTGCCCGTAGAGGCCGAGCAGCACGGCGATCGCCGAGGCGAAGATCAACGGGCCGCCGACCAGGCCCAGGACGGCGATGAACCGCGGCACGAGGCCCGACCGGTACAGCAGATGCGCCACCAGCACGGTGTTGGCGCCCAGCACGAAGTTCGGCCCGAGCAGGAACGTCCAGTCGTGGACCGCGAGCAGCGCCCTGCCGACGGTGCGCGCCGCGGCCGGATCCGGCCCCGCCCCCTGATCCTGACGGAGCGTCACCATCGCGAGGAGGCTGACGATGCCGACGGTGATGACGGCCGCCTCCAGGGTGCGCAGGCCGAGGTAGCCGACCGCGGCGCCTTCGCCGTGCCGCCGGACGACGGGGAACAGCGCGATCGCGGTGCCGACGACGGCCAGGGCGAGCACCACCTCGAAGAGCGCCCCCAGCAGCACCCGGCCGTCCGGACCGGGGCCCACGACGAAGTCGGGGTTCCCGAGCACCGGGCCGTAGAGGACCAGCCCGCCGATCGAGGCGACGTGGGTGACCAGGTAACACACGCCCGCCGCTGTCGCGAGCCTTCTCGAGGGGATCACCGGAACTCCTTCACTGGCACGGCCGGCCGCATCCGGCACCAGAGGTGTACGGCGTACACCTTCGTCGATGACGCTAGGGTGTACCGCGTACACCTGTCAAGGAAGAATCGGCCCGGACCGGGCGGACTCCGGGACGAACGGGCTCCGGGACGAACGGAGTCCGGCCGGCGGCGTCCGGGCCGAGCCCGAGGAAAGGCGGTCAGGAGATGCCCCAGCAGACGAACGCCACCACGCGCCGGACCACCCTGAACCGGGACCGGGTGCTGCGCGCCGCCGTCGCACGTGCCGACCGGTCGGGCATCGAGGCGCTGAGCATGCGCAGCCTCGCCCAGGAGCTGGGCGTCGTGCCGATGGCGCTCTACAAGCACGTGGCGAACAAGGAGGAGCTCCTCGACGGCATGGTCGACGCCGTCATCGGGGAGATCGGGGAGATCGGCGGGGAGGGCGGGGAGGGCGGGGCGAGGGCCGACTCGCCGGCCGACGCGTCCGCCGGCGACGCCGCCTGGAAGGGCGCCGCCCGCCGGCACATCCTCTCGGCCCGGCACGCGCTGCTGCGCCACCCGTGGGCCGCGCGCGTCATCGAATCGCGCACCGGCCCCACCCCCGGCATCCTCGGCTACCTCGACTCCCTGATCGGAACGCTCCTGGCCGGCGGCCTCTCGGCGGACCTCACCCACCACGCGATGCACGCCCTGGGCAGCCGCGCGTGGGGATTCACGCAGGAGCTACTGCCCACCGCGCCCAGCCCCGACCCACAGGTCCAGGCGGCCGCCCTGCGCGAGCTGGCCGTCCGGTTCCCCCACATCGCCGAGATCGCCACCGTCCGGCCCCACGACGACGGCACCGTGGTGGGCCAGGGCTGCGACGACCAGTTCGAGTTCGAGTTCGCACTCGATCTCCTGCTGGACGGCTTCGAACGGCTCCACCGGCAGGGCTGGTCCTCCGCCGGCCGCGCGTGAAACCGGCCCCGTCCGGCACCGGTCCGGCCTGAGCCCTTCCCCCGGCGAAGCCCACCCCGTCCGCAGGCCGGCCCGCCCGGCGCGCTGTCTCTAGGAGATCGCCAGCCGTAGGAGGCGGTCGTCCCCCGGCTTCGGCTCGCCGCTCCCGTCGGTGTTGTCGGTGAGCACCAGCAGGGTGCCGTCCCGGTCCGCGACGACCGTGCGCAGGCGGCCGTAGGCACCGTCGAAGAACTCCTGGGGGGCAGACGCGAGATGCTCACCGTCGAGCGGGACGCGCCAGAGCCGGGTGCCGCGCAGCGCGGCCATCCAGACGGCCCCCTGCGCATAGGCGATGCCGCTCGGGGAGGCCTCGGAGGTGCGCCACTCGGCCACCGGGTCGGTGAACTCGGGACGGCCACCGACGCCTTCGACGACCGGCCAGCCGTAGTTGCCGCCGGCGCGGATCAGATTCAGTTCGTCCCAGTTGTCCTGGCCGAACTCCGAGGCCCAGAGCCGGCCCTGGGGGTCCCAGGTGAGCCCCTGCACGTTGCGGTGGCCGTAGGAGTAGACGGGCGACCCGGGGAAGGGGTTGCCGGGGGCGGGGGTGCCGTCGGGGGCCAGCCGGAGGATCTTGCCGCCGAGCGAGCCCTTGTCCTGGGAGAGCGCGCCGTTGCTGCTGTCACCGGTGCCCGCGTAGAGCAGCCCGTCCGGACCGAACGCGATCCGGCCGCCGTTGTGCCGGTGGCCGCGCGGAATACCCGTCAGCAGGACGGACACGTCGCCCAGCTGTTGCCCGGCGGGCCGCGTCGGGTCGTACGGGAAGCGGACGATCCGGTTGTCGTCGGCGGTACTGACGTACGCGTAGACCAGGTGGTCGGTGGCGTAGCCGGGCGACAGCGCGAGGCCGAGCAGGCCGCCCTCGCCACCGGGGACCACCCCGGGGACGGTGCCGGTCTCGGTCTTGCCGCCGCCCTTCGCGGCGATGCGGAGGATCTTCGCGGTGTCCCGTTCGGAGACCAGGAAGTCCCCGTCGGGCAGGACCACCAGGCCCCAGGGCGACGCCAGTCCGTCGGTGACCGTCGCCCGGACCGCCACCGACGGGGTGGAGGCCGGCGAGGCGGGGGACGCCAGGGTGGGGGTGCCCGAGGGCACCTCGGACGCGCCCGGGGTGGGCACCGTGGAGCTCGCGGCCCCGGAAGCCGCGGAGGAGCAGCCGCCGACCGCACCGGACCCGAACAGCACGGTCAGCAGGGCGACCACAGAACGACGACGCATGGACGTCTCCTCCAGAGAGCCTGGTGCGGCTGCCGCGCGGCTGACACGGCCGCGACCAGCTCACCACACCGGCCGCCCCGCAGCCCTCGGTACGCGCCGCGCCGGCGCAGCCGACCGGCTGCCGGTCCGAACCGGGCCTCCGCGGCAGGCTCCCGACCAGGCCCGGTGGCGCCCGCAGTGGAGCCGCCCGGCGACCGTGACCGCCGCGGGCACGCGGCCAGGAGGCCGGGGCGATCGAGCGAATCCAATCTAGACGCAACGTTGCGTCCAATGTTAGCGTCCATCCAACCGAGACGCACCGTTGCGTCCATGCTCGCCGCGGCCCCTGAGGAACCCCCATGCCATCCGCCCCGCAAACCCCGGCCGGCCCACTCGCCCGCGCCGCGGTCGCACTCGCCTTCTGGGTCACCATGGCCGGCACCACCGTCCCGACCCCGCTCTACCCGCTCTACCAACAGGCCTTCGGCTTCTCGCCGTTCATGGTCACGGTGATCTTCGCCGTCTACGCCGCCGGCGTCGTCGCCGGCCTGCTGGCCCTCGGCCGGCTCTCCGACGCGATCGGCCGCCGCCCCGTCATCGCCGCCGCCCTGCTGCTCGCCGCGGCCGCCGACGACCTCTTCGAGGTCGCGGACTCGCTGCCCTGGCTGCTCACCGCCCGGGTGGCCTCCGGCCTCGCCGCCGCCCTGGTCACCGGCGCCGCCACCGCGGCCCTGCTCGACCTCGCCCCGCCCGAGCGCCGGCTGCGCGCCCAGACCCTCGCGCTGGCCGCCAACATGGGCGGCCTGGCCGGCGGCACCCTGCTCTCCGGCACCCTCGCCGAGTGGGCCGGCTCGCCGCTGCGCCTGCCCTGGACGGTGATGCTCGCCCTCACCGCCCTCGCACTGGCCGGACTCCTCGCCGTTCCCGCAACGGCACGGGAAGCCGCCCCCGGCGCCGCACCGACGGGCTCCGGTGACCACCCCCGAAACACCCCCGCCCGGCTCCGCCCTCGCCTCCAGCCGCTGCGCATCCCGGCCGGCATCCGCCCCGCCTTCGTACGCGCCGCGCTCGCCGGCGGTTCCGGGTTCGCCGTGCTCGGGGTCCTGACCGCGGTCAGCGGTCTCTTCCTGGCCACCGTCCTGGACCTCCACCACCACGCGCTCACCGGCCTGGTGGTCTGCCTGGCCTTCGCGGCCACCGCCGTCGGCCAGTTACTCGCCCGCGTCCTGCCCAAGCCGCGTGCGCTGCCCGCCGCCTGCGCCGGCCTGGTGCTGGCCGCCGCGCTGATCGCCACGGCGCTGCTCACCGAGTCCCTGCCACCGCTGCTGCTCGGCGCCTGCGTCAACGGCCTCGCCACGGGCACCGCCGTCGGCACCGGCCTCGGCGCCATCAACAACGGGGTCGCCCCGCAGCAGCGCGGCGCGGCGGTCTCCACCTTCTTCGCCATCCTGTACGCGATGCTCTCGGTGCCGGTGGTCGGCGTCGGGGTCCTGATCCAGGCCACCGACCTGCGCACGGCGGGTGTCACGTTCAGCGCGCTGGTGGCCGCCCTGGCCGTCACCGTCGCGGCCGGGCTGGTGCGGCGGCCGCGGAGCGCGCTCCCGTCGACCGCCCGCCCGGAGGAGGCATGAGAGGATGAGCCCGACCAGCGCCCCCGGCCGGCTCCCGCACCGGCCCGCCCGTGAGGACCTCCGCACCATCGCCGCCCAGCCCCGTACCGCCACCGGCAGCAGCAGCGCGAACAGCAGCAGCCGCCGGAGCGAGGCCGCGCGCCTGGCGGTGCTCAACGCCGCCGACGACCTCCTGGTGGAGCACGGCTTCGAGGGCCTCACCATCGAGGGCATCGCCGCGGCGGCCGGCGTCGCCAAACAGACGATCTACCGCTGGTGGAAGTCCAAGGTCGACATCCTCTTCGACAACCTGGTCCTCGACGCCGCCTCCGCCCTCACCTGGCCCGAAGCCCCGTCCGACCGGACAGCCGGCGCCGCCGGCCCCCCGGGCCCTGCGGACCTGCGCGCCTACGTCCACCGCTTCGCCGCCTTCCTCGGTGAGGAGCCGGCCGGCCGCGTCCTCCAGGCCCTCCTGGGACACGCCCAACTGGACGCCCGTACGGCGGAGTTGCTGCACGGCGGATTCCTCGACGGGCTCCGCGCCCGCGATGTCGCCCACACCCGCACCACACTCGGCTGCTCCGAGGACGAGGCCGCGGCGCTGCTCGACGCCCTCCTCGCCCCGCTCTACCACCGCACCCTGGTGCTGCGCCGCCCGCTCGACGCCGCGTTCGTCGACGCACTGCTCGACCAGCACCTCCCGCGCTGAGCGCGACACCTCCCGAACTCCCTCTCACCCGGCCCGTGTTCACCTCCGGGCCCGCTCTGGAGTCACCATGTTCCGACGCCCCCGACCGGCCCACGACGTCGAGGTCACCGCGGTCACCCCGCTGACCTCCACCCTGACCAGGATCGCCTTCACCGGCCCCGGCCTGTCCGACCTCGCCGTCGAACACCCCACCCAGTGGGTCAAGTTGGCCGTGCCCGACAGTCCGCCCCGGGCCTCCCGGGACCCCGAGGGCCGCGAGGTCTCCCGCGCCTACACCATCCGTCACCACCGCCCCGCCGAAGGCGAGGTCGACATCGACCTCGTCCTGCACGGCAACGGCCCCCTCGCCCGGTGGGCCGCCGCCGCCCGCCCCGGCGACCGCGCCCGGATCGCCGGCCCTCGCGGGCGCCGCCCCTCCTTCGACGGCGCCGGCCACGTCCTCGTCGCCGCCGACGAGAGCGCCCTGCCCGCCGCGCTCACCGTCCTCGAACAACTCCCGCCCGGGGTGAGGGTGTCCGCCTACTTCGAGATCGCCGGACCGGCCGACACGCTGCCCCTGCCCGCCCGCGCCGGACTCACCGCGGCGTGGCTCCCCCGTCCGCCCGCCCACCCCAAGGGGCGCCTCCTCGCCGAGACCCTCCTCGCCACCGACCTGCCGCCCGGCACCACCGCCTGGCTCGCCGGTGAGGCCGGCGCCGTCGCCACCGTCCGCCGCCACCTCCTCACCGACCGGTCGCTCCCCGGCGACCGCGTCCACGCCAAGGGCTACTGGAAGCACGGCGAGGCCGACCATAAGGGCTGAACGTCCTTCGGCGGCGCAGACTCTCAGCCACCGCCCGCATCGCGGGGGGAGATCGTCGGGCCGCCGCCCGCTCCACCCCGGCCGGTGACCGGCCCGACCCCGCTGGACGGGCCCGCCGTTCGCGGCGGGTGTCCCGCCCCTCGGGGGGCGGACTCCGGCCCGGGGTCTCCGCCACCTGCCCTGCGAGGTCCGCCCCGGCCGCCCGCGCCCATCCGCAGACCGGGGAAATCCACATGCTGACGGTCCGTCACCGCCCTATCGTGGTACCCATGTGTACACGCGCTCGGACGTCTCGCCGGCACTTCGTCTGCCCGCCCTGCCGGGTCTCGGTGAAGCGGTGGCCGGCGCCGGGGCACGACCTCTGCCCGCGCTGCCGGGGCAAGTTGCTCGAGGCGGGGCAGGATCTGGCGGTCCCGAAGCGGCGGGACGACGCCGGGTGGCGGGCGCTGACCGCCGTGCTCGCCGCCGGGGTGACGTTCCACTCGGGGTGCTGCCACGGCCCGGGGTGGCGACCGCGGACGCCGCGCGAGGTGCGGGAGCGGCTCGCCCTGGCGCACCGCAGCGGCATCCCCGTCGCCGAGGCGGTCACCACCCGGGACTTGGACGAACTCAGCGCGCGGGGCCGGGCGCAGGGGCCAGGCCGGTACAGCCCCGGAGGCCGTCGCGCCGCTTGAGGGCGGCCTCGGCGGCGGCGCCGGTCTGCGGGACGGGGACTCCCTGGCCGTCGACGGTGGCCGGGGTGAACACCTCCCCGGTGACCTTGCCCGCCGAGGTGAGGGTCAGCGTCGTGACACCGGTCTCGTTGGAGAACGCGTAGTTGGACGTGCCGTACCAGAGGAAGTTGCCGAAGCCGTACCCGACGTAGGTGTTGCCGAGCATGCCCGAGCCGAGCATGGTGTGCGCGTGGGTGCCGACCACCGCGGTGGCACCGGCCGTCGCGAGCTTCTTGGCGATGGCGGTCTGCGGGCCGGTCGGGCAGGCCTTGCCCTCGTCTCCCCAGTGCAGGTAGACGAGGACGACGGGGGCCTGCTGCTTCGCCGCCTCGACCGCCTTGACCAGCGCGGCGGCGTCCAGCGCCGAGGCGATGCCCGGCTTGTCGGCACCGGCCCGCCACTTCTGGTTGGTGATGTCCTCGACCTGGCTGGCCGCGACCACGGCGACCTTCACCCCGCGCACGGTGGTGACGTACGGGGTGTACGCCTCCTTGGCGTTGTGGCCGACGCCGACGACCGGGATCGGCGAGGCGGCCTTGGCGGCGAGGGTGTCGGCGAGGCCGTCGGGGCCGAAGTCGACGGCGTGGTTGTTGGCCATCGAGACGACGTCGACGCCGGAGTCCTTGAGCGCGGTGAGCGCCTTGGGCGAGGTGCGGAAGGTGTAGGTCTTCGGCTCGGGCGCCCCGCGGTCGGTGATCGCGGTCTCCAGGTTGAGGACGGCGAGGTCCGCGTCGGAGATGGTTCCGGAGATCGGGCCGAGCGCCTGCTCCGGGGGCTTCACCGCGAGCCGGGACTCCGTCCGGCCCTCGAAGTGGACGTCGCCGGCGAAGGCGACCGTGATGCTGCCGTCGGGCCGGGGTGCGGCGGCGCTGCCGGACGGCGCCGGCGCCGCGGTGCCGGTCGCACCCGCCGTGGCGGACCCGGCGGCCGAGGGCCCGGCCGCATCGCCGGCCGGCGCGGCCTTGGCCGGGGCCGGGTCGTCCGGCCCGCAGGCGGCCACGGGTATCAGCCCGAGCAGCAGTGCGACGGCGGCCGCGGCACGGCGCATGTGAGATCCCCCCGGGGTCGGTCCAAGAGCGGTCAGCCTACGCCACTCCCCCGCGCCTCCTCCGCCCCGCCTCCACACCGTGTTCGGCGAGCAGCACGAGGCGCGGCGGTCCTGCGCACAGGACCGCCCGCCCGCTCCGCCACCGGGGCGGCGGAGCGGGCGGGCGGCTGACAGAATTCAGAGGACAGATGACGGACGACAGATGACAGCAAACGGATGACGGCCCACAGATGACAGATTCCGTCAGCCCGCCCCCGGGCACCCCGGCACCCGCCCCCGAGCCCCCCGACGCCCCCGGCCCCGCCGCCGACTTCACCCCCGCCGAGCTCGCCCGCGGCCGCACCCTCCGGCGTGCGCAGCTGCCGTGGGCACTGGGCGGGCGCCTGGCGGGCCTGGCACTGACGCTCGCCCTGGGGCTGACGACCGCCGGGGCGGGGCTGGTGACGGCGGCGGGCGGCTGGTTCGGCGGCTCGCGGACGGCGGAGGTCCTGGCCGGGGCGGCCGCACTGGTCGTGCTCGGGCAGATGGCGCAGCTGCCGTTCGGCGCGGGCGTCCGCGCGGTGCGCGCCCGGTACGGGCTGGTGACCCAGGGCTGGGCCGGCTGGGCGCTGGACGCGCTGCGCGGGTCGGCGCTCGCCCTGGCGCTGACGCTCCCCGTGGCGCTCGGGCTGTTCGCGCTCACCGCCTGGTCGCCGGAGCGCTGGTGGCTCCCTGCGGCGGCCGGGGCCGCGCTGCTCACGGCGGCGCTCTCGTTCCTGTACCCGCTGCTGGTGGAGCCGGTGTTCAACCGCTTCACCCCGATGGCGCCCGGCCCGCTGCGCACAGCGCTGCTGGCGCTGGCCGAACGGGACGGCGTCCGGGTGCGGGACGTCCTGGTGGCGGACGCGTCGCGGCGGACGACGGCACTGAACGCGTACGTGTCCGGCCTGGGCGCGACGCGCCGGATCGTCGCGTACGACACGCTGCTGTCGACCGCCGAGCCGCGCGAGGTGGAGCTGGTGGTGGCGCACGAGCTGGGGCACGTCAAGCACCGGGACGTGCTGACCGGCACGCTGCTGGGGGCGGCGGGAGCGGCGGCGGTGGTCGTCCTGCTCGGCCGGTTGGCCGCCTGGGGACCGCTGTTGTCGGCGGCCGGGGCCGCGGACGCGGCCGATCCGCGCGCCCTGCCGTTGCTGGTCGCCTGCGCGGCGCTGCTGGGCGCGCTGTCCGGCCCGGTGCAGTGCGCGGCGAGCCGCCGGATCGAGGCCAGGGCGGACCGTCACGCACTCGAACTCACCTCCGACGCCGAGCAGTTCGTCGCGATGCAGCGCAGACTGGCCTTGGCCAACGTGTCCGACGTCGACCCGCCGCGGATGCTTGAGCTACTGTTCGCCACCCACCCGAGCGCGACGCGCCGGATCGCGGCCGCCCGCGCCTGGCAGGCCTCGGCACCCGACGGGAGCCGGGCCGGCTGAGCGGGGCGGCGCCGGGCAGCACTGCACCACCGACCAGAAAATCGTTGTATAGTGCAACAAAATTCCCGAGGAGGTAGGTACGCCGTGCCCGGTCGTGAGTCGTCGATCGACACCATCCAGCGCGAGCTGACCGCCTTCGCCCGGCGGGCCCGCCACAAGGCCAGCCAGCTGCACCCGGACCTCTCCCTGGTCACCTACAGCATCCTGGACCTGATCAACGAGCGCGGCGGCTGCCGGGCCGCGGACGTCGCGATGCACTTCATGCTGGACAAGTCCACCGTCAGCCGTCAGGTCACCGCGCTGGAGAAGCTCGGCCTGCTGCGCCGCGAGACCGACCCGGACGACCAGCGCGGCCAGATCCTGCGCGCCACCGAGGCCGGCCTCACCCTGCTGCGCGAGGCCAACGAGCAGCGCCGGGCCTCCTTCACCGCCCGCTTCACCGACTGGTCGGACCAGGACGTGGCGCGCTTCGCCGACTACCTCGCCCGCTACGGCGCCCAGGACTGAGCCCCCGGGACTGAGCCCCGGGGACTGAGCCGCCCGCCCGGGCGCCGTCCGCGCGGCCGGCCCACCCGCGGCCCGGGGTGCGGCGCACCGCCCGGACGGTGTACAGAGGAGAGGTGCCACTTCGGCAGCGTCCCCGTGACCGCCGCCGGTCGTGGCGGCCCGGCCGCCGCGCTCTGACGGTACTGTCGCTCGCGCTGATCGTGGCGATCACCGTGGTCGACATCCTCGCCCCGCCCGAGATTCACCTGGGCCCGCTGCTGATCGTCGCCCCCGCGATCACCGCCTCCTTCGCGGGGGCCCGGGCCACCACCGCCGTCGCCCTGATCGCCCTCGCCGCACTGACCGTCATCGGCCTCCTGCGCGACGGCATCGACACCGCCAACCACCAGACCCAGCTCGGCGCGCAGATCGCCGTCTCGGCGCTGATCATCGGCCTACGGGTGCTGCGCGACCGGCACGAACGGGAGCTGGCCCAGGTCCGCTCGGTCTCCGAGGCGGCCCAGCGGGTCCTGCTGCGCCCGCTGCCCGACCGGATCGGGCCACTCCACCTCGCCTCCGTCTACCTGGCCGCCGAGGCCGAGGCACAGGTCGGCGGGGACCTCTACGCGGCGGCCCGCACCGCCACCGGCACCCGGCTGCTGGTCGGCGACGTCCGCGGCAAGGGCCTCTCCTCGCTCGGCGACGCGGCCCTGCTGCTGGGCGCTTTCCGGGCCGCCGCCCACCTCCACGCCGAGCTCCCCGACCTCGCCACCTACCTGGACGGCAGCGTCTGCTGGGACCTCGCCCAGCTCGGCGAGCAGAACCGCCTGCGCCGGGCGGTGGCGGGCGCCGTCCCCGACCCGGCCCGGGACGGCCCGGCCGCGGACGACGCCGGCGAGTCGTTCATCACCGCCGTCATCCTGGACATCCCGGACGACGGCTCCGTGCTGCGCCTGATCGACTGCGGCCACCCGCCTCCGCTGCTGCTGCACGCCGACGGCATCACCGCCCTCAGCGCCCGCCACCCCGCTCCCCCGCTCGGGCTCGGCGAGCTGGCCCCGACCAGGTACGAGGTGGAGGTGTTCCCCTTCCTCCCCGGCGACCGCCTGCTGATCTACACCGACGGCGTGATCGAGGCCCGCGACGCCGCACGCCGGTTCTACCCGCTCACCGAACGTGTCACCGCCTGGCGCGCCGACCGCCCGGCCGCCCTGCTGAACCACCTGCGCCGCGACCTGCTCCACCACGTCGGCGGCCGGCTGGACGACGACGCGGCGATCGTCCTGGCGGAGCGGCTCACCTGAGAGCCGGCCCGTCCCACGGGCGCGTCACGGCCGGTACGGCAGCTGCGGCACCTCGAAGCAGGCGGTGGTCATCGACGCCACCTGGGTGACCCAGCCGCCCTTCCCGCCCTCCGCCGCGTCCTGCCAGCGGGCCGCGTTCAGGCAGGCCCGGGTCGGCCCGGACGGCGGCGGCTGCGGCACGAAGGAGGCGGGCAGGATCAACCCGTGCGCGTCGTACGGCTCGGAGCGGTTCATGAACCGCTCGACGCAGGCCCGGGTGAGGTCCGCGCCGCAGGAGTCCATCGCGTCGGTGAGCCACTGCGCTCCCGCCCACCCCTCCAGCTCCCAGGCCGAGAGCAGCGGCTCCCGGTCGGGGTAGTACCGGGCCATCGCGGTGCGGAACTCCTGCACCGCCGGGTAGCCCACGTCCTCGTAGTTGAGGCTGGACGAGGTCGCCCAGAGCGCGTTACGGCAACCGGGTGACGACCGGTAGTCGGTACGGACGGTCTCGGACCAGTTCTGGACGTTGGTCACCTTCGCCGCGACCTTCACCCCCGAGTCGTCCAGCGCCCGGCAGAGCGCCGCGTTGCCGCGCGTGTCCATGGCGTCGAAGAGCAGCTGCGAGCCGTCGGCGCGGACGGCGGCGGCCACCGCCTGGAAGTTGGGCAGCGCGAAGTCGACCGTCTGCACCAGGACGCGGTAGCCCTCCGCCTCCAGGCCGGCCTTCAGCTGGGCGGCGTACCGGGCCGAGTCGGCCTGGTTGTAGGCGACCACGGCGGCGCTCCCGACGCCCAGCCGCTCCTTGAAGAACCGGAACACCTCGGTGCTCTGGTAGAGCGTCCCGTTCCAGCCGACGGCGTGGCCGTCGCGCGGCGCGCTGCTGCCGTAGATGCCGTAGAGGTGCGGCCAGCGGTCGTACGCCGTGCCGACCGGCTGACCGCCGATGTCCGGCACTCCCCTGCCGCTCACGTACCCGGCACCGGCGTAGTCCAGCACGCTGCCGGAGACGAAGGCGAAGACGTGTTCCTGGTCGATCAGCCGGTGCACGCAGTCCTGGTTGCCGATGCCGCTGCCGCCGTCGTCGCAGGTGACCAGCCTGACGGTGCGCCCGTGCAGGCCCCCGCGGTCGTTCAGGGCCTGGACGAAGGCCTGCGCGCCGTAGCGCGGGCCGGCGAACACCTCGCTGCCGACCGGGCTGGTCAGCGAGGTGACGATGCCGATCCTGATCTCGGCGGCGGTGACGCCGGTGTCGGAGGCCGGGTTGCCGACCGGCGTCGTGCCCCCGCCCGGGGTGGGGCGGGGGCCGAACGCGCTCTCCGGCAGCCGGGTGCCGCAGGCGGTGGCGAGCAGGACGAGCGGCAGCACGAGGAGCGACGCCAGGGCGCGGCGCGTGGGCCGCCGGCGGGTGGGTCCGTCGGCGGCCCGGCGGGACGGCGAGCCCGTCAGCTGCATCCGGGGATCGGGGTGCCGCTCGCGCCGCCGGCCTGGGTGAGCAGGCCGCACAGGGTGGAGCGGGAGACCTTCCAGGTGCCGTTCTCCAGCACGGCCTGGCCGGTGGCGCTCGGTTCGACCACGGTGCCCTGGAGGGAGAGCTCGTAGGTGACGGTGGCGCCGGTCGGCGAGGTGAACGTCACGTCCGTCACCTTGGCCTTCACCTGGCCGACCCGCGGGTCCTGGGAGAAGCCCTGGAGGACGGGGAGCAGCGCGTCACCGTTCTGGAGCAGGCTCGCCTTCTCCGGGATCGGGGTGCTGGGGTCGAAGAACTTCTCCCAGTTGGCGGTGACCTGGTTCTTTGCGGTCGCCTGGTCGGCGGGCGCGGTGGCACCGGCGCTCGCGCTGGCACTCGCACTCGCGCTCGCACTGAGCGACGCCGACGCCGACGCCAGCGCCGACTCCAACGCGGACACCGACGCGGACGCCGAGCCCGAGGCCGTGGAGCCGGACGTGCTGCTGCTGCACGCGGCCACCGTGCCCGCCAGCAGCAGCGCGAGCAGCACGCTCGCCGACCGCAGGACGGGGCCACCGCCCCGACTCGTGCCGCGGGTGTCGCGGGTGCCGCTCTGCCTCACGTGCATGGTGTTCCTCTCGACTGCGGCGATCGCCGCGCGGGCACCGTCTGCCCGTCTGCCCCGGCCGCGCGAGCCGCGCGACCCGGATGCGCCGCGCGGCCCGCTCTGCCGGTGTCCGGATGCTGTTCCAGGCCGATCCTGGAAATGTCGCAGGTGACACCATGAAGGCGGATCCATGGACGAATCGCAATCCGAGGGCGAAAGCACCCGCACCGCCGGGACGGGGCGGGTCGCCCGCCACGGCGCCGGGCCGCGGCACCCCGCGGCGCGGGCGGTGCGGACGGTCCGGGACGCGCGCGAGTGGACCGGCTGGATCATCGCGGCCGCCGGGGCCGCCCTCTGCGTGCTCGGCTGGTACGGCGTCTCCGGCGAGCGCTTCGCCGAGCAGCAGATCCCCTACCTGGCCTCGTCCACCATCCCGGGCGCGGCGCTGATCGTGGCGGGCATCGTCCTGGTCGCCCTGCGGTCGGCCGGCGGCTCCCCGGGGTCCGACGACCACGCCGCCGACCTGACCGGCCGACGGGTCGCGCGGCTGTACGACCTGCTGGTCGAGGCCGACGGCACCGCGCCGGACGAGACCGAGCCGGGCGACACCGCGCCCGAGGACACCGCGCGCAGCCGGGCCGCGCCGGGCGAAGCCGCGGGCGCCGTCGGCACCGTCGGGAGGGGCGCCGCCGCAGTGGCCGTCCCCGAGGGCACGCTCTACCACCGGCCGGACTGCCCGCTGGTGGCCGGCAAGTC
Organism: Kitasatospora sp. NPDC022785; assembly: GCF_055561295.1. NCBI lineage: Bacteria > Bacillati > Actinomycetota > Actinomycetes > Kitasatosporales > Streptomycetaceae > Kitasatospora > Kitasatospora sp. NPDC022785. The sequence goes on along the minus strand of NZ_JBVHHB010000003.1, from coordinate 38,713 downwards.
CCACGCCGAGCCGGTGGACGCCGCCGCCGTCCGGGCGCGCGGGCTCACCCCGTGCCGACTCTGCGAACCGGATGCGCCCGGCGTGCCCGATCCGCCCGACGTGCCCGGTGAGCCTGACGTACCCGACGAGCCCGGTGAGCCCGATGCCCCCGGCGGACCCGAAGCGCCCGATGGACGGGCCGGCCCCACCCGTCCGGGCGACGCCGCCCCGCCGGCCGGCTGAGGCGGTCCCGTGCCGGACGTCCCCGCCCTCGACTCCCTCGCCCTCACCGTCGACCTCGCGCTCGCCGGCCTCACCGTGGGCAGCGCCGCCGCGCTCAGCGGCATCGGCCTGGTCGTCTGCCACCGCGCCACCGGCGTGCTCAACCTCGCCCAGGGCGCCCAGGCCATGCTCGTCGCCTACCTGGTGCGCGACCTGGTCGTGGTGCGGCACTGGCCGGTCTGGCCGGCCGTCGCGTGCTGCCTGCTGCTGGTCGCACCCGCGCTGGGGGTGCTGCTGGACGTCCTGGTGTACCGGCCGTTGCAGCGGCGCGGGGCCGGAACGGCCGAGACCATGGTGGCCGGGCTCGGCGTGTTCGTCCTGCTGATCGGCGTGGTGGTACTGGTCTGGGGCACGGCCCCGGTGAGCGGCGCGCCGTCCCCGTTCGGCGGCACCCCGACCGGGCTGCCCGGCGGGCACACCCTGCGCCCGGACGCCGTGGCGCAGCTCGCCGCCATCCTGGTGCTCGCCGTGACGGTGGCCGCGGTCACCCGGTTCACCCGGTTCGGCCTCCAGGTGCGCGCCGTCGTGGACGACCGGCGGCTCGCCCTGCTGGCCGGGGTGGACGCCGACCGGGTCTCGGCGGCGGGCTGGGCGTTCGGCTCGTTCACCGCGGGCCTGGTCGGCGTCGCCCTGGCGCCCTACCTGCTGCTCGACCCGTACGGGCTGCCGCTGCTGGTGATGGAGACCCTGGCGGTCGCCGTCGCGGCCCGGCTGCGCAGCATCCCGGTGGCGGTGGCGACCGGCCTCGGCCTCGGGATCGCGCAGTCCGAGCTGACCAGGCTGCAGCCGTCCGGCCGGCTGCTGCCGCTGGTGCAGGCGGTGCAGGCCAACCTGTTCGTCGTGGCGCTGCTCGCCACCGCACTGCTGGCCGGCCCCGCGATCGCCGGCGAGCGCGGCGACCGCACGCCGTTGACCGGCCGGCCGCTGACCACCCGGTGGACGGGCCGACGGGGGGCGACCGGCGGCGGGCGGGCGGCCGGGGCGGTCTGCCTGGTGCTCCTCCTGCTGCCGCTCGGCTTCCGCGACGGCGACCTGCGCAGCGCCCTGCTGGTGCCCGCGCTGGCCCTGGTGCTGCTCTCCGTCGTGGTGGTGACCGGGTACGGCGGGCAGATCTCGCTCGGCCAGGCCGGGTACGCGGGGCTGGGCGCGCTCGGGACGGCGCTGCTGATGTCGGGGCGGATCCCGGGCGTGCCGCCCCTGCCCGCCGTGCCCGCGCTGCTGTTCGCCGTGCTGGCGACGGCTCCGCTCGGGCTGCTCACCGGGTGGCCCGCGATCCGGCGGCGGGGCCCGGCCCTTGCCCTGGTCACCTTCGCGGTCGGGACGGCGATGAGCCGCTTCGTCTTCCAGCAGCCGTACGCGACCACCGGGCTGACCCTGGACCGGCCCGCCTTCCTGACCGGCGACCGGGCCTTCTACCTGGCCGAGCTGCTGCTGCTCGCGCTCGGCCTGCTGGTGGTGCACGGGCTGCACCGCGGGCGGCCGGGCCGGGCGCTGACCGCGATGCGCGACCACGAGGCGGGTGCGGTGGCCGCGGGCGTGAACGTGCCCGGGCTGAAGCTGTTCGCGTTCGTCGTGGGGGCGGCGCTGGCCGCACTCGGCGGCGGGCTGATGGGGCTCGCCGGGCGGGCCTTCGACCCGGCGTCGTTCGACCCGGTGCTCGGGCTGCTCTGGTTCGCCGCGGTGGTGGTGGCCGGCGCGGACAGCGCCCTCGGGGCGGTGCTGGCCGCCGCGCTGCTGATCGGCCTGGACGCGGGCACGATGACCGGGGTGTCGGCCGTCGCTGTCGGTGTGCTGGCGGCGGCGATCGGCCGGCTGCCCGGCGGCCTCGCGGGCCTGGCCGACCGGCTGCCGCGCCGCCGCCCGGTGCCGCCGCCCCCGGCGCTCCCACCGGTCCGCCTCACCACGGCGGGGCTCCGGACCCGTGCCCTGATCGCCGCCCGGCGGGCCGCAGGCTCCGGGGAGGTGCCGCCGTGAGCCGGCGGGGCACCGCCGTCCACCGGGCGGACACCGGCCCGGTCCGGCTGACCGCGCGGGGCGTGGTGCGCCGCTACGGCGGGATCGAGGCCGTCGCCGGGGTGGACCTGACCGCGCCGGCGGGGCGGGTCACCGCGCTGATCGGGCCGAACGGCGCCGGGAAGAGCACCCTGTTCGACTGCCTCGCCGGGACGGTCCGCCCGGACGCCGGGCGGGTGGTCCTCGGCGGCCGGGACGTCACCCGGGTGCCCGCGCACGCCCGGGTCCGGCTCGGGCTGGCCCGGACGTTCCAGCAGATCGCCGTCTTCCCGACCCTCACCGTGGCGGACAACGTCCGGATCGGCGCCGAGCAGCGACGCGGCCGCCGCCCGGACGCCGGCGCGGTGGACGCCGCGACCGCCCGGGCCCTCGCCCTGTTCGGCCTGCAGGGCGTCGCGGCGCAGCCGGCCGGCGACCAGCCCACCGGGGTGCTGCGCCTGGTGGAGCTGGCCCGCGCACTCGCGGGCGGTCCGCACGTCCTGCTGCTGGACGAGCCGGCCGCCGGTCTGGACACCGCGCAGACCGCCCGGCTGGTCTCCGTCCTGCGCGGTCTGGCCGACCGGGGCACGGCGCTGCTGCTGGTCGAGCACGATCCCGACCTGGTCCGTGAACTCGCCGACCGCGTCTACGTGATGGCGGGCGGCCGGGTGGTGGCGCGCGGCCCGGTGGCCGACGTCCTGGACGACCCGCGGGTCGCCCGGGCCTGGGGCGGCGCCGCCGCGGGGACGGGGCGGCCGTGACCGTCGAGGCCGCCCTGCACGCCGCCCGGGTCCGCTACGGCCCGTTGGAGGCCCTGCACGGCGTGGACCTCGCCTTCCCCGCCGGCGCGGTCACCGTCCTGCTCGGCCGCAACGGCTCCGGGCGGACCAGTGCGCTGCACGCCCTGGCCGGCCTGGTCCCGCTGGCCGCCGGGCGGGTGACCTGGCAGAGCCGGGACGTCACGGCGCTGGGCGTGCACCGGCGGGTGCGGCTGGGGCTGGCGCTGGTGCCGGCCGAGCGGGCGGTGTTCGCCTCGCTCACGGTGGCCGAGCACCTGGAGCTGGGCGGTTCCTCCGCCGGGGAGGCACTCGCGCTCTTTCCCGAGCTGTCCGCCCTGCTCCCCCGCCGGGCCGGGGCACTCTCCGGGGGTCAGCAGCAACTGGTCGCCGTGGCCCGGGCGGTGGCCACGCGACCGCGCCTGCTCCTGCTGGACGAGCCGGACCGGGGCCTCGCGCCCACCGTCGCGGCCCGGCTGCACGCGCACCTGCTCGCCACCGCCGGGGCCGAGGGCCGGGCGGTGGTGCTGACCGCGCGGTCGCTCCCCCGCGGCCTGGCCGGGGCGGCCGTCGTCCACGTGCTGCACCGGGGCGAGCTCGCCTTCTCCGGGGAGCCCGCCGAGTTGAGAGAGCGTCCGGCCGGAGCCCGGTGATCGCCGAGCCGGAACCGCACACTCGGACGGGCTGCCGGCCTGCTCGCCGAGGGCGCCGTGCCCGCCGCGACGCCGCGAGCGCCGCCGAGGCGCCGGCCGCGAGCCCGCTCGTCGCGCTCCGCGTCCGCGACCGCGCCGCCGCCCGCGCCGTCCTCGACACCGCGGAACGGGCCCTCGCGGCCGGGCGCGGCCCGGGCGGCGTCGCCGCCCTGCCCAGGCGTACCGGGCGGCCGGCGACCTACTGCGCCAGGTAGCCACCGTCCACCGGGAGGACCACGCCGGTGACGAAGGAGGCGTCGTCGGAGGCCAGGAAGAGTACGGCGGCGGCCACCTCGGCCGGGGCGCCGAGCCGGCCCATCGGGTGGAGCTTCTCGATCGCGGCGAGGTACTCGGGGCCGCCAGGCTCGTCCTGGAGACGGCGGACGCGCTCGGTGGTGATGGTCCCGGGGGCCACCGCGTTGACCCGGATGCCCCGGTCGGCCCACTCGACGGCGAGGTGCTTGGTCAGGCCGGACGCGACGAACTTGGCGGGCCCGTAGACGGCCTGGCCGCGCTGGCCGGCCTCGCCGGAAATGGACGAGACGCAGACGATCGCGCCGCCCTGCCCGCGGGGCGCCGCCATCGCCTCCACCGCGTGCTTGCAGGTGAGGAACATGCCGCGGCCGTCGACGGCCATCACCTGGTCCCAGTCCTCGGCGCTCGCCTCGGTGATCTCCATCAGCGGGATCACGCCCGCGTTGGCCACCAGGACGTCCAGACGGCCGTGCCGGTCGACGGCGGCGGCGACCATCCGGCGGGCGTCGTCGTCCCGGGAGACGTCGCCGACCACCGTGCTGACGGCCTCCGGGAGTTGTTCCGCCAGCCGTCGCAGGCCGTCCGCGTCCACGTCGGTCGCGACGACCGACGCGCCCTCCCGGGCGAAGCGTTCGGCCACCGCGCGGCCGATGCCGCTGGCCGCGCCCGTCACCACGCACACCTTGCCGGCCAGCCGGCCCCCGTACGAGAAGTCGCTCACATCGGTCATGGCACCGGACTCTACCGACGCTGCGTCAGAATGCCGGGACGCCAAGGGGTCCGGCGTTCGCGGCCGGCCGCCCCGGCGTCCGCGGGGCGCACCCGGCGGCGAGGGCACCGTTGAACGGCCGCGTCCGGTCGATCGATCGCGCCCACGGCGGGATCGGCCGGACAGGAGCTAACCCAGGATGCGCCGCTCGTACGCCTGGGCCACCGCCGCCGCCCGGTCGGCCGCGCCCAGCTTCGCGTAGATGTGGGTGAGATGGGTCTTCACCGTGGCCTCGCTGACGAAGAGCACCCGGGCGATCTCCCGGTTCGAGGTGCCCTTGGCCACCAGGGCCAGCACCTCGCGCTCGCGCGTCGACAGCGGGGTGTCCGCCCCGGTCTGCTCCCGGCCGCGGACCGTCTCGCCCCGGACGGCCTCGCCGCGGGCCGCCGGGGTGCGCACCGCGGCGACCAGCCGGGAGGCGACCGCCGGGGAGAGCACGGTGCGCCCCTCGGCCGCGGCCCGCACCGCGGTGAACAGTTCGTCGCGCGGCGCGTCCTTCAGCAGGTAGCCGGTGGCGCCCGCCTCGATGGCGGGCAGGGTGTCGGCGTCCGTGTCGTACGTGGTGAGGACGAGGACGCGGGCCCGCGCGCCCAGGCGGGTGAGCTCGGTGATCGCCTCGACCCCGCCGCCGCCCGGCATCCGCAGGTCCATCAGGACGACGTCGGGGTCGAGGGCGGCGACGCAGGCCACGGCCTCGGGGCCGCTCGACGCCTCGCCCAGCACCCGGAACCCGGGGTCGGCGGCGAACATGCCGCGCAGGCCGTCGCGGACGACGGGGTGGTCGTCGACGAGGAGCAGGGTGATCACGTCAGCGCTCATGGCGCACCAACGGTACGCGAGCCGAGATCGCCGTCCCGAAGCCGGGTTCGGACTCGACGGTGACGGAGCCGGCGATGCGTTCGGCCCGGGCCCGCATGCCGGCCAGGCCGAAGCCGCCGGTACCGGCGCGCGCGGAGGCGGTCGGCAGGGCGAGCGGGTCGAAGCCCCGGCCGTCGTCCCGGACGTCCAGGACGACCTCGTCGTCGATGAAGGAGAGGGTGAGGCCGAGGCGGGTCGCCCGGGCGTGCCGGGCGGCGTTGGCGAGCGCCTCCTGGGCGATCCGCAGCAGCGTGGCGGCGATCTCGGCGTGCAGCTCCTCCACCGTGCCGGTGACGGTGAACTCGGCTCGTACGCCCGTCCGTTCGCGCCAGTCGGCGACCGTCTTGCGCAGCGCCCCGGGCAGCGTGTCGTGCTCCAGCGCCGCCGGCGAGAGGTTGCGGACGGAACGCCGGGCCTCGCCCAGGCTGAGCCGGGCGAGGTCGGCGGCGCGGTCCAGGTGCTCGCGGGCCGCCGCCGGGTCGGGGGTGGTGGCGCCGGCCTGGAGCTGCGTGACGATCCCGGCCAGGCCCTGCGCGATCGTGTCGTGGATCTCGGCGGCCATCCGGGTGCGCTCGTCGGCCACCCCGGCCTCCCGGGCCTGGAGCAGCAGTTGGGCGTGCAGGGCGGCGTTCTCCGCCAGCGCCTGTTCGAGCGCGGCGTTGGCGCGGGCCAGCTCCTCGATCGTGTCGGCCTGGATCCGGGCCCGCTCGGCCTCCTGCGAGGCGATCCGGCTGACCACGACCAGCAGTGCCAGGTGGACGGTGAACACTCCGGCGAAGGCGATCCGGCCCACCGTCCCGCGCGGCGGGAGCCCGCCGGACTGGGCGCCGGCCAGGACCACCGCGGTGGCGACCAGACCGGCCCAGCGCAGCCGGCGCGGCAGCAGTCGTTCCGCGTCGAAGTAGCCGGCGGCCGCGTAGGTCGAGAAGAACGGGTTCTGCCAGGCGAGCCCGAAGGCGAGCGCCCAGCGGACCGCGTAGTAGCCGGCGCTCCGGGCCGACGGACCGGGGCGGTCCCGCGCCACCACCGCCCACCAGCCCTGCAGCGCGAACGCCGCGGCGGCCAGCGCCCCGGCGACCGCCCACCGCCCGCGGTCCATGCCGAGCAGCCGGGAGGTCACCAGCGAGACGACGAGGCCGGCGCCGAGCAGGACGAACGGGCCCCAGCGGTGGAAGGCCACCCATCGCCGCTCCACGGCCGTGAACGCCGCCGCGGCGCTCTCCGCACCCGTCCTCGCCGGGCCGTCGCCGGCCACGCCGGTCTCCCCGGCCACCGCACCCACCGCCCCGCCCGCTGCCCCGCCCGCGATGATCACCGGCCCAGTCTGCACGAGGCTATTCCCAGCGGAACCAGCGGGCGGCCGCCGCCGAGAGCGCCACCGTCCACAGCGCGAGCACCCCCAGGTGGTCCCAGCCCGGCCAGCCGCCCGCCGACGCCCGGCCGAGCGCCTGGGCGGCGGCGCCGAACGGAGTGAGGCCGACGATCCGGGCGAGCACGTCCGGCATCGCCTGGACCGGCAGCCAGACGCCCGCGCAGAACATCATCGGGAAGTAGACCGCCGAACCGATCCCGGAGGCGATCTTCGAGGTGCGGGAGAGCGCCGACACCAGCGCGCCCAGCGCCAGCGCGGCCAGGGTCGCCGGCATCAGGGCGAGCAGGTAGCCGAGCGGCCCGCGCGGCAGCGGCACGTCGAAGACGATCCGGCCCACCGTCAGCGACAGGACGGCGGAGAGCAGCGCTGCCGCGCCGTGCAGGACCGCCTGCGCCCCGAGCAGCGCGCCGGCACGCACCGGGGTGGTCGACATCCGGCGCAGGATGCCGCGTTCCCGGTAGCCGGTGACGACCGGCGCCATGGCCTGGAGCCCGGCGGTGAGCATCGCGATCAGCACCGACACCGGCGCGTACGCGTCGACGAAGCGGATGCCGCCGAGCGATGCGTCGGGGGTGCGGAAGGCCGGAATCGAGCCGAGGATCACCAGCAGCAGGGTGGGGAAGGCCAGGATCCAGAAGACGCCGGCCGGCTCGCGCAGGAAGAGGCGGGCCTCGGCCCGCAGGACGGCGGCGCCCGGGCCGCGCCGTCCGTGGGTACCGGTCCCGATGGCTGCGGCGGTCATGACGAGGCTCCGGTGAGGTCGAGGAACGCGTCGTCCAGGGTGGCGTCGGTGACGCGCAGTTGGTGGGCGGTGATGCGGTTCCGGGCGAGCAGGGTGAGGACGGCACCGACGGTCTCGTCGGTGCCGGCCAGGGTGAGGCGGCCGTCCTTGGTGGCGACGGAGACGAGCCCCGGCAGCGCGGCGAGATCGGGCCCGGCCAGCGGCGCGGAGGGCGTGAACGAGATGACGGTCGCCCCGGCGGCCCGGCCGACCAGGCCTCCCGGGGTGTCGAGTGCGACGACCCGGCCCCGGTCCAGGACGGCGATCCGGTCGCAGAGCCGCTGCGCCTCCTCCATGAAGTGGGTGACCAGGAGGACGGTGACCCCGCCAGCCCGGACCGACTCGATGAGGTCCCAGGTGGCGCGGCGGGCGCGCGGGTCGAGCCCGGTGGTCAGCTCGTCGAGGACGACGACGCGCGGCCGGCCGATCAGCGCCAGCGCGATGAACAGCCGCTGCTGCTGCCCGCCGCTGAGGTCCGTGAACCGGGCCGACAGCCGGTCGGTGAGGCTCAGGCGCTCCGCCAGCTGCCGCCAGTCGGCGGGGTCCGGATAGCAGGCGGCGTACAGCTCCAGCGCCTCGCGCACGGTCAGCTTGGGCTGGAGTTCGCTCGACTGGAGCTGGACGCCGAGGACGCGGGTGGTGGCGGCCCGGTCCGCACGCGGGTCGAGCCCGGCGACCCGCACGGCGCCGCCGTCGGGGGCGCGCAGCCCGGCGACGCACTCCACCAGGGTGGTCTTGCCGGCGCCGTTGGGGCCGAGGATGCCGAAGATCTCGCCCTCGGCGACGGAGAAGGAGACACCGTCGACCACGGTGCGGCCCGCGTAGGACTTCTGAAGGCCGGTCACCTCGATGACGTGGCCCGGTGCGGGCGTTGCTGGACTGCCGGGAGGTTTCATGGGTCCAGCGTCGCGGCCGGCGGGGCCGGGCGGCATCCGCCGATCCGCTCGGCCCCGCCGGCCGCATCAACCGATCGGCTGATGGGGCGCCCGCCCGGTCGCCCCCCGGATGGTGCGCCGCGGCCTCGACCGCAGCCTCAGCCGACCGCGAGGACGATCTTGCCCCGCAGGTGCCCGCGCTCGCTCTCCTGCTGCGCCTGCGCCGCCTCCGCCAGCGGGAACACCCGGTGCAGCGGCAGCCGCAGGGTGCCGGCCTCGTGCAGCGCGACGGCGCCGGCCAGCGCCGGGCCGTGGTACTCGACCGCCTCCGTGCCCCCGCTGAACCGCACCCCGTACGTGGCCGCACCCTCCCAGTCGGCGATGGTCAGCACGTGCTCGGCGCCGCCCACCAGCTCGATCGAGAACGGCAGGACGCCGCCCTGCCCGGCCGCGTCCAGCACCTTGTCCACGCCCTCCGGGGCGACGGCCCGCACCCGCTCGGCCAGCCCGTCCCCGTACGCCACCGGTATCGCGCCCAGCTCGCGCAGGTGCGCGTGGTTGGCCTCGCTCGCGGTGCCGATCACCCGGATCCCGCGCGAGCGGGCGAACTGCAGCAGCACCGTGCCGACGCCGCCGGCCGCGCCGTGCACCAGCAGCGTCTGGCCGCTCTTGACGCCCAGCAGGTCCAGCGAGCGCCAGGCCGTCTCGGCCGCCACCGGGATCGCCGCGGCCTCCTCCCAGCTCAGCGTGGCCGGCTTGCGGACCAGCTTGCCGGCCTCCCCCAGCGCGTGTTCGGCGTACCCGCCGCCGAGGATCAGGCCGAACACCTCGTCACCGGCCTGCCATGCGGTCACGCCCTCGCCGACCGCCTCCACGACGCCCGCCACCTCGGAGCCGGTGACGTGCGGGAGCGTCAGCGGGAAGAGCTGGGTCAGCGCGCCGTTGCGCAGCTTGTAGTCGAGCGGGTTGACGCCCGCGGTGCGGACGGCGATCCGCACCTGGCCCGGGCCGGGGGCGGGCAGGTCGATCTCGATCGGGCGCAGCACGTCCGCGCCGCCGTACTCGGAGAAGCCGATGGCCTTGGTCATGGAAATCCCACCGTTCCTGGTGTCTCGGGAGGTTCGTCGTGGTGACGGGTCCAGCCTGGCGGGCCGGCGGCCGATCACCGGCCCGCCGTTCGGCCGGTTCGACCTGTCCGAACGGCCAGGCGGCCGGCCGGCCGGCCCAACTAGGCTGGACGGCATGGTGGAACACGTGCACGACAGCGGGGAGCCGTCCGGGGCCCGGCCGTGGGAGCGGCCCGAGGACGCGCTGGCGCGGGCCGTCGAGGTGCTGCGCACCCCCCGGCCGGCCATCCTGCCGCGGCTCTCCGAGATCCTCGCCGACCTCGTCGCGCACACCGCGATCGCCCAGCTCAGCGGCGTCTGCACGTACTCCCCCACCAACGCCTTCGGCGCCGCCGACCTGGCCGGGGGGATCACCAGCCTGGAGCTGGCCCGGCTCGCGGAGGCGGTGGAGCCCGGCCACCCGTGGCAGGGCGAGGCGGTGCTCGCGGGCCGGCTCCGGCCGGCCGTGGCTGTCGCCTCGGCGCCAGCCGGCAGCAACGGCGCCCTGCTGGTACTGGTCCGGGAGAGCGCCGGCCCGCTGCCCGCGCAGCCGCTCGCCGTCCTCCAGCAGCTGTGGGAGCTGGTCACTACCCACTCCCACCACCGCGCCACCGACGCCGCCCCCGTGCACGCGGCCGCCTCCCGCGCCTCGGCCGGCGCCCGGGCCCGGGCGATCGCCGAACTGAGCGGCGCCCACGCCTCCGCCCTCACCGCGATCCTCGCCCCGCTGCGCTCCGCCGCCCTGGACGACGCCACCGCCCGCCGCAGCGCCACCGAACTCGCCGTCGACGCCCTGCTCGGCCTGCGCGCGGGCGCCGACCTCGACCGGGAGCTGAGCGAGGAGCCCGCCGCCACCGCGTTCGCCCGGCTCGCCGACGAGCTGCGCCCCCTGCTGCGGCACAGCCCCGTCCGGCTGGACCTGCTGCCCCCGGCGGCGGGGGACCGTTCCGTCCCCGCCGACACCGCGCACACCGCTCGGGCCGCCGTCCGCTCCACCGTGCTCACCATGCTGGAGCAGGACAACCTGACGCGCTTGCACGTGAGTTGGCAGTTCGTGGCGGACGCCGTCCGGGCCGTGGTCCGGGACGACGGCCCCGGCCTGCTGGCCGCCGACGCGCTCGCCGTCCACCGCACCACCGACCGGATCGCGGCCCTGGCCGGCCGCCTGACCGTCGACGCCGTCCCCGGCTGGGGCACCACCGTCACCGTGGACCTGCCGCTGAACGTGTCCGCCGCGCCCGCCGCCACGGACCCTCTGGAGGGGCTCCAGCCGCGGGAGTTGGAGGTCCTCGACCAGCTCGCCCAGGGCCGCCGCAACCGGGAGATCGCCCTGACCCTGCACATCAGCGAGTCCACGGTGAAGTTCCATGTGGCCAACATCCTGGCCAAGTTGGGCGTCGCCTCACGCGGCGAGGCCGCCGCCCTGGCCCACCGCGCCGGCATGCCCGCCACGACCGCGCTGTACGCGGCGTCGTAGCCCCGCGCCCGTGCGGCGGTGCCGGGTCCGAACGGGCGGAGCCCCCGGCCGAGGTGGCCGCCCGGATCACCGTCCCGTCGCACCGGACGGCTCGCCGAGGCTCTCCGGCCGACGGTCTGGCCGACGGCGTTCCGGCTTCAACAGCGCCGACCGCCGCCCGGTCCGGCAGCAGCCTCTAGCCCTAGTAGAAGTGCCGCAGCTCCGGCCAGAGGGCGGACCACGGCCTGGTGGTGCCGGTGCAGAGCAGGACGGGGGTGCGTTGCTCCTGGTTCGGCACGCCCCGGCCGTTGTCGACACGGGCGACCACCCGGCAGCCGGTGAAGTACCGCTCCACGAGCGGGTACCCGTCCGGATGGAGCAACAGGACCGGGCCGTCGGAGGTGTCCGGTGGCGGGCCCCAGTCGGCGAGGCTCATGTGCCCGGAGTAGGGGGCCGGCAGTCCGTGGCGCGGGCCGTACCGGGCCAGCGCGCCCGCCTCGCCGTAGTTCGAGGTGAAGATCACCGCCCGGCCTCGCCGGTCGGCCGGGATCGCGGACCAGCCGTCCGCGGCGGCCTCGGCCAGTTCGGGCCAGCCGATCTGCTCGCCCTGCTCCGGGTAGATCCAGTTCACCACCGGGACGAGGCGAGCCGGCAGCACCGGCAGGGTGATCACGACGTTCACCGCTGCCGCGAACGCCAGCCAGGCCGCGAACTGCACCCGGCCGCGGCGCGGCCGCCGCGCCACCCGCTGCACCAGCGGCTCGCAGCCCGCCGCGACCAGGACCAGCAGCAGCGGGAACGCGTAGTACGGCTTGCCGCCGCCGGCGATCACCGCGACGCAGATCACCGGGTAGGCGACGGCGAAGGCCCTGGCCCAGCGCACTGCCGGGTCCCGGAGCAGCCGCCGGATCCCCGCCACCCAGACCGGCACCAGGACCGGGGACAGGTAGAGGATCTGCATCGGCACGAACATCAGTCGGTTGTGGGCCCCGTCCTTGTCGCTGATCCCGCCGGCCACGGTCAGCTCGGGCCAGCCGTGCGCGGCCTGCCACCACAGGTTCGGCAGCGCGACGACCAGCGCGACCGCCAGTGCGGCCACCGGCCACCAGCTCCGCAGCACGCGCCGGGGCCCGACCGCGAGCACGCCGGGGACGACGGCGGCGGCGAGCAGCAGGACGAGGTCCTTGTTGAGTAGCGCGACCCCGGTGGCCGTGCCGAGCGCCACCCACCAGCGGCCGTCACCGGTCCGCAACAGGCGAAGCACCAGCAGGCAGACGGCCAGCCAGGCGAGCAGGTCGAAGGTGCTGGTGTTCAGCAGGTGGCCGATCGCGAGGACGAACGCCGAGCAGGCCGCGCAGCAGGCGGCGAGCACCTGGCCCTTCCGCCCGGCGGCCAACTCCCGCGCCAGCAGTGCCGTCAGGACGATGCTCGCGGCACACATGAGCGCCGGGACCACCCGTAGCCCGGTCAGGCTGTCGCCGAACACCGCCGTCGAGGCCCGCCCGAGCAGCGGGGTCAGCGGCGGCTGGTCGGCGTAGCCCCACGCCGGGTGCTCGCCGGCGGTCAGGAAGTACAGCTCGTCGCGGTGGAAGCCGTAGCGGCCCGCGAGCAGAACCAGCAGCGCGGCGACCGCGGCGGCGACCGCGGTGACCTGCTTCGCCGCGAACGGCGCTACGACCGTGGCCGGTGCCCCCGGCGCATCCCCCCGAATGCCCATGGGGCGAGTGTCGCAGCCGTGCCGCCGTGGAGGAAGGGGCCTACCGCCGCGACGCGTAGGCTCGGCCCATGACCGTCTCTGTCGACCGGGCCTCCGGGGAGCCCTGGGATCCGGCCACCGCCGGAGTGATGCGACTCCCCTCCGGCCGGCTGGTGCGGGGGCGCGGCCTGCTCCGGCCGGTGCCGCCGGGCCCCCGACCCGACGTCGGCTTCTACCTGTTGGGCCGCCGCCCCGCAGCCTTCCCCTGGGAGACCAGGTGGCTCCGCTGGCCGGACTTCCGGCTGCCCGCCGACCGCGCCGAGGCCGCCGAGGCGCTGCGCGAGGCCTGGGAGCGGTCCGCCGCCGAGCGGGTCGAGCTGGCCTGCGCCGGCGGGCGCGGCCGGACGGGCACGGCGCTCGCCTGCCTGGCCGTCCTGGACGGGGTGCCGGCCGGCGAGGCGGTGGCGTACGTGCGGGAGCACTACGACCGGCACGCGGTGGAGACGCCGTGGCAGCGGCGGTTCGTGGGGCGGTTCGGGTAACGGCCCGCGTTACGGACAGGCCCGGGGCGGCTACCGGGCAGACGCGGCGGCCAGGACGTGGTCCACGTCGACCAGGGCGGCCCACCAGGTGGACATGTCGTCCTCGGGGTCGTCGGGCTGCGGGGTGCGCCAGCTCGTGGCCGCGTGCAGGACGGCGTGGTCGCCCGGTTCGAAGGACGGGAGGGTCCAGGACAGGCCGCGGTGGCCGTCCACGTACTCGACGCCCCAGGTGAGGCGGGGCGAGCGGCGGTGGACGTCGTCGAGGTGGGCGGCCCAGCGGCGGGGCAGGGAGTCCCCGGCAGCCGCGCGGGCACAGATGTCCTCCTCGTCGGGGCCGCCGAGGGTGAGGACGGTGCCGGCCCTCTCCAGGCCGAGGGCGGCCACGGCCTGCCCGCCCTCGTAGCCGCTCTCGACGTCGGCGGGCACGTCGCGGAAGACCGCGGACAGCCGGACGCGGTCGAGCGCCGCCCGGGCGTCGATGCGCCAGACCGCGCCCCAGCAGGCGTCGACCGGGAGCGTGAACTCGGTCGGGTCGGCCTCGAACGGGCAGAGCAGAAGCTCCAGTTCGGCCGAGGCAAGCTCCCAGTGGTACACCAGCGCACCGCCCGGCAGCCGCTCCACGCGCTGCGGCCGCCCCGCCACCTGTTGCCCGTCGACGGCCGCGTGGAACTCCAGCAGGCCCACCGGTGTCCCCACCGAGGGCGCCACGGGCACGATCGGTCCGGGTGAGCGGGGAACGGAGGGCAGCAGACCGGGCATGCCGGCAGCCTATGCACACCGCCGGGTGGGGACCTCGGCACCCGCCCTGCGCAGAAGTCGGCCGGTCCGACTTCCTGCGCAGGGCAGCGCGGCGGGCCGCGGGTACGGACATCGCTGGCTCAGAGGCCCGGCAGCTCGCGCAGCCCGCGCAGGGGCGAGAAGCAGACCGGCACCCAGACGAGGGCGAGGCCCACGGCGCCCGCCCAGAGGGCGGCCCGGGTGGAGAGCAGTTCGCCGAGCAGCCCGGCCAGTGCCGCCCCGGCGGCCAGGGAGCCGGTGAGGACGAAGCGCATGGTGGCGTTCATCCGGCCGAGCAGTCGGTCGGGGGTGACGCTCTGGCGATAACTGACCTTGAGGACGTTGTCGATGCCGACCTTGAAGGTGGTGACCAGCCAGCCGCCGCCGGCGAGCCACAGCGCCGGGCCGCGATCGACCAGCGCCACCGTGATGCCGAGCGGTGCGACCGCCAGGCCCATCGACCAGAGCACCCGCCCGGCGCCGAGTCGGCGGGCCAGCGGGCGGGCCGCCAGCGAGCCGAGGAAGACGCCTGTCCCGCCGGCGGCGAAGAACAGGCCGATCGCGGCGTCGGGGAGCCGGAGTTCACGGACGAACAGGACGGGGAGCACGGTCTGGCAGAGCTGGATGGACAGGTTGGTGCAGCCACCCGCCAGGGCGACGGCCCGCAGCGAAGGGTGCCCGAAGACGAAGCGCAGGCCCTCCCGGACCTCCCCGGCCAGCCGCCGGCGATCCGTGCCCACGGGCTCCGACGCCGGCTCCGGCTCCGGCTCCGGTCGGCGCAGCCGCATCAAGCAGGCCGCCGACCAGAGGTAGCTGACGGCGTCGACGGCGAGCGCGAGGGGCGCGGAGACCAGTGCCACCAGGAAGCCGCCCACACCCCGGCCCCCGACCTGGGTCGCGGCGTCGACCGTCACGAGATACGAGTTGGCCCGGGCGAGACGGTCCCGGCCGACCAGGTCCGGCAGGTGGCTCAATGCGGCGACGTCGAAGAAGACCGTGGCCGCGCCCGTGAGCAGGGCCACGAGGCAGAGCTGTCCGAGGGTGAGCGCGCCGAACGCCCAGGCGACCGGAACCGAGGCGAGGAGCACCGCCCGGACGAGATCGGCGGCCACCATGACGGGCCGCCGGCGCAGCCGGTCGACCCAGGCCCCCGCGGGCAGGCCGATCAGCACGGCCGCCAGCGTGCTCATCGTCGCCAGCAGGCCGACCTGCCCGGCGGAGCTGTCCAGTGCCACCACGGCGACCAGCGGGAGAGCGAACTGGCCGAGCGCACTGCCGAGTTTGCTCACCCCCGTCGCGCCGAGGAGCAGGCGGAAGTCGGGGTCGTGGAGGAGCGCGCGGCCGGTCGCGGGCCGGGCCGCGGGCGGGCGGCCGGTGCCGAGGTGAGTCGTGGTCATGGGGTGAGCCTGGCGCCGCCCTCGGAGCCGAGCCATGAATTTAGGCTGTACTGAAAGACGAGGTGGCCGGAGCGAGTGACGAGGATGCGCAGTGCTGGAGTTGGAGTTCACCGCCCGCGATCTGGCGCGGACCAGGTTCGCCCTGTCCCCGCTCTGGGAGGTCGTCGCCAGTATCCGGATCCTCAGGAACCCGGACGAGCACCGTCTGTACCGGCCCTGGAGCGACCGGGTCCGCCCGCGGCTGGCCGCCGCCGGGCTGGACCGGAGCCTGCTCGCCGATCTCGTCCCGGACCCGCCCCGGGCGATCCCGATCTTCGTCGCTCCCCCGCCCGCAACTCCGCTGTCCGACCTGAAGGTCGAGTTGGCCGTACTCCGGGCGACCCCGGCCGAGCGGGTCCGCTCCGGTCTCGGCGGGAAGCGGGCGCCGCGCTCCGCCCGCATCGATGCGCTGCTCGAAGACCCCCACCGCGGCCTGGCGGAGCTCGCCGAACTCGTCGAGGAATACTGGGAGATCGCGCTCGCGCCGTACTGGCCGCGGATGCGGTCGCTACTGGAGGGCGACATCCTCCACCGGGCCAGGCTGCTGGCCGAGGGCGGCGCCGACCGGCTGCTCAACGACCTCGACCCGGCCGTCGTCTGGGACAGCGACACGCTGCGCATCCGGCACCGTTTCCCGGGCGGCTCCCGACGGCTCGGCGGGCACGGCCTGCTGCTCGTGCCGTCGGTGTTCGCCTGGCCGCGCGTCTTCTCCGTCACCGCCCCCGCCTGGCAGCCCACCCTGCGGTACCCGCCGCGCGGTATCGCCACCCTGTGGGAACGGCGCACGGCGGTGGCCCGACCCCTCGCTGCGGTGATCGGCCGGACAAGGGCGCACCTGCTGGCCGAGCTCGACCTCCCCGCCTCCACCACCGACCTCGCCGGGCGCACCGGCATCACGGCGGGTGGGATCTCCCAGCACCTGACCGCCCTGCGCACCGCCGGCCTGGTCGATGCCCACCGGACCGGCCGGTACGTCCTCTACACCCGCACCGAGGCCGCCGAGGTGCTGCTCGCCGCTGCGGAGCGGGGCCAGCGGGAGGGGTAGGGAGGGCAGGGGGTAGGGAGACGGCCGGCAGCAGGGAGCCGCGAGCGGGCTGCCGAGGGGCCTCGGAAAATCAGGAGAGTTCTCCCTCCCGCCCTGCTACGGTCGTGCCGTCCGTGTTCGACCAGGATGCCGAGAGAGACGGGGAAGGTGAGATTGTGGCCGCGGTGATGACCGCTGCGCCTGTGCTGCGCAGCGCCCGGACGACCGTTCTCATCTCCCGGGCCCTGGTCTGACCGTACTTCCACGTTGTCCCGGGGCCCTTCACCCAAGGGTTTCACCATGTCTTCTTCCGCTTCGTCCTCCTGGCTCACCCGTGCCGAGACCAGCGCGGACATCCCCACCGTCCACGCCCTCACCCTCGCCGCCTTCGGCCGTCCGATGGAGGCCGACGTCCTCGCCGCCCTTCGCGTCGACGAGGGCTGGATCGACGGCCTGTCCGTCGTGGCCACCGACCCCGCCGACCCCACCGGCACCCCCGTCGGCCACGTCGTCCTGACCCGGGCGTTCATCGGTGACGTCCCGGCCCTCGCCATGGGCCCGGTCTCCGTGCACCCGGAGCACCAGCGTTCCGGCGCCGGTTCGGCCGCCGTCATCGCCGCGCTCGACGCCGCCCGCGCCATGGGCGAGCGCTTCGTCATCCTCCTCGGGCACCCGACCTACTACCCGCGGTTCGGCTTCGTCCGTGCCTCCGCCCACGGCGTGGAGCTCACCATCGACGCGCCCGACGAGGCGTGGATGGCGCTCAGCCTGAACGAGGGCGACCCCCTGCCGTCCGGTGTGGCCCGCTGGGCAGCGGCGTTCGGGATCTGACAGCCGGCCCGGGCCGACCGGCGACCGCCCGCCCGCCCGCCCGCCAAAGCCAAAGCCACCGGGCCGGAAAACAGACAGGGGCGGAAGTCGAAAACGACTTCCGCCCCTGCGAGTTGGAGCGCCGGGCCCGAATCGAACGAACCCCTCCCACTGAAAGTGGGCGTGCTACCGCTGCACCACCGACGCCTGACCGGTCGGGCTTCCGACCACTTCCGCGATCTTGTCCCGCCGACATGGAAGAACCTATCAGCGGGTGATCAGAAGACGAAATCCGGCCCTGCCGGCGGGCCGGACGCGGAACGTCCCTGACCTCGGCGGTCATCGACGCTCCGGCCCGCCGACCGCAAGGGTGGTCTCCTCACCGGACCAGCACCTGATGCTCTTCCCGGAGTCCCTCTCCGGCCTGGGCGACGACTGCCCGTCCGACGCGACGGTGGCGTCGTCCGCCACCGAGTACCCCGCCCTCGCCGCGCAGGACCCGCGCATCGTCTACCTGCAGAACTTCCGCTGGCTCGGCCCGGACCAGCCGAGCACCATGCCTCTGACCGTCGCCGCCGAACGGGCGACCGGCAACGCGGTCGTCAACGCGACGCCCACCCGGCCGGCCGCCTCGGCCGGCATCTACCGGCCGTCGGAGGGGACCTTCGCCGAGACCGCCCACAACGGCGTCTTCCTCGGCTCGCCCGTCCTCGGCGGCGACCACCGGCCCGACGACGTCCCGCCGACCGGGCACCGGAGCGGACCGGGCGTCGACACCATCGGCGTCTACCACCGGGACACCCGGACCTTCGTCCTGTCGGACGACAACGCGACGCCCGGTGTCACCGTGCAGTACGGCAACACCGGCGACGTCCCGCTGGCGGGCGACTGGAGCGGCCAGGGGCGGACGACGATCGGCGTCTACCGCCCGAGCGAGCAGTCCTTCTACCTGACCGACGACAACGTCAACACCAGGTACCGGATCAAGCTGGGCAACCCGGACCGGAAACCGCTGGTCGGCGACTGGGACGGCAACGGCACCACCACCGTCGCGGTCTACGACCCCGCGACGCAGAACTTCTACCTCAACGACTCCAACGAGGCGGAGAACGTGCGTCCCGCGATCAGGTTCGGCAACCCCCGCGACATCCCGGTCAAGGGCGACTGGGACGGCACCGGCACGGACACCGTCGGCGCCTACCGGCCCGGCGACGGGAGCTTCTACGGGGCCGCCGGAAACAGCAACCTCGTCGTCTACGGCGTGAAGTTCGGCAACTGGGGCGACGTCCCGCTGCGGGGCAACTGGGGCTGACCTTCCGGCGGTCGAGGCGCCCTTCCGGTCGTGGCATGCGGCCGCGACCGGAAAGGGCACCCGGGGAGGGCGGACGCTACCGAGCCGTCCTCTCCCCGGTGCGCCGTGCGGCGTCCACCTCGGCGTCCACCTCGGCGTAGGGCAGGTGGCCCGGAACGCCTCGCACCGCCCCTCGACCGCCACCTCGCCGTGACCATCGATCAACTCCTCGGGCAACCGGGCTCCGACCCGCCCTGAGGGATCGTCCGGCCGAGCCGGCGGGCCCGCCGGAGCCGCGCAGGGGCGGTCCGGGCCACGGCTACGCGGCGCACGCCGCCCCCGGTGGCGGCGCTCCACCGGGGGCGCGGCGGGGGTCGGCCGGGGTGGCCGGGGTGGCCGGGCCAGCCGGGTTGCTGGAGGACCGACCGGAATCGGCCCAGGGCCAGTTGCTCACCGCCAGAGGACATCGGCACACGGTTCTCACACAATCCCCCCGGATACCCCGGCCTGCCCTTCCGACCACCGTCCATCTGCCCCGATAACACGTCATCGCACGTCAGAAGAGGACATCCCGCGTCACAACGGTCCTTCGCCCACCAATCATGAACTCGGGAATGACGTTGTGTTAAGGCCGTGTGTGCACCCTGTCCAGGTAGCGAACGGGTTTTCACTCCTATCACACGGTATGACTAGTATCGCCTCGTCAAAAGCCCGTGCCCGGACGGTCCGGCCCCACCAGGCCGGCCGCCTTCCCCTAGGAGTCAGCTCTGCGCGCGCGTGCGAATCGGCGGCCCCCGACGCCGAAGACCCCCCGCAGGCGTCCACGCCTGTCACTGCGGACGGCGCTGCTCGTCCTGGCCGTCGTCCCCAGCCTGGCCCTCGCCGTCCTCTGGGCGGTCACCAGCGGCCAGACCCTCCTCGACTTCAGCCGGCAGGCGGACCAGGGCCTGCTCGCCCAGAAGGCCGGACAGCCCTCCAACAAGGTCTATTACAACCTCCAGGAGGAGCGCCGGCTCAGCGCCGAGTCGCTCGCCCGGCCGGGCAGCGTCACCGAGGCGCTGCGCCGCCAGCGCCAGCTCACCGACGACGCGGTGCGCCAGTTCCAGGCGCTCTCCGGCGAGACCGCCGACAGCGCCCCCGCCGAGGTGCGCAGCGCCGTCGCCGAGGCACGGCAGGCGATGGGCAGGCTCGCCGAACAGCGCTCCGCCGTCGACCGCGCCGCCATCGACCAGCAGGCCGCCTTCACCTACTACACCGACCTGATCTCCGTCGACCTGCGGCTGTTCACCGCGCTCAGCCACGTCGACAACGGCGAGGTCACCTGGATCTCCAAGACCCTGGTCAACGCCTTCTGGGCCAAGGAGATGCTGGCCCGCGAGGACGCCATCCTGGCCCGCGGCTGGCCGTCCGGGAAGCTCACCACCGGCGACTTCCAGCAGGTCCAGCAGGCCATCGGCGCCCAGGACCACCTCTTCACCGTCCAGGTCCTCCCGTACGTCCCGGCCGCCGAGGCCGCGGCCTGGCAGGACCTGATGACCAGCCCGGCGTGGCAGGCCAAGTCCGCCGTCGAGCAGTCGCTGACCCGGGCCGTCCCGGCGGACGCGGGCGGCACCGTCAAGCTGCCTCCCTCCCAGGACCAGTGGCGCCAGGCCGTCGACCAGCTCAACCCGCAGCTGGTGAAGGCGATCGAGACCCGCACCGACGGCATCGTCGAGGTCGGCAAGGGCTCGTTCCTCTCGCTGCTCACCACCTTCGCGCTGACCACCGTGATCGGCCTGGTCGCGGTCGTCGCCGTCATCGTCACCAGCTGGCGGCTCACCCGCTCGCTGCGCCGCCGCATCAGGGAACTGCACACCCAGGCACAGGAGCTGGAGCGCACCCTGCCCGAGGTGGTCGAGCGCCTCTCCCGGGGCGAGCAGGTCGACGTCGAGGCCGAGAGCCGGGTGATCACCGCGGGCGACCAGGGCAACGGCACCGACGAGCTGGCCCGCCTCGGCCAGGCGCTCAACCTGGCCCGCGCCTCCGCGCTGGAGACCTCCGTCCGGCAGGCCGAGCAGCACCGCGGCTTCGAACGGCTGCTCCAGCGCATCGCCCGCCGCACCCAGCTGCTGATCGGCCAGCAGCTGAAGAAGCTGGACGAGCTGGAGCGCAGGCACGAGGATCCGGAGGTGCTGGAGGGCCTGTTCGACCTCGACCACCTCACCGCCCGCCTGCGCCGCTACGAGGAGAACCTCGTGATCCTGGCCGGCGGCCAGCCGCAGCGGCGCTGGCGCAAGCCCGTCCCGCTGCTGGACGTGCTCCGCTCCGCCCAGGGCGAGGTGCAGGACTACCGGCGGATCATGCTGGACGTCGAGGGACACCCGTGGCTCTCCGAGCGGGCCGTCGGCCCGGTCGCGCACGTGCTCGCCGAGCTGATGGAGAACGCGGCGAGCTTCTCCAGGCCGCCGACCCCGGTCGAGGTGCGGGCCGCCATGGTCGGCCGCGGGCTGGCGGTCGAGATCGAGGACCGCGGGCTCGGCATGGACCCGGCGCAGTACGACGCGGCCAACGAGCTGATGAGCCGTCCGCCCCGGATGGACGTGCTGGCCCGGGCGGACGACATCCGCCTCGGCTTCTACGTGGTCGCCCGCCTGGCCGCCAACACCGGCCTGCGGATCGAGTTCCGGCCGTCGGCCTTCGGCGGGACGCGGGTGGTCGTGCTCGTCCCCGCCGAGCTGGTCATCGACGGCGACGCGGGCCTGCCGGACGCCACGCCGGTCGAGCCGATCCCGCTCGTCCGGCGCTCGCGCCAGGCGGCGCCGAGTGCGGCGCCGGCCTCGGGGGCGCAGGCGGGCGGACCGCGGCCGGGCACGGACGGGCCGGTCGCCGGCGAGCCGCCGGAGATCGTGCTGGTCCCGTCCGCCGCCGGGCCGGGCCCGGTCGAGGCGTTCGCGCACGTCGAGTACGTCCAGCCGCTGGATCCGTCGCCGGAACAGCCGCTCGAACAGCCGCTGGAGTCCGCGCAGCCGGTCGAACACGGCTCCCCGGCGGACGGCACGCCCTACGCCGCCCCGGCCGGCGGCGCCGCCGCGCACGCCGCGGCCCCCGCGGGTGCGCCCCGGCCCGCACCGGCCCCGGACGCGCCCGGGCACGACACCCCCGCCTACCCGGACATCGCGTACGCCAAGGTGACGCCCGCCGAAGCCCCGTACGCCGACGAGCAGTACCGGCCGGCCCAGCACTACCGGCTCGCCGAACGGCGGGAGCGGCCCGAGTACGCCTCCTCGGTGCCGCTGAGCGAGCCGAGCGGCGGACAGCCGCCGCTGCCGCAGCGCGTGCGCCAGGCCAGCCTGGCCGCCGAGCTGCGCGTCCCGCCACCGCCCCGGACCGAGCGCACGCCCGGTCCGGCCGACCTCCCGACGGCGGACGGCTTCGGCACCGGGCAGGCCGGGACGGCCGACCCGTTCCAACGCCCGGCGCGGCGTTCGGGGGCGGCGATCGGCGCCTTCCAGCGGCAGTCCCGCGCGGCGCGTGGCCAGGGCAGCGGCCACGACTCCGGCGGGCACCGCCTCCCCGACCGGCCCCCCGGCCCCACCTTCGACCACGGCACCCGCCCGGCACGCCGGACCGAGCCCGCCGGGCCCCCGACCCCCGCGCCTGGCCCCTCCCCCTGGGCCCTCCCGGCCGCGGACCCCCGAACCACGAGGACGGAAAACCAGTCATGAACCGCACGATCGCCACCCACCAGGACCTGGACTGGCTGCTCGACGGACTCGTCGACTCGGTGCCCGGGACCAGGAACGCCGTCCTGCTCTCCGACGACGGCCTGGTCGTCAGCCACTCCCGCTCCATCGAGCGCGCCGACGCCGAGCGTCTGGCCGCCGTCGCCACCGGCCAGCAGAGCCTGGCGCGCGGCGTGGGCCAGCTCTTCGACGGCGGCCCGGTGCACCAGGTCATCGTCGAGCTGTCCGAGGTCTGGCTGTTCATCATCGCCGCCGCCCAGGGCACCCACCTGGCCGTCGTCGCCTCCCAGGAGGTGGACGCCGAGGTGATGTCGGTGGCCATGCACACGCTGGTGCAGCAGGTCGGCCAGAAACTGACCACCCCGGCGCGCAGCGAGTTCGACGCCTTCGCCGCCAGGAACCGGGGTTGATGCCCCGGTGATCCCGCACTGGAGCGAAGTCCCCGACGAGGACGGAGACGACGGCTCGGACTCGATGGTGCGCCCCTACACCATCACCCGCGGCCGCACCGCGCCCGAACGCGACGACCTCACCCTGATCACGGTGCTGACCACCGTCCTGGACGAGGCCCGCGCGGCCCTGGCCCGGGGCTCGCGCGCCGGGTCGCGCGGGCTCCAGCCCGAGCACCGGATGATCCTGGACCGCTGCCGGCGCCCGGCCGCCGTCGCCGAGGTGGCGGCCGGTCTGGACCTACCCGTCTCGGTCACCAAGATCCTCTCGGGCGACCTGATCTCCCAGGGCCTGCTGCTGGCCCGGGCCCCGCTCTCGGTGGCCCGGGCCGGCGGGGGCGCGGACCTCGGACTGCTGACAGCCGTACGCGAAGGACTCCGGAGACTCTGAACCATGGCACCGACCGCACCCCTCCCTTCCTCCGCACCGACCGTCGTCGACGCGCCCACCGCGCCGACCGCGCCCACCGCCGTGAAGATCCTCATCGCGGGCGGCTTCGGCGTCGGCAAGACCACCCTGGTCGGCTCGGTCAGCGAGGTCGCGCCGCTGCGCACCGAGGAGTACCTGACCCGCGCCAGCGTCGGCGTGGACGACCTGTCCGGTGTCGACAGCAAGGACACCACCACCGTCGCCCTCGACTTCGGCCGGATCACCGTCAACCCCGAGCTGGTGGTGTACCTGTTCGGCACGCCCGGCCAGGAGCGCTTCTGGTTCATGTGGAACGACCTGGTGAACGGCGCGCTCGGCGGGATCGTCATCGCCGACACCCGCCGGCTGGACACCAGCTTCGCCTCCATCGACTTCTTCGAGAGCCGCGGCATCCCGTTCGTGGTCGCGATCAACTGCTTCCACGGCCACAACACCCGTACGCCGGAGGAGATCCGGGCCGCCCTCGACCTCGACCCGCAGGTGCCGATGCTCCTCGGCGACGTGCGCGAGCGCGTCTTCGGGCGGGACCTGCTGCTGGCCCTGGTCGACCACCTGATGGACCTCTCCACCGCCCACGCGGCGCCGGCCGGCTGAGCCCTCTCCCCCTCCCACTCCCCCGTTTGGAGAACCCCGTCATGACCTCATCCCTGCGCGTCCTGATCCACGGCGGCGGGATCGGCGGCCTGACCCTGGCCACCGCCCTCGCCCGGCGCGGCCACCGGGTCGACGTGGCCGAGCTGCGCGACGAGCTGGAGGCGCTCGGCGTCGGCATCATCCAGCCGTCCAACGCGCTGCACGTGATGCGCGAGATCGGCGTGCTGGACGCCTGCCTGGCCGCCGGCTTCGCGTGGGAGGTGCTGACCATCTGCGACCCGGCCGGCGCCACCCTCGCCGAGATCCCGCAGCCGCGGATGGGCGACGCGCCCGCCAACAACGGCATCCCGCGCCCCGCCCTGGCCAGGGTGCTCTCCGCCGCCGCCACCGAGGCCAGCGCGTCGATCCGCTTCTCCACCACGATCACCGAACTCACCGACGACGGCGAGGGCGTGGACGTCACCCTTTCGGACGGGCGGAGCGGCCGCTACGACCTGGTGGTCGGCTTCGACGGCATCGGCTCGCCGCTGCGCAGGCGGCTGTACGGCGACACGTACACGCCCGAGTACACCGGTTTCGCCAACTGGCGGGTCACGTTGCCGCGCCTGCCCGAGGTGCAGGGCGTGGTGATGTCCGCGGGGAACCTCAGGGCGAAGGCGCTGCTCACCCCGATCACCGACGAACTCATGTACCTGGGCTCGGTGTTCGCCGAGGCCGAGGACTTCCGCCCGGACGTGGACCGCGCCCACGAGCAGCTCGCCGCGCGGCTGGCCGGCTTCGGCGGCCCGATAGCCGAGGCGCTGGCGCAGGTCACCGACCCGGCCGCGGTGGTCTACTCGCGGATCTCCCAGGTCACGGTGGAGGAGCCGTGGTACGTCGGCCGGGTGGTCCTGGCCGGCGACGCCGCGCACGCCAGCACCCCGCACCTGGCCCAGGGCGCGGCGATGGCGGTCGAGGACGCGCTCGTGCTCGCCGAGTCGCTGGACGCCGTCACGGAGTCCGGCGAGGTGGCCGCCGCGCTGGCCGCCTGGGAGGAGCGGCGCCGGCCGCGCGCGATGTGGGTGCAGGCGCTGTCCCGCGCCGTCCTCAAGCAGGAGACCGGCACCCCGACCACCCCCGAGGAGGACGAGCTGCTGAAGGTCGGCATCCCGGGCGCCGCGCACGTGCTCGTCCAGCCGTACTGACGCTCCGCCGCCCCTGCCGGTGGCCCTGCGCGGGGTTGTGCCCGCGCAGGGCCACGGAGAGACTTGACGACCGTCCGACAAGTAGCGTGACCGGCTTGAGGGGTACGGGATGTCGTCGCTGTTCCGCATGCTCGACCTGCACGAATCCGTGGAACGGGCCCGCCGGCGGCCGGACGGGCGCCTCTTCGTCTCCGACTACAACGGCGGCCACCCCTACGTCGCCGACTACCTCGGCGACCTCGCCCACACCCCGCCCTACCGCCTCGGCGACGTCACCCGCTACTCCGCGATCGACGAGGACGACGCCCTGCGCGCCAAGATCGCACGGCTGCACGAGAGTTACGACGGAGAGCCCCGTTCCCCCGACCAGGTCGTCCCGGCCGGCGGCTCCAGCAGCCTGATCGGCACCTTCTGCACCTGGCTCCGGCTGACCGGTCACACCCGGATCCACTACCTCCCGCCCGTCTACTACAAGTTCGCCTACTTCTTCCGGACGCTCGGCATCCAACCGGTATCCGTCGCCGAAACCCACGCCCACCAGGGCGAGTTCGCGTTGGACCTGCCCGACGAGCGGACCGTCCTGCTGCTCACCGACCCCGTCTGGTACACCGGCCGGCGCGTCCCCGCCGAGGTGCTCAAGCAGCTCGCCGAATGGCAACGCGCCACCGGATCCATGGTGTTCGTGGACGGCACCTTCCAGTACCTGCGGTGGGACGGCAGCCGCCGCGAGGACTCCGCCACCCTTCCCGCCGACCTCACCCTGCGGATGGTCTGCCCCACCAAGTACCTGTCCATCCACGGCTACCGCTGCGCCCACCTGCTGGTGCCCGAGCGGCTCCGCGAGCCGCTCGCCGAACTCCACCTGAACCTGCACGGCGACGTCACCGTGGCCGACCGCCTCTTCGCCCACCGCGCCGCCGACCTGATGCGGGTCGAGGGCAACCACCGGCTGATCGACCACATCCGCGCCAACCACCAACGCCTCTCGGCCGGAACGGCGTTGGCCGCTCAGGCCGCCATCGAGACCGGCTACTTCCTGTTCGCCCGCCCCAGCGCCCCCGCCGACCGCCTGCTCGCCCTGGACGGCCGCTACTTCGAACTCCCCGGCCACCCCGGGTTCGTCCGGATCAACCTGCTCAACGAGGCGGCGCTGGAGGGGCTGGAGGCACTGGCGACCTCGTGACGCCGCCCCCAGACCGCCGCCGAGATCCGCGCCAGCAGGCGGGCCGCAGGGTCCGCCTCGTCCTCGCCCGAGGCCAGCGGGCCGGTGTAGCAGACCGCGATCAGGTACGGCGGGCAGTCCTCCGGGTGGACCAGGCCGACACTGTGCCGCACACCGGGGAACCAGCCGTTCTTGAACGCGATCCGGGTGCCCGGCGGCAGCCCGGCCGCCAGATCCACCCGGAAGGCGTTGCGCTCCAGGAGTGCGAGCAACTCCGGTTCGTCCGCGAGGGATTGCAGCAGGCGGACCAGGTCGAGCGCGCTCACCCGGTTGTGCACGCCCGCCTCGCGCGCGGCGTAGTCCTCGATCCCGCGCGGGCTGGCGCTGCGGGTCGCACCCGCCCGCCGCCAGACCTCGGCCACCGCCTCGGGCCCGGCGTGCGCGAGGCAGAGGTTGGTGGCGAGGTTGGAGGAGTGCGTGATCATCCGCTCGGCGAGGGTGCGCAGCGGAGCCGTCCCGCCGAGCAGCGTCCAGGGCTGCGGGTCGCTGTCCCAGCCGGGGTCGTTGCCGAACTCCCCGCCGGCCGCCGAGGCGAACCGGTTCACCACCGGCACCTCGGCCTCGAGATCGGCCCCGCTGCGGTACAGCGCCGCCAGCACGGCCACCTTCATCGTGCTCGCCGCGTCGTGCAGCTCGTCACCGGCCCGCACGAGAACGGGCTCACCGCCCCACGGTGCCACCACCACAGAAACCATGCCCGGCCCCGTTCCCGGGCGGGGCCCCGGGTAAACGGCGGCACGGATTCACCAACCCCGGCCGTCAGACACGCCCCAGACGGGAGGCCGGAAGGGAGTCCGGGGCCAGCGGCCGGACGCCGTCCGGCGGGGCGGCGAGCTCGGCGAGATAGCGGGCGCGGGGGAGGCTGGTGGCGCCGAGGGTGCGGACGTGGGGGGTGTCCCACTGGGCGTCGAGGAGGCGGCCGCCGGCCTCGGCGAAGCGTGCGGCGAGGTCGGCGACGGCGACGCGGGCGGCGTCGGAGCGGCGGTGGAACATCGAGTCGAGGCTGAGGACGGGGCCCGCGGCGACCCCGAAGACGCCGCCGATCAGCTCCTCGCCGTCCCAGACCTCCGCGCTGTGGGCCGCACCGCGCTCGTGCAGCTGGAGGAGTGCGGCGCGCAGCTCCTCGGTGAGCCAGTATGGCCGGCGGTCCTCCGCGCAGGCGGCGAGCACCCGGGGGAAGGCCCGGTCGGCGCTGGTCCACCACGGCAGGCTGTTGCGCAGGCGCCGGGCGAGCCGGCTCCCGAGGCGCACGCCGTCCGGGGCGATCACCGGGCGCGGGTCGGGGGACCACCAGGCGAGCGCGTACGGGTCGTCGTCATCGGCGGCGGTGCCCGGGAGCAGCGCCACCGTGCCCGCGGCCACGGCGTCCTCGAACCGGGCCTCGTTGAAGGCGCTCGCGTAGTCGTCGGCGGCGGGCATCGGGAAGAGCCCGCGCCGGTACGCGGCCAGCAGCACCTCCGCCCCGAGCCCGGCCCCGAACGCCACCGGCCCGTCCCCGGGAGCCCGCGCCACGTCCAGCCCGTCGAACACCCCGGCCACGGCGCTCACCTCCGCACCACCCCGACCGGCGGGGTCAGGAAGCCCTCCGCCGCCAGCTGCTCCAGGTAGTGGTCCAGCAGCCCGTCGTCCACGGCCGGCAGGTCGATCCCGCTGCCCCCCAGCGCCTGTTCGGTGTTGGCGCGGTCGAAGAGCGGGAACGTCGGGCGGAAGTACATCTCGCTGATGGAGAGTTCCGTCCCCGGGCTGCGGTCGACGAAGAGCGGGACGAACGGGGTCATCGGGTGGGTGGGGTGGCCGGCGGCGAAGCGGACGAGGTCCTGGACCCAGATGTCGTAGGGGACTTCGTCCACCGGGTAGCCGCGGGCGCGCAGGCGGGCGGCGAGGTCGGCAAGGACGGCGGGGCGGGGTGAGGTGATGTGGTAGACCTCGCCGTTGGCGGGGGCGTGGGCGGCGATCCGGGCGACGGCCTGGCTGAAGCGGTCGGCCGGGACGAAGTCGAGCAGCAGCCGGACGTCCGGGCAACTCCCGCTGTCCGCCATGTACTTGATCAGCGCGCAGATCTCGGTGCCGGTGTTCATCACCCCCGTGGTGAGGTCGCCGGTGACGTCGTTGGTGCGCAGCACGGTGACCGGCAGGCCGGCCCCGGCCGCGTTGTGCAGCAGCTGTTCGGCGACCCACTTGCTCTCGACGTAGCCGACCGCGAGCCTCTCGGGGTACGCGAGCGGCATCCGTTCGGTCACCTCCTTGACGCCGGCCGGGCCGAAGCCGGCCAGGACGGCGAGTGTGGAGAGGTAGTGCACCGGGATGCCGCGGGAGTGCCCGGCCAGCCGGACGATCTCGCGGGTGCCGCCGACGTTGGCGGCGCGCAACTGGTGGTAGGGGTAGATGAAGTTGACCTGCCCGCCGAAGTGGTGAATGGCGTCCAGGCTGCTGGCCAGCGCCTCGAACCGGTGCTGGGTCAGGCCGAGCAGCGGTTCGGTGAGGTCGCCGACCAGCGGGACGACCCGGGCGTCGGAGAGGTCCTGCCGCAGGAACCGCTGTTGCGCGGCGCGGATGCGTTCGAGCGCGTGTTCCTCGTCGGGGGCGCGGACCAGGCAGTGGATGCGGGCGCCGGTGGTCCGGAGCAGGGTGTGCAGCAGGTGGGCACCGCAGAATCCGGTGACGCCGGTGAGCAGGATCTCGGCGGGTTCGGCGCGGGAGGGCGCGGGGCGCCAGGACTGCCGGACGGGGGTGCCGAGTTCGGCTTCCGCGACCCAGTCGACGGCGGCCTCGCCGAGGCCGTCCCGGGCCGAGCGTGCCGTCCGGGTGGCGGCGGCGAAGGCGCGCAGGGTGGAGTCGCGCAGCAGCGAGCGGGTGAGGAAGCGGATCCGGGTGACGTCGATGCCGAACATGATCCGGGCCCGGGCGATCATCTCCATGACGAGCAGGGAGTTGCCGCCGAGTTCGAAGAAGTCGTCGGAGGGCCCGACGGTGTCGACGCCGAGCAGTTCGGACCAGAGGTGGGCGATGCCGGCCTCGGTCGCGTTCCCGTTGCCGTCGGGGCGCGGGGTCCCGTCCGGACGCGGGGTCCCGTCGGCGCGTGGGACGCCGTCGGCCCGGGCGGCCTCGTCCGTGCCCACGTCGCCCGCCTTCATCGCCTGGCGGGCCCGGGCCTCTTCGTCGGCCCCTCCCCTGCCCTCCCGGCGTTGCAGCTGCGGTGCGGTGTGCGGCAGCCGCCGGCGGTCGATCTTGCCGTGGGAGGTGAGCGGCATCCGGTCGAGCAGCACGAACTCGGCCGGGACCATGAAGTCCGGCAGCCGGTCGGCCAGGTAGGCGCGGATCTGGGCGCGCCGGGCGTGGGCACCGGAGCCGGCCCGGTCGGTGAGCGTGTAGTAGGCGGTCAGGACGCGCGTCCCGTCGTCGCTGCCGTCGGCGGCGACGCGGGCCTGCCGGATGTCGGGGTGGGCGGCGAGCACCGATTCGACCTCGGCGGGGTCGACGCGGTAGCCGCGGACCTTCACCTGGTCGTCGAAGCGGCCGAGGATCTCCAGGTTGCCGTCGGCGCGCCAGCGGCCGGCGTCGCCGGTGCGGTACATGCGCTCACCGGGGGCGGGCGCGTACGGGTCGGGCAGGAACGTCTCGGCGGTGAGCCCGGGCCGGCGCCAGTAGCCGCGCGCGAGGCCGGGGCCGCCGAGGTAGATCTCGCCCTTCTCCCCCGGCCGCACCGGGGAGAGCCGCGCGTCCAGCACGTGCACCCGCACGCCCGGCAGCGGCCGCCCGATCGGCACCGGCGCCGCCCCCGTCACGCCGCCGTCCGCCGCCTCGCCGTCCGGGGCCCCGCTGTGGGCCGCGGCCCCGTGCACGGCGCACCCGTGCACCCCGCCGCCGGCGAGCACCTCGGGCGTCACCTCGCAGAGCGTGGACGTGACGGCGGCCTCGGTCACCCCGTAGGCGTTGACCAGCCGGACGCCGGGCAGCCGGGCCAGGCAGGTGCGGCAGTCGTCGGCGTGCACGGTGTCCCCGCCGACGACCATCAGGCGCAGGCCGGCGGGGGCCGGACCGCCCTCGGGGAGCAGGGCGAGCACGTGGTGCCAGTAGGCCGGTGTGAGGTCGGTGACGGTGAGTGCCAGATCGCTCATCCGGTGCACCAGTTCGGTGGGTGCCCAGGTCCGCGCCCCGCCGAGGACGAGGGTGGCGCCGCTGACCAGGGTGGCGAGCACCTGCTCCAGTGCGGTGTCGAAGCCGAGCGCGGCCAGTTGCAGGACCCGGTCACGCGGGGTGAGCTCGTAGGCGCGGATGACCCGGTCCAGGGTGAAGACCAGCGAGCGGTGGGTGACGGGTACGCCCTTGGGGGTGCCGGTGGTGCCGGAGGTGTAGATCAGATACGCGAGGTCGTCCGGTACGGCGGTGTCGGGTACCGCGGTGTCCGGTACGGCGGTGTCGGGTACCGCTGGGTCGGGTACCGCGGGGTCGGCTGCGTCGGGTGCGGCTGCGGCTGCGGAGGAGCCGGCCGCGACTGCGGCCGGGACGTCGTCGGGTGTGCCGGCGGGTGCGCCGGGGTCCGGGGCGGGAGGGGGCGCCTGCCCGTCCACGCCCAGCACCGTGACGCCCGGGAACCGCCGCCCGCGCCGCGCCACCACCACCTCGGCCCGGCAGTCCTCGACGAGCTGCGCCAGCCGCCGCTCCGGGTGGGCGGGGTCCAGCGGGAGGAACGCGCCGCCGGCCTTGAGGACGCCGAGCCAGGCCGTCACGAGGCCGGTCCCGCGCTCCAGGCAGACGGGTACCACCCGCTCCGCGCCGACGCCCCGGGCGCGCAGCGCGGCGGCCAGCCGGTCGCTGCGCCGGTCCAGTTCGCGGTAGCTCAGTGCGCCGTCCTCGGCGAGCACGGCGACGGCGTCCGGGTCGTGTGCGGCGCGGGCCCGGAAGAGCCCGTGCACGGTGTCGGCGAACCCGGCGCGGGCCGGCGGGCGGCCCGCGCCGGCTCTCCCGTCCGGTAAGGGCCCGAGCCCGAGCCCCTCCCACCGCCACTCGCGTTCCACGTAGGCCCGGCAGGCTGCCCGGTCGTCCGGCCCGAACACCGTCCGCCAACCGCTCGGGACGGTGAAATCGCCGGGCCAGATCGTATACTGACCGTCTTCGTTGCACAGCACGGCGTGACGTCCGGAGTTCACTTCCGTCCGTGCGCCCTGTGCGCTGTCTGCTGCATCGTCCACCGGCTTGACCTCATGCTGTGGCGGCAGAATGCTGGGAGGTGCGACATTTCCGACTATACGCACTCATGGCACATTTCGAACGTCCGATCGCAATCCACCGGACGGACGAAGCCCCTGCCCGAAGGGCATCCCCGGAAGACCCGTTCCTCGCCGAACTCCCCCGCCCGACCGGCGGAGTGATGTCGTGGAGGAGGTAGCCTCGTTGACACGCCGGCGACATCGCCTGATGGCCTGTTACCTGGTGTGGATGGTGCTGTTCACCTGCATCTACTACATCAATCCCGCGCAGCGGATCATCTGGTGGACGGGCATCGGCCTCGGCGGCGTCGCCGCCATCGTGGTCGGCGTCCGCCTCAACCGCCCCTCCCACGCGCTCTTCTGGTACCTGCTGGCACTCGCCAACCTCAGCTTCACCGCCGGCGAGGTGGTCCAGGTCATCCAGTTGGAGTTCCTGCACCTGGGGAGCCCCTTCCCCTCCGTCGCCGACGGTTTCTACCTCGCCGAGTACCTGCTGTACGCGGCCGGTGTGTTGGGCTTCATCCGCTGGCGGACGGCCCATCAGGACCGCGCCAGCCTGCTGGACGCGCTCATCCTCACCATGGGCCTCGCCCTGCTCGCCTGGATCTACCTGATCCTCCCGTACGCCCGGAACCCCGACCTCAGCTGGTTCCAGAAGGCCGTCTCGATGGCCTACCCGCTGGGGGACGTGATCGTCCTCTTCCTGCTGCTGCGGCTGCTGGTCCCACGCGGCGGCAGCAGCCGGGCCCTCCAACTGCTCACCGTCGGCACGGTCGGCCTGCTGATCTCGGACATCCTGTACGGGCTGATCCAGCTGCACGGCGACTGGCACATCGGCACCCCGGTCGACTTCGGCTGGGCCGCCTTCTACACCGCCTGGGGTGCGGCCGCCCTGCACCCCTCCATGGTCGAGCTGACCAGACCGGTGCCCTCGCAGGAGGCCGACCTCGGCCGCGGCCGGCTCGCCCTGCTCACCGTCGCCTCGCTGATCGCGCCGACCATCCTGATCGTCGAGTCCATCAACGGCAACACCAACAACGCCGGGGTGATCGGCGCCTTCTCCGCCCTGCTCTTCCTGCTCGTCCTGGCCCGCCTCGCCATCGTCGTCGGAGCCCGGCGGCAGGCCCTGGCCCGGGAGCGGGCGCTGCGCGAGGCCGGCGCCTCGCTGACCTCGGCCGTCACGGTCGAGGAGGTCGCCGACGCCGTCCAGAACACCGCCTCCACCCTGATGCCCGCCGAGCCCGGCCACGTCGCACTGCTCGCCGTCACCGAGGCCGGTGTGCTGCACGTCCGGCACGCCGAACGCGGCCCGACCCTGCACGCCCTCGGCAACGGCTCCGACTCGGACGAGGTGCTCGCCCTCGCCGCCGTCCGGGAGACCCGGTTACTGCCCGTCGAGGACATCGGCAGCGACCTCGCCGCCCGCCTCGACGGCATGCCGTCCGCCCTGCTCTGCCCGCTCACCCTGGCCGAGCGCCCCTCCGGTGACCCGCTGATCGGCGCCCTCATCGTCACCGGCACCGAACAGGAGCTGGCAAGCCTCTGGGGCTCGCTGGAGATCCTCGCCGCCCAGGCCGCACTGGCCGTCGAGCGCGTCATGCTGAGCCAGGAGATCAACCGCCGCAACAGCGAGGCGTACTTCCGCACCCTGGTGCAGAGCGCCAGCGACGTCATCCTGATCCTCAACGCCGACGACGGCGTCCGGTACGCCTCCTCCTCCGCCGAGCGCGTCCTCGGCTACCCCAGCCTGGACGGCACGCTGATCACCGACCTCGTCCCGCCCGAGGACAGCCGCGCCGTCGGCAGCGCGCTGGCCCGGATGCGCGGCCTGGACGGCAGCGGCGCGCGCACGGGCGACGGCCGGGAGCCGCAGCGCGAGCACTGGCGGGTGCTGCGCCACGACCGCACCCCGATCGAGGCCGAGGTCCGCTGCAACGACCTGCGCGGCGATCCGACCGTGGGCGGCCTGGTGCTCACCCTGCGCGACGTCACCGAGCAGCGGCAGATGGAGCGCGAGCTCACCCACCGCGCCTTCCACGACTCCCTGACCGGCCTCGCCAACCGCGTCCTGTTCCAGGACCGCGTGGGCCACGCCCTCTCCCGCGGCGAGCGCAGCGGCGCGATCACCGGGGTGCTCTTCATCGACCTGGACGACTTCAAGGTGGTCAACGACACCCAGGGCCACGCGGTCGGCGACGAGCTGCTCGTCGCCGTCTCGCTCCGGGTCTCCACCGCGCTGCGGACCTCCGACACCGCGGCCCGGCTCGGGGGCGACGAGTTCGCGGTGCTGGTGGAGGACGCGGTGCGCCCGGCCGACGTCGGCGCCACGGCGGACGCCGTGCTGGCCGCCTTCGCGGAGCCGTTCAAGCTGAGCGCGGGCGCGGTCCGGGTGTCGGCGAGCATCGGCGTCGCCACCACCGAGGACAGCGTGGACGCGACGGAGCTGCTCAGCCACGCCGACCTGGCCCTGTACTCGGCGAAGTCGGCCGGCAAGCGGCAGTGGTGTCACTACCAGCCCGCGTTCCAGGCCGGGCTGGTGGAGCGGCACGAGCTGAACGAGAACCTGGACTCCGCGATCGCCGAGTCCGCGTTCAACCTGTACTACCAGCCGATCGTCGACCTGCAGACCGGCGACCTGGTCGCCTTCGAAGCGCTGGTCCGCTGGCCGCACGACCGACGCGGCATGGTGCTGCCCGACGACTTCATCGCGCTCGCCGAGGAGAGCGGCCAGATCGTGCCGCTCGGCGCCTGGGTCCTGGAGCGCGCCGCCCATGAGGCGGCCGGCTGGCACCGTCTCAGCGCCGGGCACCGCAAGGCCGGCGGCCGCCCGCCGCTGCGGGTCAACGTCAACGTGTCGGCTCGGCAGTTCCGCGACGCGGGCTTCGTGGACGTGGTCCGCGGTGCGGTGCGCAGCTCCGGGATCGATCCCGGAGCGCTGGTACTGGAGCTGACCGAGTCCGTGCTGATGCGGCGCGACGAGCGCGTGCACACCGATATGCAAACGCTGAGCGAGCTGGGCGTCGGCATCGCGATCGACGACTTCGGCACCGGGTACTCGTCCCTCTCCTACCTGCGCGAGTTCCCGATCTCCATCCTGAAGATCGACAAGTCCTTCATCGACGGTCTCGGCCTCTCCCAGCAGCAGTACGCCCTGGTCGAGGGCATCACCCGGATCGCCGACACCCTCGGCGTCCAGGTCATCGCCGAGGGCATCGAGAACATCGAGCAGCGCGACCTCCTCGCCGCCATGGGCTGCCCCCTCGGCCAGGGCTACCTCTTCGCCCGCCCGCTCGCCCCCGACCAGGCCCGCGCCCTGATCCAGGAGTACGCCGACCTCAGCGACCTGCACCACGGCGATTGACGCACACCCGTTTCACGCGGCGGAATCTCGATCCGCCATGGACTGCCCACACACGCGACCATGCCTAAATCGATATGGCCGCGGCGCTCCCCCGGCCGGGCTGCCCATGGTGGGCGGGCGGCCCGGCCGCCGCGTCATTCGGCCGGGTGCGGGTGGCCGAGGTGGGGGAAGGCGGGGAGCAGGTCCGTGTGCGGCGGGATGTGGTCGCTGGTGATCTTGCCCCCGGAGACCATCGCCAGCCGGGCGGACGTCACGTCGTCCACCAGCGTGCGGCCGTTGGGGTAGGCAGCCGGGCGGGAACGGT
This sequence comes from Kitasatospora sp. NPDC022785, assembly GCF_055561295.1. Taxonomy (NCBI): domain Bacteria; kingdom Bacillati; phylum Actinomycetota; class Actinomycetes; order Kitasatosporales; family Streptomycetaceae; genus Kitasatospora; species Kitasatospora sp. NPDC022785. The sequence goes on along the minus strand of NZ_JBVHHB010000003.1, from coordinate 3,467 downwards.
CGTAGCGGAGGATGTCGGGCAGGACGAGCTTCAGCGTCTCGGTGGCCGCCTCCGTGGTGTAGTCCCCGGTGTGCTGGAGGACGGCCGTCCACGGCTCGCGGTACTTCTCCCAGTCGTCGGCCGGCTCGCCCGTGTTGTAGGCGTCCTTGACCTCCTCGGCGTTGAAGTAGGCGGTCAGGGACGGGTGGGCGCCCCGGTCGACCGAGACCAGCCGGCCGTTCTCGTGCAGGCTGACCCGCGCCCAGACGCCGATCTCCGGCTCCGGCCCGAGCTCGGCGTCGGGCACCTCAAGGGCGATGCCGAACACGTTGGCCTCGGCCATCGCGTCCTTGCCGGTCCAGGTGAAGTTGTTGACGATCCCTTCGAGGTCGGCGAAGAAGGGGTCGCTGCGCAGCCCGACGGACAGCTTGCAGCCGTCCCTCTCCACCACGCCCGGCCTGTAGCCGAAGGCGACCGGGACTCCGTCGAACAGCACGTCGCCGCCCGCCTCGTGCTTGCGGGCCGCCTCCCCGGTGGCACGGTGGACGGTGACGGTCTGACCACCGGTGTCGGGGTCGGAGAAGGTGAAGGAGTAGGCGACGTCCGCCTGGTTGTCGCCGTCGCTGTCGATGTTGATCCGGTAGACCGCGTCCGGGTGGAACTCCGCGGCCCGGGTGGGCGCGTACGGGTTCACGTTCATGATGAGGACGGTGCGGCCGGAGGCGTCGGCAGCCGGGAAGGCGAACACGTCGGTGAGGTCGAGCCGGGCGTCGCCCCGGGGCGAGCGGAGGTTCGGACCACTGAGGTGGTGGGACATGGCGCTGCGCTACCTCGTCTCTGCGTACCCCCCTGGCTGTCGGCTCTGTGGTACCAGTGGGATCCGTGGCACGGGGGGAGGCCGCCCGATCGGGGTCCGGCCGTCCGCCGGATGGCCGACGGACGGCTCCCCCGGCGTGCGCGCCGCATCGCGGGGCGGCCCCAGGAGCAGGGGGTGGCCGGGCCGGCTCCCTCGCGCGGGTGATGCGGCCCTCCCCACGGTGGAGGAGCGGGGGCCGGGGCAGCTGCCATCGTCGAAGCAGCCACCCCTTTCGGGGCTTCGGCCCCGGGGCTTCGGACGAGGAGGATCACCCATGACCGCGCGCACCATCCTGCAGAGGCTGCACGGCCGGCCGGCGGAGGGCGTACCCCGCTGGGCGGTGCGGACGGCCGGTCTCGTCAGCCTGCTCGTGCTGCCCTCCTGCCTCTGGCGGATCGCGGGGGTCGACCTGCGCGTGCCGCTGATGGAGCCCGGCCCCGACGCCCCCGCCGCTCCCGAGCTCTTCGGCGGCGAGTGGTGGTACGTCATCGGGATGAGCCTGTTCAGCGAAGCCGTGGCCTTCCTCGCGGTCGGCCTGGTCAGCCGGTGGGGCGAGGTGTGGCCGCGCTGGATCCCCCGCCTCGGCGGCCGGCGGGTGCCGCCCCTCGCCGCCGCCGTCCCCGCCGGACTCGGCGCGGCGGCACTGATGATCTTCCCCTACGCGCTGGCCATGATGGCCTCCGGCCGCAAGATCGACGGCTCCACCGACGCCGGCCTGATCACCCACGGCTGGCAGACCGTCACCTTCTGGGCCGCCTACCTCCCCCTCGCCGCCTGGGGCCCCCTGCTCGGCATCCTCACCGTGCACTACTACCGCCGGCGAGCGGCCCGCCCTGCCGCCTGAGGGCGGTACGGAACGCAGACTCACCCTCCCTCTCAAGCAAGGTCGAAGCTCCGCCAAGCCCTCGGGTCTCCCCCGCCGATCGCCGGGGAGACCCGATGGCCATGGGAAGGACAGGTCACCCGGTCGAGGACTTGCGAAGCAGCTGTCCGTCCCCGCAGGTCTGGTCGAGGTCCTCGACCAGACACAGGTTCATCCCGCCGTCATCCTTCTTGACACTCGCTGCAATGCTGCAAGCGATGTGCCGGCCACTTCCGCCGGCCATCAGGCTGATACTCGACCCCTTGGGGTCGCTGGTCCTCGCCACATGTGTCTGATCGCCCAGAAGAAGCCACTTCCCGGCAGCAAGGGCCTGGGCACATCCGTCCTGCAGCGAGACCGCCTTGGCAATCTTTTCCGAACGGAACGTTCCCCCTGCTCGATGACGAGGCTGGCCCCCTTCTGGTTGGTCCAGGTCCCGAGGATGTCGCCCTGGGACACCTCAACAGACGATCCGCCGGCCGAGCAGCCACTCATCAGCAGCCCTGCAAGCCCCAACGCGCACGCCAGCCGGGACAACCTCCGGGACGTGGTCTCCCCTCCCAACGCCCATCATCCCCTTTAATACTCCAGCCGTAGATCGTGATCACGGATGGGAAGGTCAGGCCCGGGACGCTCCGAGGAACCGCAGCACGGCCAGGACGCGGCGGTGGTCCGCGTCGACCACGGGCAGGTCAAGCTTGGCGAAGATGTTGTTGATGTGCTTCGCCACGGCGCTCTCGCTGACCACCAGCGCCTGCGCGATGCCGGCATTGGAGCGCCCCTCGGCCATCAGGCCGAGCACCTCCCGTTCGCGGGGGGTCAGCCGCGCGAGCGGGTCGCTGTCGCGCCGCAGCAGCAGCAACTGGGCGACGACCTGCGGGTCCAGGGCCGTGCCCCCGTCCGCCACTCGCCGGACCGCCGCCACGAAGTCGGCGACATCGGCAACCCGCTGCTTGAGCAGGTAGCCCACACCGCTGGTGTTCGCAGACAGCAGGTCAGCCGCGTACCGCTCCTCCACGTACTGCGAAAGCAGCACCACCGCCGTCCCCGGCCAGCGCCGACGGATCTCCATCGCCGCCCGCACCCCCTCGTCGGTGAAGCCGGGCGGCATCCGGACGTCGATCAAGGCAAGTTCGGGCCGGTGCTCCGCCACCGCCGCCAACAGCCCCTCCGCGTCGCCGGCTTCCCCGGCGACCTGGAACCCGCCCATCTCCAGCACCTTGATCAGGCCGACCCGCAACAACACCGAATCCTCGGCGATCACCGCGCGCACGGCAGCTCCGCGGTGATGGTGGTGGGCCCGCCAACGGGGCTGCTGACGTGGAAGGCCCCATCGAGGGAGCCGACCCGCTTGGCCAGCCCGGTCAGCCCCGTGCCGGCGGCGGCGTCGGCACCGCCCAGCCCGTCGTCGGTAACGCGCACTCGCAGCACCTCGCCAACCTGACGAACTATCACCTCTGCATGCATCGCGTTGGCGTGCTTCGTTGCATTGGCCAGCGCCTCAGAGATCACAAAGTACGCGACCGACTCCACGTTGGGCGCCACCCGCTCCTCCAGATTGACCCGCAGCCGCACCGGCAAAGGCGTGCGGGCAGCCAGCCCGGACAACGCCGCGTCCAGACCTCGGTCTTCGAGCACGGCCGGGTGCAGCCCCCGCACCAGATCATTGAGTTCGGCGATCGCCTCCTTCGCCTCCAGGTGCGCTCTCGCGATCACCTCGCGGTCATCACTCGGCAGGTCCGGGCGGGTGGCAAGGGCCAGACCCAGGTT